>NZ_CP108002.1:3328570-3631167 GCF_041435055.1 Streptomyces sp. NBC_00341 | reverse complement strand
ACGGGGACCATGACGGAGCGGAAGACCAGGATCAGCACGAGGATCGCCAGGCCGACGACGAGCGCCAGATAGGGAAGGATCGCCGCGCTGAACTTCTCCGAGACGTCGATGTTCAGTGCGGTGGAGCCGGTCACCATGGACCGCGCGCCGGTGGACGGCCCGGTGTCGTCGGCGGCCAGCGAACGGATGTCGCCGACGAGTTCCTTGGTGGCGTCGCTGCTCGGTCCGCTCTTGGGGATCACTGTGATGATGGCGGTGTCGCCGGCCTTGTTGAATGCGGCGGGTGACACGGACGCCACGTCCGGGAGACCGGCGACGGCCTTGCTCATGCCGGCGGCGGTGCCGCGGGCGGTACCGGGGTCCTGGTCGTCGACGGTCAGGGTCAGCGGGCCGTTGAAGCCGGGCCCGAAGGAGTCGGCCAGGAGGTCGTACGCCTTGCGCTGGGTGGAGGAGGCGGGCCTGGAGCCGTCGTCCGGCAGCCCGAGCTTGAGCTGAGTGGCGGGCAGGGCGACGACGCCGAGAGCGACGACCGCGAGCACGAGGACCCTGACCGGCCTGCGCAGGACGAAGGCGATCCAGCGGTGGCCGATCGCCGCCTTGGGGGCGGCGGTCTGTGCCGGAGTGCGCGCGGACTTCCGGCGGGCTCTGCCCAGGACCCGCTCCCCGGTGAACCCCAGCAGCGCCGGCACCAGGGTGACGGCCACGAGGACGGAGACGACGACAGCCCCGGCGGCGGCCAGGCCCATGGCGGTGAGCATGGGCAGGTTGACCACGGCCAGGCCGGCGAGGGCGATGACGACGGTCACTCCGGCGAAGACGACGGCTGAACCAGCGGTGCCGTTCGCCCGTGCCGCGGCTTCCTTCGCGTCGTATCCGTCCGCCCGTTCCGAGCGGTAGCGGGAGACGATGAACAGTGCGTAGTCGATTCCGACGGCGATACCGAGCATCGACGCGAGCGCCGAGGTGTTGCTGTTGAGATCGAAGACCGCGCTCACCGCCGTGATGGCCGTGGTGCTGACACCGACGCCCACGACGGCGGTGATCAGCGGGAGACCGGCGGCGATGAGAGACCCGAAGGTCATGACCATGATGACGGCGGCGAGGGCGAAGCCGATGGCCTCCGCGGAGTGGCCTCCCTCCGGGGCCGCGAGCGCGTCACCGGATGCCTCGGCCGTCAGCCCTCCGGCGCGGCCCACGTCCAGTGCGTCGTCGATCCCGGTGTGGTCGGCGTCGGTCAGATCCGCTGCGGCAGCCGTGTAGTTGACCTGGGCGTAGGCAGTGGTGCCGTCCGCGCTCACCGCCTTGGTGGCGAAGGGATCGCTGACCTGGCCGATGCGGGACGAGGAGTTCCTGAGGTCCTTCAGCGCCGCTTCGGCTGCTGCCTTGTTCTCGGCACCGCTGATCTTCCGGCCGTCGGGGGCCCGCAGCACGACGCGAGCGGACGCGCCTTCGGCGTTGGCGGCCGGGAACTTCTCGCCGAGGAGGTCGAAGGCGCGCTGGGACTCCGTGCCGGGCAGGGTGAAGCTCGAATCGGCCGAACCCGAGGTGCCGGCCGCGCCGGCGCCGACGGCGCCCAGGACGACGGCCCACAGGAGGACGACCAGCCGGCGCCGCCGGAAGGCGAACCGGCCGATCCTGTGCAGGAAAGTTGCCATGAGGGTGTGACTCCGTTTGGAAGGAAGGTGCTCGGTCGGCGGACATACGCGGCTTGAACGGTGCGTCGCTCCTCGCTCAGCACTTCCGTTCCCGGCTCCGGGGTTGAGGGGTGCCGCAGCGCCCCGCCGGTTGCGGCTGCGGGCGCTGCGGCGCGTACCGGCCGCCGTCCCCACAGGGCGCGGCACGCCGCCCGGACCCGTCACCGCGTGTGACGGCCCCGGACCCCAGCGGCGCGGTGCGGCCACCTGACCGGCCGGCCGCGGCGCCGCCGGCCCATGCACGCCGTCGGCACTGACGGCGCTGATCCCGGCGGCCGGCCTCGGGGGAGGACCGGCCGCCGGTGATTGCCATGGTTTCCTGCGAGGACGCCCCGCGATGTCGGCCATAGGTACTGTTCCGGCGCGGACCTGTCGGTCATTCGGCCGACACGGCGACCCGGACCCGTACACCTACGCTGGCCGGCGTGGACCTGCATCTTCCGTTTACTCCCGCGGTCAAACGCCTCATCACCGTCTGTGCGCTGCTCGCGCTCGCCCTGACGGGGTTCGCGGACATCGCTCTGCTGTCCATGTCGCCCGACCCGTGGCGCCCCGCCACGAACTGGCTGCCCGTCCTGGTGACGGGCCCGCTCCTGATCCTCTCCGTGGGTGACACACGCTTCTCGCCGCCGTTGCTGCCGCGCATCTGGATGGCGGTGGCGATGTCACTGACGTTGAGCGGCATCTGCGTCGCGGTGCCCCAGACCGGGTCGTCCGTGGGCGCACTGGAAACCGCGGGACTGCTGGGTCTGCTTCTTCGCACTGCCGCACGGACCGCGCGCCCGAAGGCGGCCGCCGCATCGGCCGTCGCCCTGAGCCTGACCGTCCTGGTCGTGCCCTTCCGCACCGGCTCGTGGTCGAGCATCGTGGCGGGCGTCTACGTCCTGACCGTGATAGTCGCCATCGTCATCACACTCGGCTGCGCGATCCGCGCCATGGAGGCGCGGCGACGCAGGGCCATCACCGACGTACGCCAGGCGGAACGCCTCGCGCTCGCCCGCGACCTGCACGACCTGATCGCCCATCACATGACCGGAATCATCGTCCAGGCCCACGCGGCAACAGCCGTCTACCCCACCGCACCCGACAAGGTCGAGCCGATCCTGCGGAACATCGCGCAGGCCGGCACCGAGACGCTGGAATCCATGCGCCGCCTGGTCCGCGTACTGAGGGAGGACAACCACACCGCGGTCCGCCCGGGCGACCTGCTCAGCGAGCTCGCCGAGCTGACCGCGAGCTACTCGACGCCTGCGGCCGCCGGCCTCGCGCCCGCCACCGCGCGCCTCGAAGCCACCGCTGCCGCGCGCACCGCCCACATCAGCCCCGAAGTGGAGATCTCCGCCTACCGCGTGGCCCAGGAAGCACTCACCAATGTGCGCAGGCACGCCCCCGGGGCCCAGGTCGAGGTCCGCCTCGACGCCGACAGCACCTGGCTGCAGCTCAGCATCACCGACACCGGAGGGCCCCAGCGCCCCGCTGTGCCGGCCGGCGGCCGGGGCGGCTTCGGCCTCATCGGCCTGCGCGAACGGGTCGAAGCACTCGACGGGGCCCTCCACACCGGCCCTCTGCACAACAGCGGGTGGGAAGTGAAAGCCACCTTCCGGCTGCGCGCCCCGTCCTGCGCTCAGGACACCGCCGCGCCCACCGGCCCTCCGCCCGCGGACTGACCGGGCAGCTCATCCGGCCGGCCGTACCGCGCCGTGCTCCCACGCCCACGCAGCGATCTCCACCCGGTTGCGCGCCTCGACCTTGGCCTGGATCCGCCCCAGATACGTCTTGACGGTCGACAACGACAGGAACAGCTCGTCGCAGATCTCCTGATTGGTGCGACCCACCGCGATCAGCCGCACGATGTCCAACTCCCGCACGCTCAGCCCGGACGCCTCCACCCCGGACGTCTCCACCCCGGACGGCGCCGTACCCGACTCGGCCAGCTCCAGCCTCTTCAGCAGCCGCACCGTCACCGCCGGGGAGACCAGCGCATCCCCCCGGGCGGCGGCGTGCACCGCCTCCACCAGCAAGGCCGGCGTGGCGTCCTTCAGCAGGAACCCGCACGCCCCGTTACGCAGTGCGGTACGCACGTAGTCGTCCTGGTCGAATGTCGTGATCACCACGACGTTCAACGGATCCGCAACCCCCGGACCGGCCAGCCGCCGGGTCACCTCCAACCCGTCCAGCCGTGGCATCCGGATGTCGGCGAGTACGACCTGCGGGCGCAGCCGGTGCGCGAGCTCAACGCACTCCACGCCGTCCGCGGCTTCCCCGACCACCTCGATGCCGGGTTGTGCGTCAAGGATCATGCGGAAACCCGCACGCACCAGCTCCTGATCATCGGCAACCACAACGTCAATACTCATCCCGGGCATGTGCCAGTTCGTATCACAGCGGCCGCAACGCCCGGGCACGCTCCTTCGCTGTCCCAGCCCGGGGGAATGCCCCGTCAGCCCTGAGGCTTCGGCGTGTTGGCCGGGGCAGGCCGATCACCAAGGGCCCACCAGCGGGTCAGCGCGGTGACCGGGGCGCGGTGGTTCAGGACCCGCAGCACCCGCCGGACGCCGTGTCCTCGGCGACCGCTACCGGCAGGGAGAGGCCGGTGCCGATCTGTACGAGGGCGGGCGCCGCCGGAGCGCAGCAGCCGCCCTCGTCGCCTCGACCGGCGGCGGGTTCGTCGAAGAGTCCGGCGCCGCCGCAGACCCCGGTCTCGGGGAGGGCGAGTTCGACGCGGTCGGCGGCCTCCGTGTCGCCCGCGAGGGCGGCGGCGACGGAGCGGACCTGCTCGTAGCCGGTCATGGCGAGGAAGGTCGGGGCCCGTCCGTAGGACTTCATGCCGACCAGGTAGACGCCCTGCTCGGGGTGGGACAGTTCGCGGTGGCCGTGCGGGTAGACCGTGCCGCAGGAGTGCTGGTTCGGGTCGATGAGGGGTGCGAGCTCCACCGGTGCCTGCAGGCGCTCGTCCAGGGCGAGGCGGAGCTCCGACAGGAACGACAGGTCGGGGCGCAGGCCCGTCAGGACGATGACCTCGTCCACCGGGTCCAGGCGCCGGCCGTCCGCACCGACGAGCACCAGCCGGCCGTCGGCGGCGGGCTCGACGGCCTCGGTGCGGAATCCGGTGACGGCGTCGGCGTACCCGTCGTCGACGGCGGCCTTCGCGGCCAGCCCCAGGGCGCCACGCGCGGGGAGCTGGTCGGCGCTTCCACCACCGAAGGTGGAGCCGCTGATGCCGCGGCGCAGGATCCACACCGAGTGGGTGCCGGGCTCGTCCTTCGCCACACCGGCGAGGGTGGCCAGTGCGGTGAACGCGGAGGCCCCGGAGCCGATGACGGCGGTGCGCTTTCCGGCGTACCGGGCACGGACGGCGGGGTCCTCCAGGTCGGGGATGCGGTAGGAGATCCGGGCGGAGGCGGCGCGCTCGCCCAGGGCGGGAAGCCCGTCGGCGCTGATCGGGCTCGGGGTGGACCAGGTGCCGGAGGCGTCGATCACGGCGCGGCTCAAGATCCGTTCCTCGGTGCCGTCGGCGCGCGTGACGCGAAGGGTGAAGGGCTGCTGCTCGCGGTCGGCGTCGACGATCCGGTCGCGGCCGAGGCGGGAGACGTCGGTGACGGTCGCCCCGTAGCGGACCTTGTGCCCGAGGGCATCGGCGAGCGGCTGGAGGTACTGCTCGGCCCAGTCCCCGCCGGTGGGGTAGGTGTCCGCGTCCGGCCGAGTCCATCCAGTGGCTGCCAGCAGCTTCTCCGCGGCCGGGTCGACGAGCTCGCTCCAGGTCGAGAACAGCCGCACGTGCGACCAGCCGCGTACCGCGGTGGCGGCGCCGGGTCCGGTCTCCAGGACCAGCGGCTCGATGCCGCGCTCGACGAGGTGAGCGGCGGCCGCCAGTCCGGCGGGGCCGGCGCCGACGACGACAACCGGGAGGTCTGCAGTGGTGGTCATGGCGGTGATGTCCTCCGGGATCGGCGACCGTTCCCGGCCGCTGTTTCGATTGCTGTCGATATTCGGAGCTTGCCACCGGTATCGATGAGTGTCAACATAGACATATGTCGAATTCAGGGATGGTGCAGCTGCCGGTGCCGGACGCCGGAACGGTCGTGCCGTGCTGCCCGCCGATCACCGCGGGGGAGCTGTCGCAGGCCGACTCCGAGAAGATGGCCGTGATGTTCAAGGCGCTGTCCGACCCGGTGCGGCTGCGCCTGTTCTCCAAGGTCGCCTCGCATGCGGGCGGTGAGGCGTGTGTGTGCGACATCTCCGACGTCGGTGTCTCCCAGCCGACCGTGTCCCATCACCTCAAGAAGCTGCGCGAGGCCGGCCTGCTGACCTCGGAACGGCGCGGGACCTGGGTGTACTACAAGGTCGCGCCGCCCGTCGTGGCGGCCATGTCCGCCATGCTCGACCTGCGCACCTGATCGGGCATTCCCTCACGACCACGACTTCGACCCGCATGCGTCCAGTGTGCCGTGGCCGTTCAGGTCAGTAGCCCGGTGATCTGCTGAGCCGCATCGCGGGCCGGGCGACCGACGCCGATGAGGGTGGCGGAGGCGGGGCCGGTCCAGTCGCCGTAGCCGAGCAGGTGCAGGCGCGGTTCGTCGGCCGCCCGCGTGCCGTGTGTGGGGATGTGGCCGCGTGGTCCACGAAGGCCCAGTGGGGCGAGGTGGGACAGTGCCGGCCGGAAGCCGGTGCACCAGATCACGGCGTCGGCTGCGGCCCGGGTGCCGTCCGCCCACTCGATGCCGTCGGCGGTGAGCCGGGTGAACATCGCAGACGCCTTGAGCAGCCCGGCATCCCGTGCCTCGCGGACGGGCGGGACGGCGACGATGTCGCCCAGAGAGGCGACGCCGCCGGTGTCGCCGCGTCCTTCGTCCAGGGCGCGGCGCCGGGCGGTCGCGGCGTCGAACAGGGCCCGGCCGTCGATGTCGTCAGCAAGAAAGCGCGGCGGGCGCCGGGTGACCCAGGTCAGATCGACGCCCTCGTGGGCGGAGAGGTCTGCGGCGATCTGCGCCCCCGAGTTCCCGCCGCCGACCACGACGACCCGCTGCCCGGCGAAGTCGGACGGCCGCCGGTAGCCGGTGGTGTGCAACTGGTGGCCGGCGTAGACGTTCCGGCCGGGGGTGGCGGGCAGGAAGGGGCGCCACCAGGTGCCTGTCGCCGAGACGACCGCTCGGGCGGACCAGACGCCGTCGTCCGTCTCCACCCGCAGCCGATCGCCGTCCCGGCGTACCCGCAGGACCCGGACCGGGCGGTGAACGGGCAGTTCGTAGCGCTGCTCGTAGTCGCTCAGGTACTCCACGACGTGCCCGGCGTCCGGGTACTCGTGGCCCGGCCGGGCCGGCATGAGACGGCCGGGCAGTGAGGAGAAGGCGGCCGGTGAGAAAAGGTGCAGCGAGTCCCAGGTGTGCTGCCAGGCTCCGCCGGGTGCGCCCTGCGCGTCCAGGACCACGAAGTCCAGCTTCTTGCGACGCAGGTGGTATCCGGCGGCGAGTCCGGCCTGCCCGCCGCCGATCACCACCACGTCCGTTTGCCGGGTCACGGCGTCAGGGCTGCCATGCTGCCCGGTCGCGGCGTCAGGGCTGTCGTGCTCGGAGCCTCGGCTGCGGCGCACACCGGGCACAGCACCCTGCGTGCCCTGGCCTCACCCGGGGTTCCGAGCAGGCTGCCCGGGCGTACGCCTGGTTGCGCGATGCGGGCATGTGCCGCGCGGATCCCTGCTCCGCAGCCCTGGCAGATGCCGACCGTGGGGCTGCTCGTTCCTGCGGTGCGGCAGTCGAGGCAGTCCATCAGGCATTCCCTTCCGGGGTGGTGAGTGCTGCCGGTGCGAACTTCTTGCGCCAGGCCAGTGCCACGTACACCAGGCCGATCAGGACAGGCACCTCGATGAGCGGGCCGACGACCCCGGACAGTGCCTGGCCGGAGGTGACGCCGAAGGTGGCGATGGCGACCGCGATGGCCAGCTCGAAGTTGTTGCCCGCCGCGGTGAAGGCCAGCGTCGCCGTGCGGTCGTAGGCGAGTCCGAGTGCCTTGCCGAGCAGGAAGGACCCGAAGAACATGATCGCGAAGTACACCAGCAGCGGCAGTGCGATCCGTACGACGTCCAGCGGCTGCGAGGTGATCGTCTTCCCCTGCAGCGCGAACAGGATGATGATCGTGAACAGCAGCCCGTACAGCGCCCACGGACCGATCCTCGGCAGGAACTTCGCCTCGTACGACTCGCGCCCCATCCTCTTCTCACCGATGCGGCGCGTGAGGAAGCCGGCGAGTAGCGGGACGCCGAGGAAGACGATGACGTTCAGCGCGATGTGCCACACGGGTACGTCGAGCCCCTGTCCGTCTCCGAGACCGAGCCACTGGGGCAGCAGGTCGAGGTAGAACCAGCCGAGCACGCCGAAGACCAGGACCTGGAAGACCGAGTTGAGGGCGACGAGGACGGCGGCGGCTTCGCGGTCGCCGCAGGCGAGGTCGTTCCAGATGATGACCATGGCGATGCAGCGGGCGAGGCCCACGATGATCAGGCCGGTGCGGTACTCGGGCAGGTCGGGCAGGAAGATCCAGGCCAGGGCAAACATGACGGCGGGCCCGACGAGCCAGTTGATGACCAGCGAGGACACCATCAGCCTGCGGTCGCCGGTGACGGTGTCGAGCCTGTCGTAGCGGACCTTGGCCAGCACCGGATACATCATGACCAGCAGGCCGAGTGCGATCGGCAGGGAGATCCCGCCGGTCTCGATCTTCGCGAGCGCGTCGTTCATCCCCGGGATCAGCCGGCCCAGGCCGAGACCGACGGCCATGGCGAGCAGGATCCACACCGCGAGGTAGCGGTCGAGGGTGGAGAGCTTCTTGACGATCGAGTCGTCCCCACCGCCGACCGGAGCGGGAGAGATGGTGGGTTCGGCGGAGGTCACGGGCAGGCCCTTTTGTTCCCGGAAGCGGTACGGGCGGAGTCGGCCAGTGCGGCGAACTGCTCGGAGAGTCCGGCCAGGACCTCGGGCTTGAGCCTGTAGTAGGTGAAGCGCCCGCAGGGTTCGGTCTCCACCACACCCGCCTCGCGCAGGACCTTCATGTGGTTGGAGAGGTTGGTCTGCTTCGCGCCGGTCTCCTCGACCAGGTGCGTCGTGCAGAGCGTCTCGCGCGCCAGCAGGGTCACGATCCGGAGGCGGAGCGGATCGCCCAGCACCCGGATCAGATCAGGATCGACTGAAGTCAGCATGCGCTGATACTCTCACATCACCATCCGCTGATACCAGTGGGGACTGAAGTCATTTGCGGGCGGGGTTCCGCCGTACGACGAGAGAGAACGATCACCATGGCCGACTCCTCCGGCAAGCCGTCCGTCCTGTTCGTCTGTGTCCACAACGCCGGCCGCTCCCAGATGGCGGCTGCCTGGCTGACCCGACTGGCCGGGGACCGTGTCGAGGTCCGTTCCGCCGGCTCGAACCCGGGCACTTCCGTCAACCCCGCCGCCGTCGAGGCGATGGCCGAGGTCGGCATCGACATCTCCGCCGAGACCCCGAAGACCCTCACCGTCGACGCGGTCCGCGAGTCCGACGTGTGCATCACGATGGGCTGCGGCGACACCTGCCCCGTCTTCCCCGGCAAGCGCTACCTCGACTGGAAGCTCGACGACCCGGCCGGCCAGGGCGTGGAAGCCGTCCGCGCCGTCCGCGACGAGATCAAGACCCTGATCGAGGGCCTGATCAAGGAGATCGCCCCGGAGGCCACGGCGTGAGCGAGACGCGGTGAACGAGGCGGTGGCCCCGATCAGGGCCCCGGCGAAGTCGGGTATGAGCCCGCGTCGTGCCGGATGCCCCGCGCGGGGGTCGTGCCGGGTGGTGCTGATCCGTGGGCCGGATCTGACCCGTGGGCCGGATTGGGGCGGCAACTCCCGCGTCCGCGCACGCAAACGGCCCCGGACGAGAAGTCCGAGGCCGAGCGGGACTCCTCCCTGGGGGAGAAACCCCAGGGAGGGGTGGTAAAGCGTGGTGCCCCGGCAGGATTCGAACCTGCGACACCCGCTTTAGGGGTTTTCCCTGATCAAGGCTGTGACCTGCATAAACGTCGGGTGCAGGGTGTCTGGCCTGGGAAAACTCCCCTCGTAGATCTCACGTTTTCGCGAGGTTTCCCGGCCTCATGTGTGCTGAATCCGTTCCACACGATCTCCTGCCGCCTCTGCGGGCTACGCGGAGCGGGCGCCGTCAGATCAGGGGCAACCCTCAATACGGCACGGTCACTGCCATGAGATTGCCGTCCCCAAGGTGCAGCCATCCCCGGCCAGGAGTGATTGGGCTGCCTACAACGGAGTCTCCCGTCTTGATGCCGATCCAATCACCGGCGTGCCGCTGCTGGGGGGACAGAAGGAGGCCGCGGTGGGCTCTCTTCGCCCTGTCCAACCAGGGATAGTGCGGGCGGAGCTTGTCCTCATCTCCTGCCAGGACCAGCGCCACACCCTCGTCGAAGCCGTGCTTCAGCAGGTTCCGCAGCACTCGCCGGGCATCGCACTCGTCCAAGACCTGTGCGTCGTCCATCACGACAACGATCGGCTGCTCAGCAGATGCCTCCGACAATGCCTCTTCGAGCTCGTCGTGCCCGATGTCGTCTTGATCGAAGCAGGCCACCACGCCGTCTCGATCAGCCAACTCCCGTAGAGGTGACGGCTTGGGCGTGGCCAACACGAGTTGGTTGCCCGATGCGAGCAGAGAGCGTGCGATGGTCACCAGTGCCGTGGAGCGACCCGATCCTGAGGGCCCGGCCACGGCGAAGGCGGGAGCCGTACCGGAGGCAAGATCAGGGCCATACACGGCCAGATTCCCGTCTCCGATGCCCCCGACTCCTGTGAGTGCCCACATCCTCGGTGCCGCAGGGTCACGCATTGCCCACGCCTCGTCGAAGCTGATACTGGACGGCAATACGTCAGAGCGCTCCTGCGCCTCCAAGGCAGCACTGGCCGCGTCCCAAAGACCGAGCAACAGGACGTGATCCTCCATCTGGAGTCCTGCCATGTGAGAGAACGCGACGAGCGCCTCACGCTCGGGCAACTCATCGTGGGTGTACCAGCGGATCCACGCATCCGACGAGACGCCCGTCTGCTTCTCCATGTCGGTGAAGGACCACTTGCGCTTCGACCTGTGTTCGTCAAGGCGGCGATGCAGCGTGACCAGCTCTAGTCGCGCCGGAGAGTAAGGCACCTCGAACTCTCTGCTCTTCACGCCGTAGAACGTTGCGTTAGCTGGCCGTCGCTCCTCTGCGGCATCAGCCATCTTGGCGAAGCCTTCACTACGGCGTACCACACCAAGAAACACTCTCAACGCGTCCGTGTCGTACCAAAGGGCCTGCGCTGCGTTGAGGATCAGCCCCTTCAACGACTCCTCTGCGTAGTTGAACTGCGCAGAGGCTCGGTCAGGGTTGGATGGTGCCTCCCCGCCGACCGGTGGCTCTTTCGTTGCCCGCCGGCTTGAATCCTTGGTGTCCTGCTTCGGCAAGTCCTCGGAATGGTCGGCCGTGTCGCTCACGTCGTCATTGTCGGCAGGCGTTCTATCCGCTGGAGGCTGTACTGACGCTTGGGCGACTGTTTCCCTGACGACTTGCTTCCACAGGTCCTTGAAACGGTTGACCTCGCCGTCTACAACGACGTGCCCACCGGCTTCGGCCAGGACACGGACGATGACCTCAAGGCGGCCCCGCGGCGGCCGATCCGGCTTCTGGAAGGTGTCCAGCACTGCCTGGTGATTCACGATCCAGTAGTCCTGCGCATCCTTCCCGACGCGGTCGCGAATAGTCCGGGCTGACGGGAGCCCCGCTTCCAGCCTCAGATCGTGGAGCTCATCGTTCAGCTTCTTCAGGTCAGGCTGGTCAGCCAGCTCGGGCCTCTTCCACGGCTGAGCGACCACGTCTCTGCCCTCTTCTGGTGATTTTGCGTCAGTTTCTGTAGGCCATGCGCGTCGGTGCCTGCACTTACGAGCGTCAGGATCTGTCACGCGCTGTCATTCAGCGGCTGTTCTTGGCCGATGCTGTAAGCGATCGTCTTGAGCTGTCAGGGCCGTCCGTGAGGCGCCCACGCTGGGTGCACAACCCAGTCGGTGCCACACGGAAGGTAGATCTTCATGGAACAGATCAGCGTGCGCCTCGTAGTCCTCCTGTTGGTCGGAGTCCTCGTCGTCGCTCTGATCCTGCATGCGCCCGAAGTCGGGGCGGCCCTGGTGGGAGCCACGGCGGTGGTGGTGCTTCTCGACCAACTCATGGGACGCGAGTGACTCTGCTAAGGCGGCAACACCAGGTGGGCGTCGAGGTCGCTGAGTTCGGGCCTACTCGTACGCCCAGGCCCGTCCGGTCTGCCGGTACTCCCCCACGGGGATCGGCTCCACTCCGGTGCGCATGCGGGCGGTGTAGAGGAAGCCGTCGAGGTGGTCGATTTCGTGGTGGATGAGGCGGGCGACGCCGCGTTCGTACACGCTGGTCACGGTCTCACCTGTCAGGGCCGTGGTCTCCACTGTCATCTTCAGGGGGCGGGGGACCAGGCCACGGACGTCGAAGAAGCTCAGGCAGCCCTCGTACTGTTCGTCCATCTCGTCGGAGTGGGTGGTGATCCGCGGGTTGAGCAGGATGATGGCGGGGGCGTAGTCGGGCGGTTGGACGACGGCGGCGGTTCGCGCGATGCCAATCTGCGGGGCGGCGATACCCATGCCCTTGGCGAAGGGGTGGACCTGGCCGATTCGCTCCATGGCAGCGAACAGTTCGTCGGTGATGCGCTCGGCCTCGTCGCGCTCGGCGGGCAGGTCGAAGGCGCGGGCCGGTTCGGCGAGGATGCCAGCGCCGTGTTGGACGACGCCGAGGTCTCGCATCTGCTGGCTGGGCCGCACGTCAATCACCTGAACTCCCCTTGATCTGTATCGCGTTCGGGCTGTGCCCGAAACCGCCACTCCAGACGGTACCGAGCGTGCAGGGCGGGTGTGGTCGTGTTCCACGTGAATTGCCGTAGTTCACCGTGGTCGCTGCGGACGGGAGGGGTTCGTAGCGGGGAGGCTTCGGCGGTCATGGAGGTCTCGGTGCCCCACACGACGGGGTCAAGGGCGGCGGGGAAGGCGAGCTGGACTTCCAGCTGCTCGGTGGGCAGGCGTACGGCTCGCTGGAACCAGTTGCCCCACTTCTCGTCGCCGACGGTGTAGGCGTACTCGATCCACACGGACTCGCCGGGATAGAGCGGGAAGCGGCCGTGTTCGTTGTCGAACAGCAGCCAGACTTCCTTGAAGGCGTCGCGGTCGTGCTTGGCCTGCCACCGCATCGACTCGCCCCGGCAGGTGGCAGTGAGGTCGAGTTCGTCCCAGGTCAACGGGTGGGCTCGGTAGTGCGCGTTGGACTCCTCAGGGTCGCCGGGGTAGCGGTCCACGGAGATGCGAATCAAGTAGCGGGTCACCGGTTCGTCGCCGGTGTTCCGCAGCCGTCGGCACATGGTCAGCCGGTACGAGCTGCCGTCGTACTGGAGCCGCGCCGCGTCGTGTTCAACGACGAGGGCCGATCCGGTCGCATACGGCTGTTCGGGCCTGCGCTGGGCGGGCGGCGCCTGCGCTGGCCGCCGGGTACGGGCCCTTGCCTGCTCGTAGTCGCACCAGCGTCTCCAGATCGCCTTCCCGGCGTTCAGCGACTCGTCGGCGAGACGCGAGAACTCCTCGCTGGGCTTGTGGCGACCCGACTCCACGTGGCTGACGTAGGACGGGTCGAAGCCCATGGCCAGCGCCAACGCCCTCTTGGACATGCCGCGTACTTCCCGCCAGCGCGCCACCTCGGCCGCGTAGTCCTCGGCCGCCTGCTCGGCGGTGATTTCCTCGCCGTGCGCTTCCATCGAAGCCCCGCGTCATCGTTGGTGAGCATGAATGAACCGTGAGTGATCCAAGTTCACCATCCCGTCACGGTCTGTGTTGCCGCTTTCCTTCCCTTACTGGCCCGGATCGATCCTCCGGGCGGATGAGGGAGGCGAGGCACCATGCGCGTGCTGTACCTGTTGAACATCTCCAACCCCGACCGGCTTTCGGCCGACTCGGGGTGGATTTTCGCGGACCTGCTTGCCCCGGCTCTGGCAGATGCCGGGGCTGAGGTGACGGTCGCGGCCCCGGCTCCGGCCGGGGACGCCCGCTGCGGATTCCACCAGACGAAGGTGCCGGGGACGAAGTACCGGGCCCGCTTCTCTGCAGACATCGACGAGCTGGTGGCACTGATCCGGGCGGAGAAGCCCGACGTGGTCGTGGCCAACCAGATCGAGGAGGCCCCGGCGATCCGCACTGCCCTACTGGAGGCCGGATCCAAAGCCCTACTGGCCGGCTACTGCCACTACCTGCCGTTCTCCTTCACGGGCGGCGGCCAGCTCCAGCTCGACCCGTCCCTGAACGACGCGGAGCTCGGGCGGCCGGTGCTGCTGGCGTTCGCCGCCGGACTGGCCGCCTGTGACCGGGTGCTGGTCCACTCCTTCACGGCCGCGTCCTGGGTGTCGGCGGCAGCCGCCCGGATGACTGTAGACATCGGCGAGCAGCTACGAGTGGTGCCCGCCCCGCGTGATGAGCGTCTGGTACGCGACCCCGCTACCACGCAGCCCGCCTCCGGCGCCGGGGCGATCGGCGTCTACAACCACCGGCTGTACGCGCACTACGGCACCGGGCAGTTCGTGGACCTGGCCCGCGACCTGGGCGCGTCCGGCACCATCAGGCTGCGAGTCATGGACCTGTTCGGCCAGCGCCGGGCGGAGCGCAAGGGTCTGGACGACAGCCCGGAGAGGATGCGCGACCAGCTCGCCGCCCTGCCGCACGTGCAGATCGTCTCCGACCGGGGCGACCGCGTTCGCTACAAGGACCTGCTGGCCGGCGCGCGCTTCGGTATCGCCCCGTTCCGGCCCGGCTGCCCTTGGTCGATGAGCGTGATCGACTGCCAGGGCATGGGTCTTCCGGTCATCTCGCCCCGCCTTGGCTGGCTCGCCGAGCACATCGACCCCGAGCTGTGCTTCACCACCCCGGCCGAGGCCGTCGCCTTGGCCGAACGGCTCGCCACGGACGCTGAATTCCATGCCCTGCACGCCAAGCGGGCCCACGCCTCCACCGCCGACTTCACCCCCGCCCTGATCGCGGCCCGCTACCTGGAGGCCGTCTCGTGAATGGCTTCGACGCGGTTCTCCTCTCGTACGACGAGCCGATGGCCACCTCTCTGCACTCCCGGCTCCAGCGCACGCTCGGCGGCAAGGTTAAGCGCCTGCACGGCGTACACGGGATGCGCCGGGCCTACCGCCTGTGTGCAGAGGTCGTCGACCACGAGCAGTTCTTCCTCGCCGACGGGGACTTCGCCATCGACGCCGGCTTCGCCCCCGCCACGGTGGAGCCGCTGGACGAGGGCGTGTCGATGCGGGTGTGGCGGGCGGTCAACCCGGTCAACGGTCTGACCTACGGCTACGGCGGGCTGAAACTGGTCCGCCGCAGTGCCCTGCGCGAGATGGGCGAGGCCGTGGACGTGCTCGCTGCCCTGCCCGGACTGATCGAGTTCGCCCAGCAGACTGCGGGGATCACGAGGTTCAACCAGAGCCCTTTCCACGCGTGGAAGGCCGGTTTCCGCGAGTGCGCGATGCTTGCCCGCGGCAGCGAGTACGGCATGGCCGACGACGACTCCCGGCAGCGGGTGGAGGCATGGACCAAGAGCCGCAACGGCGAGTTCGCCCCGTACGCTGCCGCCGGGGCTCGCGAAGGGGTCGCCTTCGCCAAGGAGTTCGCCCGCGCCTCCGGACGGTTCGACCACCTCAACGACCCCACGTGGCTGCGGACGAGGTTCACCGCCGCCCATGGGGACCAGGCCGTGGGCGGGTGACCGGCCCATTGGTGCTGATCGAGCCGTACGCCGACCGCCTGGGCGGGCACCACCAGCGCACGCTGGTGGCGCTCGCCCAGGTGCGGCCCGGGAGCCTGGTGATCGCCCAACATGGGATCGTCCGCGAGGCGGTGGCGGCCCTGCGCAAGGCCGGGGCTCGGCAGGTGACCGCACCGGCCGGGCACCCGGCAGCCGTGCTGCTGGCCGCCTCCCGCCTTGCGGCCGGGCTCTCCAGGGCTGGGCTGCGAGTCTTCCGCTCGCGCCGCTGGCCGCGCTTCCTGCGGCGGCTTCCGCACCAGATCACCCTCATCGCCCGGTGCCTTGCGGAGGCGTCGGCCCTGCGGACCGCCCGCCGGCTGGAGCCTGGCTCCGAGGCGGTGGTGATCCTGAGCGCGAGCGAGGCCCTGCACGGTGCCGCCGCCCTCCTCGGCGGGCTGCCACACTTGCGGTTCGTCCACGAACAAGTCACCACCGAGGACGCCACCGTGCGGTTCCTCGGTCGGCTCGCCCGCCGGGGCGAGAGGCAGGTTCTGGCGGTGTGTCCAACCCAGGCCGTAGGCGATCAGTTCACGGCAGCCTTCCCGGACCTGCCCGCAGTGGTGCGGGCCTTCGCGGTCGACGACGGCCGCCGCCTCACCGACGCCGAACGCGACGGCGGCCGTACCGCCTTCGACATCCCCACCGGCGAAGCCGCGGTGTGCCTCGTCGGCGGCTGGTGGCCACACAAGGACATCGGAGTCATCGATGCCGCCCTGCCCCTGCTGAAGGAGCCGCTGCACCTGATGGTCACCGGTATCCCGCTCGACGAAGCTGTGCTCGCCCGATGGCGTGACCTGCCGAACGTCCGACTCCACACGATGCCCGGACCGGTCAGTGAATCGGTGCTGCGGCTGGTCTACGCCGCCGCCGACGCTGCCCTGGTCACCCGCCGCCCCGGCGTCGGCAAGGAGTCCGGGCTCGTGATGGACGCCGCCCGCCTCGGCGTCCCCCTGGTCGTCTCCGACCACGACCCCGCCCTCACCGCCCGCCTTCACAGTCGGCCCTGGGCCCTGACCTTCACCGCCAACTCCCCGGACGCCCTCGCCGACGCCCTACATACCGTCATCTGCCAGCCGCCTCCGCTGCCCGACCCCGACGCTCCCGGCCTGCTGGGGATGCGGTCGGCCGCCGGGCAGGCCGACTTTCTCACCCGCACCTTCGCCTCACTGCGTACGAAGGACTCCCGATGCTGAGCACCCCTCCCGCGCTGATCGCCGTCGTCGGCCCCGTCGAACCCCCGCTGCTGGCCGCCTGGGTCCGCCACCACCGGTGGCTGGGTGTCGAGCGGTTCCTGATCGCCTTCCACTTCCCCGAGCACGTGCCCGACCAGCAGCGGCACGAACTCCAGGACGCCAGCCGCGAACTGGGCATCATCCCCACCGGCACCAGCACTGGCCCGTGGCACGAGCACACCAACACCCAGCTCAGGGACGCTCTGCGGCACCGGGCCGGCCAGGGCTGGCACCTGCTCGCCGATGCCGACGAGTTCCAGCAGTACCCCGCCCCGCTGAGTGAGGTGATCGCCCAGGCCGAGAAGTCCGGGCACCGCGTGGTGGGCGGCCTGATGCTCGACCGGATCGCCGCGAGCGGGCGCCTGACCGGCTGGAGGCCCGAAGGCGGATTGGATCTCGCCTATCCCCTCGGCGGGCACCTCACCCACCGGCTCCTGCACGGAGACCCCCGCAAGATCGTTCTCGCCCGCCACGATGTCACTGTGGCGGGCGGCAACCACAGGGCCCCCGGACAGCATCCGAATGCCGACCGCATCTGCGCGGTTCACCACTTCAAGTGGCGCTCGGGTGTCCTGGACGACCTCCGCCGCCGGGTCCAGCACTTTTCGACCGGCACATGGCAGGAACAGACCCCGGCGGTGCGCGACGAGGCCAGCCGCCTCCTGTCGCACGTCGGCCAGCACGGCGGCGTGATCAACACCAGCGATCCGCGTTTCGCCTTCCGCCGGGTGAGCCTGGACCGCATGCCCTTCAGCTGGTCCAGCGAGGCCCGCAGCATCGTCACGGCCTGGCGACCGCACGCGCAGGCAGGCCAGGATCAGAGACAATGAACGCGCCCACGGACAGCTCGTCGCGGAAGGGATGACCACGTGCCCCTCGCCGTTCTCCTGGCCGGCATCACCGGCTCCGGGAAGACCATCGTCGCCCAGGCCCTGGCCGACCACGGCTACACGCGCCTGTCCGTGGACGAGGAGGTGCACCGCCTCCACGGCCGATACGGAGTGGACTACCCCGAGGACACCTACTTCGAGCGCGAACGGCCCGTGGTCGAGGCGATCCGGCAGCGGTTCGTCAAGGAGCTGGAGGCTGGTAACGCCGTCGTCCTGGACCACGGGCTGTGGCGTCGCGCCGAGCGCGACGCCTGGCAGCAGGCCGCCCGCGAAGCGGGCGGCCACCCGCTCGTCGTCTACCTCCCCGCCGACCGGGAGGAACTGCTGCGGCGCCTTGCCGAACGCAACGAGCGCGAGGACGCCAACGCCCTCACTGTCACCCCCGAAGCCCTCGACGACTTCTTCGCCCGCTTCGCACCCCCGGCCGACGACGAAGAAGTCATCGTCTACACCGGAGACCTGGACGCGCTCGTGGCGGCGCTGTCTTCGGTCAGGCACAGGCAGGTCTGAAGTAAGCCCACTCACTGCTCGATATCACCGACCATGGTGTGGTCCGCCACGGGCTTGGCGTTGGCTGCGCTCAGCGCTCTGCTCGCGCACTGCCGTGGGCACAGACTGAGGTGCGGACACGAAGGACGTGGCGCTCACGGTGCTTCGCCTGCGCGCTGCTTGCACGCGCTGGTTCGGCCGGGCGGTGATGCGCCACACCAGGACCTGTGCCGGTGAGTCCGCGGTGTCGAGTTCACGCTCGGCGGCAGCCTTGCTCAGGAGTTGGCGGGCATTGCGGCCGGCGGTCTCGGCGCGGGAGAGCGTGGTGGTGAGGGTGGGCCAGACAGGATCAGCCAGGATCTGATCGGCGTGGTCGGGAAGTGCTTGACGCACGGTGGCCTCGAAGCGCTCGCCGACGCGGCGGGCTGTATCGGGTCTTCATCCTGCTGCTGGCCTACACAGGGCTGCGCTGGGGCGAGGCGTCCGCGCTGAAGGTGAGGGCCACCTCAAGCTCAAGGCGCACAAGCTGCGCCACACGGCGGCTTCTCTCGCCATCGGCAGCGGCGCGGACATCAACGTCGTCCAGACCATGCTCGGCCACAAGTCCGCGACGCTGACGCTGGACACGTACGGCCATCTCTTCCCCGACCGCCTCGACGAGGTCTCGAAGAAGATGCACAGTCGCCGGGTCTAGCGGTTGGCCAAGGCGAAGGCCAAGCTGGAGAAGGCGGAGAAGAAGGCACGCAAGGCCGCCGAGACGGTGGCCGTCCAGGAGGATGCCGCCGCGTGAGGTGTGTCTGATCCGTGCCGAGGAGCCGTTGCCGAAGGAGCCACCGACCGTGCTGACATGGCGGGGCGGCCCCTTCGGCTCCTCTTGGTACAGGTCCAGCCGCGCGCTCAGCGGCCCTTGCGGAAGGCCCGGTCCATTGCCTCGGCAGCCGTATCGGTAGCAAGCTGCTCGATCTCCTCCGGCACCTTTCGCTCGTCGATGACGAAGAGCCGACTGCCGACGAGCGTGGTGGTGGGCTTCCAGCCGAGACGGCGGCCGGCCTCGCGGGCAGCGCGCCGGACGTCCTTCACCTCGCCCATCTCTTCGAGGTCGCTGATGCTCAGGACGAGCTGGCCGTAGAGCCCCTTGTACTGGGGCTTGAGGGCTGCCCTCAGCAGCGACTCCAGGCGGTCGATCAGGTTCTCGTACCGGCGCGGGCCAGCTCGTCCTTCACAGGCATCGCCTGCCGCTCCCCACCCTCAGCGCGCGCCGTATGTGTGCCATATATGTGCCGCAAGATCGGAGGCCCTGCCGCCCACTCGGACGACAGGGCCTCTGACCTGGTGTTTCTCTGTGCCCCCGGCAGGATTCGAACCTGCGACACCCGCTTTAGGAGAGCGGTGCTCTATCCCCTGAGCTACGGAGGCGCGGGCTTGGAGTGGCCTTGTCGGCGGCCCGGTGAACGGGGCGCGTTGGCAAGGGCTGCGAGCCCACTGGTCGGACAAGGTGTGGCGCCTTCTGCGATCTTGCCGGTGCAGGTGGCGGGGCATACCGGTGAACGACCAGGGACAGCGTAGCGGATCCGTCCCCGCGAAGGGCTTCCCCATGGGGTCGGTGGCATCGGGCGCCGGGTGTCCGGTATCTGACCTGCGGTTTCTGTGGGGCGGGGGTTCTTCGGTAGGGACGTGGTGGCGGCCCGGGTGTGTGGTGTGGATGAGGGCCGGCCGCTCTTGTGCCTCGCTGGTGGCCGTGCTCAACTGCTCAACTGGGCTGCGTTGGGCGTCCAGGGGCCAGGGGCCAGGGTCCAGGGGCCAGGGTTCAGGGTTAGCGAAGGTGTTTCCGGAGATGATCGCGGAGTCGGCAGGGTCTCCTTGGCAGGGGCACGATTTCGCCGTGCTGTTCGTCGTCCTGATCGCCGGGGCGACGACCGTGCTGGGGCTCGCGCTGTACCTGTGCTCACGGTTCACCCGGCAGGCCCGGCGGCGGCGCACCTCGCAGGCCGTGTGGCGGGACGTTTCCCTGGTGATGGCCGCCTTGGGGATCGCCCTCTACCTGTGGGGGTGCCTCCATGTCCTCTTCCTTGAGGACCAGGAGCAGGCCGAGGCGTGTGAGCGGGGGCGTCCCGAGGGGGTGACGGCACTCGTCGGCCGCAGGGGCGACTTCGTTCCGCTGCGGCTCGTGTGCGAGGCGGCGGGCGGCCGGGACTACTCCGTCGTCATCCCGGGCTTCGTCAATCCGGTTCTCGCCGTGCTGTTGTCGGTCGGGCTGGTCTGCGCCCTTGTTGCCGCCATACTTCATCGCGGGCGGCGCACGGCGAGTTGAGGGTGTGGCGTGGCGCGGGTCGCGGGGTCTCTTGACGGGGTGCGGGCGTGGGCATAGCGTCACGAAAGCCCTGAGCAAGCGCTTAGAGAGGTCGTTCGTGCCGCACTCCGACCCGACTCCAGCCACCCCCGCTCCCGAGCCTGCCCCGGCCGCCGAACAGGCGGCGGCCCAAGCCGAACGGGTGGTGGCCGCGCTGACCGGGCCCGGGGGGCCGTTCGCCGTCGTGCGTGCCGAGGACGGGCCGCAGGCGGGGGCCCTCGTGTACGCGGACGGGCCCGGGACGCTCCGTGAGTTCGTGGAGACCACCTGGGCGTTCGGGGAGCAGCCGTTCCTGATCTCGGAGGAACGCGGCTATACGTACGGGGAGTTCTTCGCCGCGGCCTCCGCGCTGGCGTGCCGGCTGAGCGAGGGGTACGGGCTCCGGCCGGGGGACCGGGCCGTGGTGGCGATGCGGAATCATCCGGAGTGGCAGATCGCCTTCTGGGCCGCGCAGTTGGCCGGTCTCGTCGCCGTACCGCTGAACGCTTGGTGGACCGGGGACGAGTTCACGTACGCCCTCGACGACTGCGGGCCCCGGGTGCTCCTGGTCGACGGGGAGCGGTTGCCGCGGGTCGCGGACTGGGCCCGTGACTCCGGGGCGCGCGTCATCGTCTTCCGTGACGAGGAGCGCGGGGCCCGCGGCGCGGAGCCGGCGGACGGGGTCGAGTGGTACGCGGACCTGCCCGAGCCCGATCCGTACGCAGCACCGCCCGAGGCCGAGATCCGGCCCGAGGACGACGCGACGATCATCTACACCTCCGGCACCACCGGCAGGCCCAAGGGCGCCGTCGCCACTCAGCTCGCCCAGGCGGGTGCCGCGCGCAACCCCCGGTTCCACGCGGCGGCCTCCGCGCTCGGCCGGGGCGTCATCCCGGGTCAGGGGCCTGCGCCGGTCACGCTGCTCACGTTCCCGTTCTTCCACGTCGCCGCGTTCACCAGCTTCTACGCCGCGATGTCGGCGGGCGGCGCCCTCGTGCTGATGCACAAGTGGGACGCGGAGGAAGCGCTGCGGCTGATCCGCGAGCACGGGGTGACGCACTACGCAGGGGTGCCGGCCACCGCGCTCCAACTGCTCGCCGCGGCCGGCCGGGAGGAGGACGGGCTGGAGAGCCTCCAGATGCTCAACACGGGCGGGGCCGCCGCCCCGCCGGATCTGGTGGCCCGGCTGACCGCCCGTTACGGGGAGCGGATCGAGC
The DNA here is from genome assembly GCF_041435055.1 of Streptomyces sp. NBC_00341. Taxonomy (NCBI): domain Bacteria; kingdom Bacillati; phylum Actinomycetota; class Actinomycetes; order Kitasatosporales; family Streptomycetaceae; genus Streptomyces; species Streptomyces sp. NBC_00341. The sequence continues at coordinate 3,609,459 of NZ_CP108002.1, read as the reverse complement.
CGCGCAACGGGTACGGGCTGACCGAGACCAGCGGTGGCGTCCTGGCGAACTTCGGTGCCGAGTACCGGGCGCATCCCGGCAGCGTCGGCCGCCCGACCCCCACCACCGAGGTGCGGATCGCCGGTCCGGCGGGGGAGGAGCTGCCCGAGGGCGAGGTCGGCGAGCTGTGGCTGCGCGGACAGGCGCTGGTGCGGGGCTACTGGCAGGACGAGGAGGCGACGGCGCAAGCGTTCAGCGGTGGCTGGTTCCGTACCGGGGACCTGGCGGTGGTCCACGAGGGGCGGGTCGATGTCGTCGACCGGATCAAGGACATGGTGATCAGGGGCGGCGAGAACGTCTACTGCGTCGAGGTCGAGGGCGTGCTGCACGGCCACCCGGATGTCGAGGACGCGGCGGTCCTGGGTGTTCCTCATCCGGTGCTGGGCGAGGAGGTCGCCGCGGTCGTCCGGCTCCGGCCCGGTGCCGTGGCCACGGCAGAGGAGCTGCGGGCGCATGTGGCCCGGAGCCTGGCCGCGTTCAAGGTCCCGGCCCATGTGCTGATGTCCGGGGAGCCGCTGCCCCGCAACGCCACCGGGAAGATCCTCAAGCGCGAGCTGCGCGGACCCGTCGAGGAAGAGGTCCGGGGGCCCAGGTCCGTGGGTCAGGGGTAAGGGGTCAGGGGCGGGTGATCCGGACCCGGTAGTCACCCTTGGAGTCCTTGTCGACCACCGATATGCGTATCCCCGTGGCCCGGTCGGTGAAGGTCTGGCCGGGCTCGAACGGGGCGTCGGAGAGCTCCGCGTGCACGTTGGGCAGCCGGGTGCAGCCGCTGCTGTCCTTGGTGCTGTCCGCGACGGAGATGGGGCCCTGGCCGGTGTCGACGTCCGAGCTCACCTTGTAGATCAGTACGCCGGGACGGCAGACGGCCTGGTCGTTGCCCGCCTGGGTCCGTACCTCCACCGCGTAGCCGGACTCCGCGCTCAGCGGCACGAACGCCAGCTTCGTGCCGCCCTTGCCGGCCAGCGGCTCCAGTACGTGGTCGCTGGTGCCGGTCCGCGAGGCGCAGCTGATCTGGTTGTTGTCCAGCCAGCCGAGCTTCCACTTGTGCCAGCCGAGCAGGTCGTTGTTGGCGCCCCAGTCCTCGGACATGATGTCCCAGTGCCCGACCGAGCCGCCGCCCTCCATCGTGTAGAGGTCGGGGAGGCCGAAGACGTGGCCGTTCTCGTGCGGCAGGACGCGGTAGCCGGTCTGGGCGTACGAGCCCGAGCCGTCGTCCTGCCGGCTGTAGACGAAGGACGTGTTGGCGAGCGGCACGCCGTCCGCGTACGGGGCGTCCTCGTTGCCGGAGAAGGTCACAGACAGCACCGTGTCCAGGGCGGAGGGACCGGCGTTCGGGCTGACCAGAATGTTGACCAGGTCGTACGCGCTGAAGTCCACCTTCGGGTCGGCGGCGGCGACGATGTCCTGGACGAGATGGCGGTAGCCCGGTTCGTACGGTGAGCCGCGCTCGATCCCGTAGCCGGAGAACGGCAGTGGCATCCGCAGCCAGGACTTCACCGGGGCCTCCGGCACGTAGGTGAGCCGTCCGTAAGAGCTGGTGCGGAACCAGTCGGTGGTCTGCGGGAAGAATTCCGCGAGCCGGTTCATGGCCGGCTCCGTGCCCGGTGCGTCCGGGAAGTCGACCATCAGGTTGAGTGCGTGGATCTGGCCGGTGGAGCGGGCGTAGCCGGGCTGGGTCGGCATGCCCTCCGACATCTGTACGCCCATGGACGCCGATATCCGGCACGGGCCGATCCCGGCCGTTCCGGTGCTGGACACCGGACCGGCGGAGGCCCGGCTGGGAAGGGGGAGCGTGCTGCTGGCCGAGGCCAGTGCCGCGACGACCAGGGCTGTTGCCGCGCCAAGGATGACCGGGTGGCGGTGCTTGCGTATCCGGTGGCGGGGCTGCTGCATGAAGGCGCCTTCGGGGCCGCGGCAGCCGGCCGACCCTGGCTGCGCTCTGTCGATCAGCCTCTGACGGGTGCTGCGGGGCCGCGCGTTGGGTGCGCCGAAGGGGTGGGATTCTCCCGTTTCAGTGTGGTGTGACCCAGGTCACATTGGGTCGGGAAATAACCGGGGACCGTTTCCCCGTTTGCACACGTGTCCCCGCGAAACGGGGAGGCGGTCCCCGGTTACGCGGAGAGGTCGCCGGAGTAACGCACGTATGACACAGAGCCCACGTACGACACAGAACGCACGTATGACACAGCCACCGGAATGAACAGTCACCGGAAGAGAAGGAGCGCCGTCGTGGACACCGTCACCCCCGCGGTCACCGGAACCGCGCAGTCGCGTACGCCCCGCCCGCGGGCCGACGCGCTGCGCAACCGGGAGCGGATCGTGACGGCCGCGCGCGAGATGTTCGTCGAGTTCGGGCCGGACGTGCCGCTCGACGAGGTCGCCCGCCGCGCGGGCGTCGGCAACGCCACTCTCTACCGGAACTTCCCGGACCGGGCCGCGCTGACCCATGAGGTCGTGCTCGCGGTCACCTCCCGCACCACCGAGCGAGCGGAGGAGGCCGCGAACGAAGAGCGAGACCCCTTCGTCGCGCTCAGCCGCTTCGTGCACGCGGCGGCCGACGAACGGATCGGGGCGCTGTGCCCGATGCTGTCCGGCGGCTTCGACAAGGACCACCCCGAACTGCTCGCCGAGCGTCGGCGCCTCGAAGAGGCCGTCGAAGGACTCGTCGGGCGTGCCATGTCCGCGGGGCGCCTGCGTACCGACATCGCCGTCGGTGACGTACTGGTCGCCCTCTCCCAGCTCACCCGGCCGCTGCCAGGCATCGCCTGTATGAACATCGACCGGTTCACCCACCGCCACCTCCAGCTGTTCCTGGACGGACTGGAGGCCCCGGCCCGGTCCGTCCTGCCCGGTACGGCGGCGACCATGGAGGACCTGCGGCGCCGGACCTGACCGGCGTGCCGGGCTCCTGAGACGGCTGCCCGGCCGCGCGTCCGCCCGCCCCGAACACCGCACCCCTTTCTTCCCGACCCTCGTCTCCACCCGACCCTCACCCTCACGGGCCCTCGCCGCGTCCATGGCTCACGGCCCGGCTCACGACTTCGCGCGCCCGAACGCGCCCTTAGGTGGCTACTCCCATGTCAAAAACAGCTGATATCCGACTCCCTGATCCGAGTCGCTGGAAAGCGCTGGCGTTCATCGCGCTCGCTCAGTTGATGGTCGTGCTCGATGCCACGATCGTGAACATCGCGCTGCCGCACGCCCAGACGGACCTGGGCATCACGGATGCCAACAAGCAGTGGGTCATCACGGCCTACGCCCTCGCCTTCGGCGGACTGCTGCTCTTCGGAGGCCGGATCGCCGACCTCTGGGGCCGCAAGCGCACCTTCGTCGTCGGTCTGATCGGCTTCGCGCTGGCCTCCGCGCTCGGCGGAGCGGCCCAGAACCAGGGCATGCTCTTCGGCTCGCGCGCACTCCAGGGTGTCTTCGGCGCCCTGCTCGCCCCCGCGGCCCTCTCGCTGCTCGCGGTGATGTTCACCGACGCCAAGGAGCGCGCCAAGGCGTTCGGCATCTACGGTGCGATCGCCGGTGGCGGTGGCGCCGTCGGCCTCATCCTCGGCGGGTTCCTCACCCAGACGCTGAACTGGCGCTGGACGTTCTTCGTCAACATCCCCTTCGCGATCGTCGCCGCCGCAGGCGCGTACTTCGTGATCCGCGAGCCGGCCGGCAGCCGTAACCGGTCCTCGCTCGACATTCCCGGTGTCGTCCTGTCCGCGCTGGGTCTGGTCTCGCTGGTGTACGGATTCACCCGCGCCGAGTCCAGCGGCTGGTCGGACGCGCTGACCATCGGCACGTTCGTCGCCTCCGGCGTGCTGCTGCTGGCCTTCGTCCTGACCGAGTCCAAGGTCAAGTCGCCGCTCCTCCCGCTGCGCGTCCTGATGGACCGCAACCGCGGCGGCGTCTACCTCTCGCTGGGCCTCGGCGTCATCGCGATGTTCGGCCTGTTCCTCTTCCTCACGTACTACCTGCAGGTCGTCCAGGGCTTCTCGCCGATCAAGACCGGCTTCGCCTTCCTCCCGATGATCGCGGGAATGATCACCGGTTCGACGCAGATCGGTGCCCGGCTGATGACCCGGGTCCCGGCCCGGATGCTGATGGGCCCCGGCTTCCTGACCGCCGCCGTCGGCATGCTGATCCTCACGCAGCTGCAGGTCGACTCGTCCTACGCGGCGGTCATCCTGCCGGGGCAGCTCCTGATGGGTCTCGGCATGGGTACGGCGTTCATGCCCGCCATGTCGCTGGCCACGCACGGCATCGAGCCGCGTGACGCGGGTGTCGCCTCCGCGATGATCAACACCTCGCAGCAGGTCGGCGGTGCGATCGGCACGGCGCTGCTCAACACCATCGCCGCCTCCGCCGCCACGGCGTACGCCACCTCGCACGCCGCGCTCGGCGCCACCGACCCGGAGCAGCTGAAGCTCCAGTCGATGGTGCACGGCTTCACCGGCGCCATCTGGTGGGCCGTCGGCATCCTGGTGGTGGCCTCCGCGATCGCGGCGACCTTCGTCAACGCCGGCCGCCCCTCGATGACCACGACGTCCGGTGGTACCGGCACGGGTTCCGGTTCGGCCGACGGTGTCGAGGACGAGGTCCGGATTCCGGTCGTCGCTCACTGAGTCACCGCACAGGGCGCTGAGTCACCGCACAGGCCTCTGCCCCGGTTCCGTACATCGGAACCGGGGCAGAGGTGCGTGCGGTGAGTGGTGCGTGCGGTGGGGCGGGGTGGGGTGGGGCGGGGTGGGTCAGCGGAGCCAGGGAAGGTCGGCGTCCGCGTCCTCCGGCTGGAGCCCGGCCGCGACGACCCGCATGATCTCCCCGAGCGAGCGCACCTGCTCGGGGGTGAGGCGGTCGAACAGCGCCTGGCGTACGGCGCTGACGTGGCCCGGTGCCGAGCGGCGGAGCATCTCGTGGCCCTCCTCGGTGAGGACCGCGTTCTGGCCGCGCTTGTCGGACGGGCAGTCCTCACGGCGCACCCAGCCGCTCTTCTCCAGCCGGGCGACGGCGTGCGAGAGCCGGGAGCGGGTGATCTTGGCGTCCTTGGCCAGCTCGGTCATCCGCTTCTGGCGGCGGGGCGCCTGGGACAGCTGGACGAGCAGCCCGTAGTAGATGTGCGGCATACCGGCATCGCGCTGCAACTGGCGGTCGAGGTGATCCTCCAGGAGCGTGGCGGCGTGGAGGTATGCCCGCCAGACGCTCTGTTCTTCGTCGGTGAGCCAGCGCGTCTGCTCACCGGTGGATGCCGTGGTCATGTACTCCACTGTACGACCTTTTCTTGAAAGTTGAACTAGATAGAGCTAAGGTCTCCGAAGGTAGGAACTTGAAGGTTAAAGAAATATTCCTTCTGAAAGTTCCAGTAGAAGACTTACCTTGAGCAGCAGTGGATGGGGAGTGCCATGACAGTCACCGCGGAGCGCATGCCCGCCCTCTACCTCTCCCACGGCGCCCCGCCGCTGGCCGACGACCCGGTCTGGCCAGGAGAGCTGGCCGCCTGGTCCGCCGGGCTGCCCCGGCCCACCGCGGTCCTGATGGTCTCGGCGCACTGGGAGGAGGCCCCGCTCGCCCTCGGCGCCACCGAGACGATCCCGCTCGTCTACGACTTCTGGGGCTTCCCCGAGCACTACTACCAGGTGCGGTACGCCGCCCCCGGCGCCCCGCAGCTCGCCGAGAGCGTGCGCAAGCTGCTGCGCGGCGCCGGTACCCCGGTCCAGGACATCCCGGACCGGGGCCTCGACCACGGGGCGTACGTTCCGCTGGTGGAGATGTTCCCCGCGGCCGACATCCCGGTGCTGCAGATCTCCATGCCGACGCTGGACCCGCAGAAGCTGATGGACATCGGCCGCAAGCTCGCGCCGCTGCGCGACGAGGGCGTCCTGATCGTCGGCAGCGGCTTCTTCACCCACAACCTGGCCGCCCTGCGGCAACAGGGCGGCGGCACCCCCGGCTGGTCGGCGGAGTTCGACGACTGGGGGCGCCGCGCACTCCAGGCGCAGGACGTCGACGCGCTGCTGGACTTCGAGAACAAGTCCCCGGCGGGCCGGCTCGCCCACCCGCGCACCGAGCACTTCGCCCCGCTCTTCGTGACGCTGGGCGCCGCCGAGCAGGAGCTGGACCGGGGGCGCAGCGTGATCGACGGGTTCTGGATGGGGCTGGCCAAGCGCTCGCTGCAGTACGGCTAGCAGGCGCCTCTTCCGTGGGGTGCCGAGCCGGGCTCAGAGCACCGGAGGGTTCAGCTCGATCGAGCGGAGTGCGGCCGCCAGCGCGGCCGGGCCGCCGACGTCCAGCGCGGTGTCGGTGAACTTGATGGTGTGGTCGTCACCGTGTGCGGCGGCCCGCGCGAAGACCTCTTCGGGGGTCAGCCCTTCGGGCGCGGCCGGGTAGTCGGCGGGCCGCGCCGGGGCGTACGCGGCGGTGACCGCCGCACTGGCCGCCCACGCCGCGTCCAGGCTCGGCGCCCACAGCTCCCGGGGGAGCGCGGGCAGCGTGCGCAGTACGGCGTTGGGCGCGGTCGCGGCGTGCACCAGCATGACCGGCGAGCCGTGCGCGTACGCCGCGTACCGGTGGGTCGCGGCGCGCACCAGCTCCTCCAGCCGGGCGCGGGCGAGGTCCGGGTCCGTCGCGGGCCGGGTGCGGGCGGGGTCGGCGTCGGTCACCGGCCGGGTGGGATCGGCGTCGGTCTCCGGCCGGGGCGGCCACACCGGGAATCCGGTGAGCTGTCCCAGCCGTTCCCGGATGCCGCCGCTCTGGTCCGGCACCCGGTCCACGGCGTCCAGTGCGGCGGCCGCACCGGCCGCACCGGCCGCCGGGGCGAGCGGTGCCAGCGGCGGCAGCGGCTGGTGGCGGGCCGCCCAGTAGCCGAGGCCGTGGGCGAGCTCCGCGACGCGTGGCGCGTTCTCGCCGGAGGCCAGCAGGGTGCGTACGCAGTGGCCGACCCGGATCACCGGGTGCGTGGCGCCGGCCGCGATGCCGGGGAGCAGCCGGGGCCACCACTCGGAGAGGACCTCGCGCCAGGGCCGGCCGGCGGTCTCCCGCTCGAAGTACGCCGTCCAGTCGGCGATGCGGCGGGGGTCGCCCAGGGCCTCGCGCCAGTTGTCCGGGGTCACCTCGGTGAACCGGGCCGGCATGTCCTCCAGCTTCGCCCGGTAGTGGTCCAGCCAGCGGTGCACGCCGGGCGCCTGGCCGTGGCGCACCAGCGCCTCGACCGCCATCGGGGCGTGGTTGCTCAGCCAGCCGTCCCGCTCCGGGCCGAAGGAGTGCAGCCGTTCCAGTGCCTCGTCGAGCGTGCCGGAGGTGTCGGGTGAGTTGTGCGTCGTGTCGTCCATGCCGCATCACGCTAGGCACCGCGACCGCTCTCCGTAACGGGCTGCGGACCTAGGGAGACCCACGGCTCCGGTCCTAGGGCGGCCCCCGGCTCAGGTCCTAGGGAGGTAACCCGGCGGGACTAGGCCGAGGGCCCCAGGCGTTTCTCGTACCAGGCGACGTCCCAGTACCGGCCGAACTTCCGGCCGACCTCCGCGTACGTGCCGAGGTGCCGGAAGCCGAAGCGGTCGTGCAGCCGGACCGAGGCCTCGTTCGGCTGGGTGATGCCGGCGTACGCCCGGTGCAGGTCCTCGCCGGCCAGTGCCTCGAAGAGCGCCGTGTAGAGGAGGGTGCCGATGCCGCGACCGGCGGCGCCGGGCGCGCAGTACACGCTCACCTCGACGGAGGTGGAGTACGCCGCCTTGGGACGGAAGGCGCTGCTGGTGGCGTACCCCAGGATCCGGGGAGCCGGTCCGCCGGTATCCGGGCCGCCGGCACCCGGCGCATCGACATTACGGACATCCTGAGCAACCAGGAGCCGGTGCGGGCCGTCTACAGGGTAGGAGCGCAACCAGGGCAGACGTTGGCCCGGAGTGAAGGGAGCCGTGTCGAATGTGAGGGCGGTCTCACGCACGTAGTGGTTGTAGATATCGGTGAGGGCCTCCAGATCGCCCTCGACACCAGGCCTGACCTGCGCCTCCGTGCCTATCTGTGTCATGTGCCCTCCCTTGGTAGCGCGACAGGGTACTGCATGATCGCGAAAATGAATGCCAGGCATGGGAATTCTGTCCGGATTCCAGTCGTTGTTTCCATCGGAAGCTGGGCACCCGAAAGGGTGTCGCGACCTACTCAGCAAGGAGCACGCATGGCAACCCGTGCCGTCGCCCGACGTTCGTCCTCCACCGGCGGGACCAACCGGGCAAGCAGTGTTCGCGCCGTGGGCGGGGAAATCGCCGATCGCGACCTGGTCGGCATGTATCTGGACGAGATCGCGCGCACGCCGCTACTCGATGCCGCCAAGGAGGTCGAGCTGTCGCAGACCGTCGAGGCGGGCGTCTTCGCGCAGCGGATCCTGGACGGCGTGGTGGAGAGCGATGCCGGTGGGGCCTCGCGCGAGGAGCTGGAGGCGCTGGTCGCCGACGGCGAGCGCGCCAAGGACGTATTCATCCGGTCCAACCTCCGACTCGTGGTCGCCGTCGCCCGCCGGTATCCGCGGGCCGGGCTTCCCCTGCTCGATCTGATCCAGGAGGGCAACGCGGGCCTGGTGCGGGCGGTCGAGAAGTTCGACTACGCCAAGGGCTTCAAGTTCTCCACGTACGCCACGTGGTGGATCAGGCAGGCCATCACCCGCTCGATAGCCGACCAGTCGCGCACGATCCGGCTCCCCGTCCACCTGGTGGAGGAGCTCGGCCGGATCCGCCGGGTGCAGCGCGAGTTCAACCGCGAGCACGGGCGCGATCCGGAGCACGCGGAGATCGCGGCCGAGCTGGACTCCACGACGTCGCGCGTCGGTGACGTGCTGGACTGGGCCCGTGACCCGGTCAGTCTGAACATGTCGGTGGACGACGACGGCGACACGCAGTTCGGAGACCTCCTGGAGGACACCTCTGCGGTGTCCCCCGAGCAGTCGGTGATGACACTGCTGCGCAGCGAGGAGCTGGAGGAGCTGATCGGCAGGCTCGACAACCGCACCGCCTCCATCATCCGGATGCGCTACGGAATCGAGGACGGCCGTGAGCGGACGCTGACCGAAGTGGGCAAGCAGCACGGGCTGACCCGGGAGCGAATCCGCCAGATCGAGAAGCACGCGCTGCTCGAACTGAAGCGAATGGCTCACGACACGGGCTTTGACGCTGCGGCGTGAGCCGAAGTCCAGTAACCTCCGAATTGGGCCACTTCATTGCGGCCCCCCTGAACTGAGTCCCGGCGCCCACCCCCCCCTGGCGCCGGGGCTCATCCCTTTTCCGGGCTCAGCCTCCTTGCGCTTCCGGGCTCAGCCTCCTTGCGCTTCCGGGCTCAGCCTCCTTGTGCTGCTGACCGCTCTGCCGATGGCGCGGCCGACTGCCCTGCCGCGCGGGTGAGCCTGCCGCCCAGGTCGTTCAGATACGTCAGCAGCTGCGACGGCCCGTGCGCGGTGAATTCGCAGTCGACCATGGCCAGCCGCACCGCGACCCACTCCAGCGAGCCCGACAGCGTCGCGCGCAGCCGGCAGCTGTGCTCGCCGGTCGGCTCCAGCGGGCCGATCGAGGCGGGCAGCCGCGAGGCGACGAACTCCGCCGGGGCCGCGAAACTCACGTCGATCGCCAGCTCCGGCTTGATCCGTGCCATGGAGCTGCTCAGGAACTCCGCCGCGTCGCCCGTGGGCAGCTCCCGGGGCGTGAAGCGGGACCCCGTCGGATACGGATCGCTCACCCGGTCGACCCGGAAGGTGCGCCAGGCCTCCCGCTCCAGGTCGTACGCGACCAGATACCAGCGCCACCCGGTGCTCACCAGGCGGTACGGCTCGACCTGCCGCCGCGTCTCGGCGCCGTCCCCCGCCCGGTAGGCGAACCGCAGGCGCTCCCGCCCGGTGACGGCGGAGGCCATCACGGTCAGCGTCTGCGGGTCGATCGTCGCCCCGTCCCCGCGGGTCAGCGGCACCGTCGCGTTCTGGAGGACGGAGACCCGGTGGCGCAGCCGCGAGGGCAGCACCTGCTCCAGCTTGGCCAGCGCCCGGACGGAGGCCTCGTCGACGCCCTCGATGGCGTGACCGGCGCCGGCCCGCAGCCCCACCGCGATGGCCACCGCCTCCTCGTCGTCCAGCAGCAGCGGCGGCATGGCCGTGCCCGCCACCAGCCGGTAGCCGCCGACCGCGCCGCGCGAGGCCTCCACCGGGTATCCCAGATCGCGGAGGCGGTCGATGTCCCTCCGGATGGTGCGCGGGCTGACGTCGAGGCGGTCCGCGAGTTCACTGCCCGGCCACTCGCGCGGCGTCTGGAGCAGTGACAGCAGATTCAGCAGTCGTGCCGGGGTGTCGGTCATATCACCCAGGATGCCCACCCATTGGGTCACGAGCTGACCTAATGGGCCTTTAACTTCTTCATATGACTTCTTCCGCACCCCAGCCGTCCGGGACAGCCGCCGCGGTGCCCCCGGACGCCTCGGACCGCCGCCGGTGGTTCGCGCTGGCCATCGTGATGACCGCGGCCTTCATGGACCTGGTCGACGTCACGATCGTCAACATCGCCATCCCGAGCATCAAGCGTGACACCGGTGCCTCGTTCAGCTCGATCCAGTGGATCACCGCCGGATACGCCCTGGCCTTCGCCGCCGGGCTGATCACCGGCGGCCGGCTCGGTGACATCTACGGCCGCAAGCGGCTGTTCCTCATCGGGATCGGCGGCTTCACCGTGGCCTCCGCGCTGTGCGGCTTCGCCGCCAACCCGGAGATGCTGGTCGCCTCCCGCATCCTCCAGGGCGGCACGGCCGCGCTGATGGTCCCGCAGGTGCTGTCGATCGTGCACGCCACCTTCCCGGCGCACGAGCGCGGCAAGGTCTTCGGCCTCTTCGGTGCGATCGTCGGCCTCGGTGCCGTGTCCGGGCCGCTGCTGGGCGCGCTGCTCACCGAGTGGAACATCGCCGGTCTCGAATGGCGCCCGATCTTCCTGATCAACCTGCCGGTCGGCATCGCGGGACTGATCCTGGGCCGCAAGTTCATCACCGAGTCCAAGGCGCCCAAGGCGCTGCGCCTCGACCTGATCGGTGTGGTGCTGGTGACGGTGGGGATGCTCATGCTGATCTACCCGCTGACCCGCGGCGAGGAGCTGGACTGGCCGCTCTGGGGTTACCTGTCGATGGCGGGCAGCCTCGTGGTGTTCCTGGTGCTCGTGCTGTTCGAGCAGCGGAAGGCGCGCCGGGACGGTTCGCCGCTGGTCGAGCTGTCGCTGTTCCGGGTCAAGAGCTTCGCCGCCGGTATCGCCGTGCAGCTGACCTTCGGTGTCGGCCTCGGCATCTTCTTCCTGGTCTGGACGCTCTACATGCAGGAGGGGCTCGGCTGGAGCGCGCTGCGGGCCGGTACGACCGGTATCCCGTTCTCGGTCGCCGTCTCGGTCGCCGCCGGGATCTCCGTACAGAAGCTGGTGCCGCGCTTCGGGCGCAAGGTCCTCCAGGCGGGGGCGCTGCTGATGGTCGCCGGTCTGCTGCTCTACATCTGGGAGTCCGACCGCTACGGCATGGGGATCACGTCCTGGCAGATGGCGTTGCCGCTGGTGGTGATGGGGCTCGGGATGGGGCTGATCGTCGCCCCGCTGGCCGACGCGGTGCTGTCCGAGGTGCCCAAGGAGCACTCCGGCTCCGCCTCCGGGCTGTTCAACACCGTGCAGCAGATGGGCAACGCGCTGGGGCTCGCGCTCGTCTCGGTGATCTTCTTCGGGGCAATCGGTGACCGGCTCACGCCCGCGCAGCTGGGCCCGGCGTTCGCCGACGCCTTCGAGCACTCCCTGTGGTGGGTGGCCGGTGTGCTCGCGGCCATCTTCCTGCTGATGTTCGCGCTCCCGGCCCGGCCGAAGCAGCACGTGGAGGGCGGCGAAGAGATGGCCGAGGCCGCCTCCCCCGCGGAACCCGTCGACGAGCCCGTGCTCACGCACTGAGCTGACGGAGAACGTGCGCGGTGCCCGTACCCCCCGAGGGTGCGGGCACCGCTCCGTTCGCGCGGGCTCAGCAGATGCGCGTACGGCTCTCCATCGCGCCGCGCGCCGTCTCCTCGTCGCCGTACACCTCGCACATGTGGCGGCCGTCGGGCGTCGCCGTGTGCTCGACCTCCCACAGGCTCGTCTCGCTGCCGTCCAGGAGCAGGAAGGCGTGCTCGTACAGGGTGAAGCCCGCGTCCCGTCCGTCCACCTGGCACTGGCGGCCGAAGATCTGGGTGATGTGGTGGGCGAAGGCGGCCCGCAGCAGGTGGGCGGTCTCCTCGCCGGGGACGTCGCCGTTCTCCGCGCGGCGCAGCACGCGGCGGGCGTGGTCCGCGGAGTTGTCCGGGGCGTACATCCGGGGGAGCGGGGCCGGGGGCGCCGCCATCAGGGCCGTGAGGATCTCCAGGTCGCCCTGGGGGCCCTCGTCCCCGAAGACCGGGGCGTCGCGGAAGCCGCCGGCGAGCCGGGCCGCGGCGATGTGCACGTCGGCCTCGTCGTCGTACAGCTCGTGCTGCCGGTCGCCGGGCTGCGAGCCGCAGCGGGGGCCCTCGGGGTCCCGCTGGCCGCAGTGCACCAGCTCCCAGAGCGTTAACGGGCTGCCGTCGGACAGCAGATACGTATGCCGGTACGTCTCGCGGTGCAGCGTCGCGCTGTGGTGCGAGGAGTGCAGGGAACTGCTGTGGGCGAGGGCCGAGCCGAGCCGCTCGACCGTACTGTCGGGCAGGTCGAACGAGTTGAGAGCCCGTCGCAGGAGTCGTTCGAGGTGCTGCTCGGTTGTCTCGTACGGATCGCTCAAGGTGCTTCTCCAGGCCGTCGCCGCGTGTTACCCGATGCGTGCATAACGTAGTCCCTGGGTCTGACATCGTGACCGGGGTTCAGCAAAACGTATGACGCACGCAGAAGGTTCCCGGCGTTTTGCCCTAACTTCCTTGTGCGGAGGGTGAGTCGGCTGCGGGACCGCCGCCGTCCGCCGGGCGTCGTGGCTGCGGCTGCTTGCCGTAGAGATCGCTGTACGAGAGATATGTGCCGCCGCCCTCGCGGCCGTTGATGCCGGTGGCCGCCCGCACGGCCTTCACGATGGCGCGGGCCAGTGTCTCCGCACCCGCCGCGAGCAGGTCATTGAGCGCGATCGGGTTCGCCGGGTCCAGCGTCCGTGCGCCGGTGGCCAGCGCGAAAACGGTGTCCCCGTCGGTCAGCAGATGTACGGGCCGGATGGCGCGCGCCAGCCCGTCGTGCGCGGTGCCCGCGAGCTTCTGTGCCTGCGCCCGGCCGAGGTCGGCGTCCGTGGCGACGACGGCGAGCGTGGTGTTGAGCGGGGGGCGCGCGTTCGCGTCGTACGCCTGTGCCAGGCGCTGTTGCGCCGTGCGGTGGACCTCCGGCGCGGGGGCGACGGCCGGCTCGGCGGCTCCGTACTCCCCGTACAGCACCCCGGTACGGGGGTCGAGGACAGAGCCCGCCGCGTTCACCACGGCCAGCGCGGCCACCGTGATGCCGGACGGCAGCAGGGTGCTCGCCGTCCCCACCCCGCCCTTCAGCTGCCCGGCGACCGCGCCCGTGCCCGCGCCGACGCAGCCCTCGGCGACCGCCGCCCCCGGCTCCGTGCGCGCGGCGTCCTCCACGGCGGCCCGGCCGGTCGACGCGTCCGGACGGGCCCGCCAGTCACCGCCCCGGCCCAGGTCGAAGAGGCACGCCGCCGGGACCACCGGGACGACCTGTGCCGGATCGGCGCCGACCCGCACGCCGCGCCCCTGCTCCTCCAGCCAGGCCATCACGCCGGACGCCGCGTCGAGCCCGTACGCGCTGCCCCCGGTCAGCACCAGGGCGTCGACGCGCTGCACCAGATTGCGCGGGTCGAGCGCGTCCGTCTCCCGGGTGCCGGGGCCGCCGCCGCGCACATCGACGGCGGCGACCGCACCGCCCTCGGGGGCGAGGACCACGGTGGTGCCGCTGAGCGCACCCCTGCCCGCGAGCGAGGCGTGCCCCACCCGGATCCCGGCAACATCGGTCAGCGCGTCCATCCGGTACTCCTCGGGGTCGGGGGCGTGAGCGTGGCGGGCGGTGCATCGTGGCGGGCGGTACGGGGTGAACCTACCCGCGAGGGCGGGCGGGAGAGCGGAGAGGGCGCCTGGACGTCCGGGCATTCAGGTGTCCGGGCATGCGGGCATCCGGGTGTCCGCATGCCCGGGTGTCGTCCCACGGCGACGCGCTCACCCCGTAGAGCCGCAAAACAGGACTAACACTCCCTTATGTCCCTACGGTGGCGGGGTGACCGAGCCACCAGAGCCCTCTGCCGACAGGCCCGCCCGCCTCGCGCCCACGGGCAGCCGGTCCGCCACCGCCCGCGCGACCGCGGCCGGCGTCATCGTCTCCCTCCTGCTCGTCATCGCGATCGTGCTGGGCAGCAGGCTTCTGGAGAACTTCGACTCGGCCCTCCTGCCCTATGCCGTGGCCACCGTCTTCCTCGCCTTCGGCGTGGCCTACCGCTACACGGTGTGGGTCTCCGCCCCCGGGGCCCGGCGGCTGTTCAAGAAGGGCTGGGGGAGCCTCTTCTCGGTGGCCAACTTCCGTAAGGCCCCCACCGCCCTGCCGAAGATGATCGCCACCTACCTCGGCTTCCAGAAGTTCCTCGGCGCCCGCTCCCACGCCCGCTGGGCCGCCCACCAGCTGATCTTCTGGGGCTGCATCCTCGCCTCCCTGATCACCTTCCCGCTGACCTGGGGCTGGTTCACCTTCACCTCGGGCAGCGGAGCGGGACCCGGCTACGAGATGCGTATCTGGGGATTCAAGATCATCGGGTTCGACTCCCTGAACATCCTCGGCTGGCTGATGTTCCACGGCCTGGACATCGCCGCCGTCCTCGTCATCCCCGGCGCCTCCTACTTCCTGTGGCGCCGGATGAAGGACCGGGGCGCCATCACGGGCCAGCGGTTCGGCTACGACCTGGTGCCGCTGATCGCGCTCGTCGTCATCGCCGTCACCGGCCTGCTGCTCACCTTCTCCTCGATCTTCCTGCACGGCGGCGGATACGAGTTCCTGGCGATCCTCCACATGGTTTCGGTGGTCTTCACCCTCATCTACATCCCCTTCGGGAAGTTCTTCCACATCGTCCAGCGGCCCGCCGCCGTCGGCATGCAGCTGTTCAAGTACACCGGCCGGCAGGACCAGGAGGTCTTCGGCTGCCGCCGCTGCGAGGAGCCCATCGACACCGCCCCGTACGTCGAGAACCTCCGCGGCACCATGCGCGACCTCAGCCTCGACTTCGACGCGTGGACCGAGTACTGCCCGCGCTGCAAGCGGGTGCTGCGCGGCAGTGCCTATCTCTCCCAGGTGAAGAAGGGCTTCAAGTGACCGCGGATCCCCGAGCGGCCGACCCCCGGGCGATCGTGCCCCTCGACCCCTCCCTCGCGCCGCCGGGCACCCGCGCCTTCCGGGACGCGGGCGGCATCCCCGCCGACCAGTGGCACGCCGACCAGAACGGCGAGACGCTCGTCCCCACCCACTGCTGCTTCTGCGGCGTCCAGTGCGGGATGTACCTCCGCGTCGACCGGGCAGGCAAGGTCTTCGGCGTCGAACCCCGCAACCACGACATCAACCGGATGCGCCTGTGTCCCAAGGGCATCAACGCCTACCAGCAGGTCAACCACCCCGACCGGCTCACCGCCCCGCTCATGCGGCGCACCCGCGACGAGGACCTCCGGGAGGTCTCCTGGGACGAGGCCCTCGACTTCACCGTCGCCGAGATCAAGCGCATCCAGCAGACGCACGGCAACGACGCCTTCGGGCTGCTCGGCGGGGCCAGCCTGTTCTCCGAGAAGACCTATCTCGTCGGCAAGTTCGCCCGGGTCGCACTCAAGTCCCGGCACGTCGACTACAACGGCCGGCTCTGCATGGTCAGCGCCGCCGGTGCCAACAAGCTCGCCTTCGGCATCGACCGGGCAGGCAACCCCTTCTCCGACATCCTGCTCACCGACTGCCTGCTGATCGCCGGCTCCAACGTCGGTGAGTGCTTCCCCGTGATGACCCAGTACGTCTGGGGCGCCCGCGACCGCGGGGCCAGCCTGATCGTCATCGACCCGCGCGAGACGGCCATCGCCCGGACCGCCGACATCCACGTCGCCCTCAAACCCGGCACCGACTCGGCGTTCTTCAACGCCGTGCTGAACGTGGTCATCGAGGAAGGGCTCACCGACGAGAACTACCTCGCCGCCCACGCCACCGGCTGGGAGGAGGTGAAGGCCAAGGCCGCCGAGTACCCGCCGGCCAGGTCCGCAGAGATCTGCGGGGTCCCCGCCGAACAGATCGTCCAGGTCGCCCGCACCTTCGCCCGCGCGCCCAAGGCCATGGCCTGGCACGCCCGCGGCATCGAGCACCACTCGCAGGGCGTCGAGAACTGCCTCACCGTGATCAACCTCTGCACCGCCACCGGGCACATCGGCAAACCCGGCGCCGGCTACGGAACGATCACCGGCCAGGGCAACGGGCAGGGAGGCCGCGAACACGGCCAGAAGTCCGACCTGCTGCCCGGCGGCCGCTCCATCACGAACGAGGAGCACCGCCGGCAGATCTGCGAGATCTGGGGCATCGAGGAGTCCGAACTCCCGCCCGCCGGAACCTCGATGATGGAAATGGTCTGGCAGATGCAACGCCGCGAGATCCGCGGACTGATCGGCATCTGCAACAACCCGTTCGTCTCCCTCCCCAACTACAAGGTGGTCAAGGAGGGTTACGACGCGACAGAGTTCCACGCTCAATTCGACTTCTTCCTTTCCGAGACCGCTGCCAACGCGCATGTCGTCTTCCCCGTCACCACCTGGGCCGAGGACGAAGGGGTGATGGCCAACGCCGAGGCCCGGGTGGTCAAGCACAACAAGGCCCAGGACCCGCCCCCCGGCGTACGGACCGACACCTGGGTGATGTGCGAACTGGCCAAACGCCTCGGCGCGGGTGACAAATTCGCCTTCACCGACTCCCGCGAGGTCTTCGACGAACTGCGGATCGCCTCCGCCGGCACCGTCAACGACTACTACGGCATCACCTACGAACGGCTGGAGGAGACGGGCGGAATCGCCTGGCCCTGCCCCTCCACCGACCACCCCGGCACCCCCCGCCTCTTCGAGGACGGCAGGACCTACCACCCCGACGGCAAGATCCATATGCAGGCCGTCGAGTGGCACCAGCCGATGGACCCGTACGACGACGAGCACCCCATGTCCCTCACCACCGGACGCACCGTCGCGCACTTCCTCTCCGGCAACCAGACCCGCAGGCTGGGCGCCCTTGTCGAACAGACCCCGCGCCCCTGGGCCGAGATCCACCCCTCCCACGGCTTCCGCAACGGTGAACCGGTCCGTGTCGTCACCCGGCGCGGCAGCGAGGTCTTCCCCGCCCTGGTCACCGAGGCGATCCGCCCCGACACCGTCTTCATCCCGTACCACTGGCCCGTCCCCACCGCCGCCAACGCGCTGACCATCGACGCCCTGGACCCCCGCTCCAAGATCCCGGAGTACAAGGTCTGCGCCTGCCGCATCGAGCACGCCGCGGCGATCGACGAGGTCCCCGCGCCCCCGGTCGCGCCGGGCCATGTCGCCTACCCGGAGACCCAGGTCTCCCGCACCGACCCGCTGCCGCCCACCTCGCCGCAGGGCCGCGGCACCTCGGAGAGGAGCTGATGCCCGCATGATGGGCAGAACGATCTTTATCGACCCGGGGCGCTGCATCGGCTGCCAGGCCTGTGTCTCCGCCTGCCGCGAGTGCGACTCGCACCGCGGCAAGTCGATGATCCACCTCGACTACACCGACGAGGGCCAGTCCGTCGCCTCCCTTCCCACGGTCTGCATGCACTGTGAGGACCCCGTCGCGCCCTGCGCCGAGGTGTGTCCCGCCGACGCGATCCTGGTGACCGCCGACGGGGTGGTGCAGCAGGCCGACACCACCCGCTGCATCGGGTGCGCCAACTGCGTCAACGCCTGTCCCTTCGGTGTCCCGAAGATCGACCTCCAGGCGAAGCTGCAGATGAAGTGCAACCTCTGCTACGACCGCACCGCCTACGGTCTCGCCCCCATGTGCGCCACCGTCTGCCCGACCGGAGCGCTCTTCTACGGAACCGTCGAGGAGCTCCAGGCCGAGCGCCCCGGCGTCCAGGTCGCCGACACCTTCGTCTTCGGCGAGAGCGAGGTCCGTACCGGCGTGGCCATGGTCGTCCCCGCCGACCGGGTCCAGTGGCCGGTGCCCGGCGGCCTGCCCGTCGTGGAGATCAACGGGAAGGACGTCCGCCGATGAGCGTCACCGACCAGCCGCCCTCCCCGCCGCCCGCCGGGGACCCGCGCGAGGCCCTCCACGACCGGATCGCCGCGGACTCCCTCACCACCAGGCGCGACTACCTGCGGATCGTCGCCACCGTCTCCGGCGGACTCGCCGTCGGCGGTCTCGGCGTCGCCGCCGGCATCCTCCCGCGCCACGGGGACCCCGACGACGCCAAGGCTCCCCAGCCGAAGAAGGTCAGCGCCCAGCTGCTGCCCGGGGAGTCCGTCGCCTTCCGCTACCCGGACGAGGAGGACCGCGCGGTGGCCGTCCGGCTCAATGACGGGACGCTCGTCGGCTACTCCGCGATCTGCACCCATCTCGCCTGCGCCGTGCTCTGGAGGAAGGACCGGGGCGCCGAGGGCGAGCTGTACTGCCCCTGCCACGAAGGTGTCTTCGACGCCCGTACCGGCGAGGTCACCGCAGGCCCGCCGCCTCGCGGTCTGCCCAAGGTGGTGCTCACCGAGCAGGCCGACGGCAGCGTCTGGGCGCTGGGCACCGCGTACTCCGGCGAGAGCGCCGAGCACGGGCTCTGCCGCCAGCTCGGCGACGACCGCCCGGACCTCGCCTCCCGGATCGGCTGCCCCGGAGCCAAGCGGGGAGCGGAGGCTCCCGACGCGGCCGGTGCCACCGGAGCCGGCGAAGTCACCGGTGCCACTGCGGCCTCTTGGGCGACGGCCTCCACCGGGGCGACTGCGGCCACCGGCGCCACCGCGTCCGCCGACGCCGAGACCTCCGGCAGGCGGGCATGAGCGACGCGCAGCAGCCCGAGCCCGGCCCGCACTACCCGGAGTACCACCCGGGCAGCGCCCGGCCGGAACTCAACCGGCCCGTCCACGAGCGCTATCCCCAGATCCGGCCCACCAGCGGTTACGGCGACCCCCGCGTCCGCCGTACCGGACCGGGGCCGGGAGCCGGCACCGACCAGGAGCCGGAACGCTCCTCGAAGCTCACGGCCCGGCTGACCCTCGCCATGACCGTGGTCATCGGGCAGCTCTGGGGGCTGACCGTGATCATCGACGAATGGATGGAGGGCAACTCCGGCACCGCCTGGTGGGGCGCCGGATTCCTGTGCCTGTCGTTCCTCGTGGTGCTCGGCCTCTGGGCGCTGGACCCGAAGGACCGCTGAGCGGGGGAACGCTCCGGAGAGCGTCGGTACTCCGGAGGACGGCCGTATCGAGCTGGGAGGCCGTACCCCCGAGGGCAGCCGTATCGACGAGGGCGGCCGTACCCTGGAGGCATGAGTACCGCCCCTGCCCCCGGACCGCGCGATTCGAAGCCGGGCCCGCCGGACCGGCCGAAGCCGAAGCCGGCACTGGTTTTCGACGATCCGCTGGACCAGCAGTCCTCGGACGATACGGACCGGGGCTGGGGTGAGCGGTCCCCCTCCGGCGGCAGCGCCGCCGACCTGGCCCGCTTCCTCGACGACAAGCCGCCCCATCACATCTGAGCCGGCTACTCCCGGCCGCCAGGCACTGAGCCCCCGGCCCCGGGACCTCCGGTTCCTGAGTCTCCAGCCCCTGAGCCCCCGGCCCCGGGGCTGCCGTCCGTCGGGCCGACCCGTTGCGAGACCAGCGCGTCGCGGATCTCCTTGAGCACCTCCAGCTCGCTGACCTCCAGCGTTTCCTGGACGCCCTCCTTCGCCGCCAGCATGGCCGCGCGCCTGGCCAGGTACTTCGCCATCGGCAGGACCATCAGGAAGTAGACGACGGCGGCGGTGATCAGGAAGCTGAGGGTGGCGCTGAGCACCGACCCCCACAGGATCCGGATCCCCTCGGTCGCCTCGCCCGTCGTCGGGTCCGTCGTGCAGGGGCCCTTGAGGCAGGAGCTGTAGTTCTCCAGATCCTTGGTGCCGAACGCACCGACGAGCGGATTGATGACGCCCTTCACGATCGCGTTCACGATGTTGGTGAACGCGGCGCCGATGACGACGGCGACCGCCAGATCGATCACATTGCCACGCATCAGGAAGGCCTTGAAGCCGTCCAGCAGATTGGCCTTCTTCTTCTCGCTCAAGGGTGAGCCGTCCTTCGTGTGTGCCGTAAACGGAGCGAACTCCTCCGCAACTTACGGCAGTACAACGTGAAACAGCCCAATTGAGCCTCATTGACAGGTGACATGATGATCCGTCAGTTCGAATCAACACAGGATCACCGCAAGTCCGGCTGAGGCTCCCGCGCCCGCCAGCGTCGCGGCCGTGGCTCGCGGTACGGACAGCACGACCAGTGCCCCGTTCTCCGTCGGGCTCCCGGCAGACGTCTGGGGCACCTGGGCCACCCGCGCGCTCCTCGCCAGTACCCGGGCGTCGGTTCCGGACCCCGCGGCGGCGATCACGTCGACGTGGTCTCCGGGCCGCAGCAGCCGTACGGTCGCCGCGTCCGCGATCCGTACCGGCGCCGACACCAGGCGGACCGGCGGCGACGCCCGCTCCCGCGCCGTCCCGGCCGTGCTCGCCGCGGCACCGGCCGCTTCGGGCCCCGTACCGCCGTCGCGGCCCCGGTCGCCGCCCCCGCCGAACCCCGAGGCGGCCAGCGCGGCAGCGGTCAGCGCCAGTCCTGCGGCCATCGCCCGCCGCCGACGCCACGCGGCCCGCCACATCCGGTGCCCGCCGCCACCGCGCACCCGCAACGGCGGGAACGCGGGCACCCCGCAGGGCGCGGGAGCGGGCGCGCACATCAACGGAGAGCCGGACGGCGGGGCAGGGGAGGGGGTGAGGGTGGGGACGGGGTGCGGAGAAACGGATGAGTCGAGTGAGCTGGGCGAACGCATGACGAACACCGCCTGGAGTGAGGGAGCCCGGATCCGGAGCCGAGCGGCCCCGGATGAACAGACCTCACGATCCGGCATTCACCAGATTCCCGCTGAGCCCTGTGGACAGCCCAGCGGATGTGGATAACTCCTCCACCCGACCGAGACGTTCACCCGAGAAACGCACCCGAGCAACGCACCCGAGCAACGCACCCCGGAATCCCCCTACGGCAGCTCGATCCCCGTGTCGATGCCCTCCAGCGCATGCGCGCACAGGCAGTCGCGGTCCGCCTCCGAGGGCAGCTCGGCCACCGCGTCGAAGAGGACCGTGCGCAGCCGGTCGACGTTGGACGCGAAGACCTTGAGCACTTCGGCGTGGGAGACGCCCTCGCCGGTCTCCGCGCCCGCGTCCAGGTCGGTCACCAGCGTCATCGTCGTGTAGCAGAGTCCCAGCTCACGGGCGAGCACGGCCTCCGGGTGCCCGGTCATGCCGACCACCGACCAGCCCATCGCCGCGTGCCAGCGTGATTCCGCCCGGGTCGAGAAGCGCGGTCCCTCGATGACGACCAGTGTCCCGCCGTCCACGGCCTCCCAGTCCCTGCCGCGGGCCGCCGCCAGCGCCGCCTTGCGCCCGCTGGGGCAGTAGGGGTCGGCGAAGCCCATGTGCACCACGTTCGGCAGCACGCCGTCCGCCCGGGTCTCCCCGTCGTAGAAGGTCTGGACGCGGGTCTTCGTACGGTCCACCAGCTGGTCCGGTACGAGCAGCGTCCCCGGTCCGTAGTCCGGCCGGAGCCCGCCGACGGCGCACGGGCCGAGCACCTGGCGCACGCCGACCGAGCGCAGCGCCCACAGATTGGCGCGGTAGTTGATGCGGTGCGGCGGCACATGATGGCCGCGGCCGTGCCGGGGGAGGAAGGCGACCCGGCGGCCGCCGATCTCGCCGAGGAAGACGGAGTCGCTCGGCTGTCCGTAAGGGGTGTCCACGCGGACCTCGGTGACGTCCTCCAGGAAGGAGTACAGGCCCGAGCCGCCGATTACACCGATCTCTGCGTTTGCCATGCCGTCACACTATCGGGGCCGTAAACGCCAATGACCCCGCCGATGTGGATCAGCGGGGTCACGGGTGAAAGCAGATGGGGCGACGGCTCAGGCGGCCGACGAACCGCTTGAAGAGCCCGAAGCGGAAGAGCCCGAAGAACTCGACGACGAAGAACCCGAAGCGGAGGACGTCGACGAGGACGAAGAGGCCGAGGACTTGGCGTCCGACCCCGTCGAGGACGACGATCCGGAACCGGAGGTCTTCGCGGCGGCCGGTGCGGGCGTGCTGCTCGAAGAGGAGCCGCGGCTGTCGTTCCGGTAGAAGCCGGAACCCTTGAAGACAATGCCGACCGCCGAGAACACCTTCTTGAGGCGTCCTTCGCAGTTCGGGCACACCGTCAGGGCGTCATCGGTGAACTTCTGCACCGCTTCGAGGCCCTCGCCACACTCGGTGCACTGGTACTGATAGGTCGGCACTTGTTCCTCCTGGCACTCTGACTCAATGAGTGCTAACGACGCTCCATAGTGACCTATTCCGCGGAATCAGTCCACTGTGACCGGCCCGCGGTGACCGATACCACGTGCCACGGCCCGTCCCGAAGGGCTCGGTACGAGCCTGGAACGCAGCGCCAGCAGCGTCACCAGCGCCAGCACCGTGCCCACCAGCGGCACCAGGAATCCGGTGCTCGCGCCATGGGCGTCCGCGAGCTGTCCGGCGACCGTCACGGCCGCCGCCTGCCCGAGCGCGACCGCACCCGTCAGCCAGGTGAACGCCTCGGTCCGGGCGGATGCGGGCACCAGCGCCTCGACCAGTGTGTAGCCGCTGATCAGGGCCGGGGCGATGCAGAGACCGACCAGCAGCCCGAGGGCGGCCAGCAGGGGCACGGAGTGCACCGCCCACAGGCCCGACGCGGTCAGGGTCAGCGCCGCGTACCCGGCGATCAGCCGGCGCCGCGGCCCGCTCTTCCAGGCGATGGCACCGCAGGCGATCCCGGCCAGCATGTTGCCGGCCGCGAAGATTCCGTACAGCACCCCGTTCGAACCGGGCCTGCCGATCTCCTCCGCGAAGGCGGTCAGTGAGACCTGCATACCGCCGAAGACCGCGCCGATCCCGAGGAAGGCCACCGCGAGCACGCGCACGCCGGGCACCGACAGGGCGGAGGCGTGCCGCGGGGAGCCGGTGGGCCCGGCGTCGCGCACGGACGGCTGGGTGGCGCGCTGCGCGGCGAAGAACAGCCCGCCGACCAGCGTCAGCGCGGCTTCCGCGATGAGCCCGGCCGCCGGATGCACCCCGGTGCACAGCGCGGTGGCGATGACGGGGCCGATGACGAAGGTGAACTCGTCCGTCACCGACTCGAAGGCGGCGGCGGTGGACATCAGGGGCGAGGCCTCACGGCCGGGCGCCGCCCCGAGCACGGCAGCCCAGCGGGCGCGCACCATGGGGCCGATCTGCGGGATCGAGGCACCCGTCGGCACAGCCGCCAGGCACAGCGCCCAGATCGGCGCGTCCGCCAGCGCGAGCGCCGTCAGCGCGCCCACGGAAGCCCCGTGCACCAGGACGCCGGGCAGCAGGACGGCCCGCTGTCCGAACCGGTCCGCGAGCTTGCCGGTCTGCGGCGCGAACAGTGCCATGGAGACGCCGCTCACGGCGGCGACGGCGCCCGCGCTGCCGTAGGAGCCGGTGGTGTGCTGGACCAGCAGGACGATGCCGATGGTCAGCATGGCGAAGGGCTGCCGTGCGGCGAAGCCCGGCAGGAGGAAGGTCCACGCACCCGGAGTGCGCAGCAACTGCCCGTATCCGGGGCGGTCGGAGACCGTGGACGCCACGGTCCATGCCTTTCTGCCGCCTGGTGGCCGTGCTCCTGCGGTTACGGGCCGGCACCTGGGTGCGGGCCCGGTCAGGGGCTGCCGAGAGCTGTCCTCTTCGCGCGGAACTGCGGTAGATGCCGGGCGCTCGCAGCAAAGGCGGAGGACGCCACGACCGCCATACGGTCGCGCCAGCTCTGCGTCAGGCAGAGTTGGTCGATCAAAGTCGTTGGATGTCGATCGGTTGGATGTCGATCGCTTGTCGATCGCGCGTCATGGCCGTACGCGTACGGCCGACGGGCAGATTCCCTTCATCGTACAGGCAGGTCTCCATGTGCACCTGCGATTGTGCGCCAATCACCCTCCGTAACCTGCGAACACGGGTGCACCCTCACTGGTGAGCCTTCGCGTCGCGGTTCTTCGCGTCACGGTTCTTTGTGCCGCGGCTCTTCGCGTCGCGGTTCTGCGTGTCGCGGTTCTTCGCTTCTTGGCCCTTGGTGTCATGGGCGTTGGCCTCGCGGGCCTTCGCTTCACGCGCCTTCGCCTCGCGGGTCTTCATCTCCCGGGGCGGTGTCTCGTGCGCCCTCGTCTCGTCCGGCGTCCGGCCCAGCTTCTTCACCGCCTTGAGCGCGTTGGAGACATGCGGCCCGGTGAAGGGCTCCGTGCCGGGATTCGTCTCGGTCCCCAGCCAGCCGGCCAGCTTGCCGCCCTCGCCGACCGCGCGCAGCCGCGCCTCTGTCGCGTCGCGCACCGGATCGGTCGTGACCACCAGTAGTTCGTCGCCGCGGCGCAGCACCGTCGGCGGGGTGGGCACGAAGCTCGTGTCGTCCCGCACGACGAGGGTGACCCCGGCCCCCGAGGGCAGCCTCAGCTCACCGACCTCGACGCCGTGCATCTTCGACTTGGCGGGGATGGCCACCGACAGCAGATGTCCGCGCAGCCGTTCCAGGGGCGCCGACTCGATGCCCAGGTCGGCGGCCTCCGACGGATCCTCCGCGATCTTGAGGGTCCTCGCGAGCCAGGGCAGGGTCGGCCCCTGGATGAGGGTGTAGACGATGACGAGTACGAAGACGATGTTGAAGACCCGGGTGGAACCCTCGATACCGGACACCATCGGAATGGTCGCCAGGACGATGGGGACGGCGCCGCGCAGCCCCGCCCAGGACATCAGGGCCTTCTCCTGCCACGGCATTCGGAACGGGGCCAGCGCGAGGAAGACCTCCAGCGGCCGGGCCACCACGGTGAGCACCAGGCCCACGACGACGGCGGGCCAGAAGTCGTCGAGCAGATCGTGCGGGGTGACCAGCAGGCCGAGCAGTACGAACATGCCGATCTGGGCCAGCCAGCCGAGTCCGTCCGCGAAACCGCGGGTGGCGGGCCAGTGCGGCAGCTTGGCGTTGCCGAGGATCATCGCGGCGAGGTAGACGGCGAGGAAGCCACTGCCGTGGACCATGGCGCCCGCCGCGTACGCGGTCACCGCGATCGCCATCACGGCGATCGGGTAGAGGCCGGAGGCGGGCAGTGCCACGTGCCGCAGCCCGAACGAGCCCAGCCAGCCGACCGCGATGCCGACCGCCGCGCCGATCGCCAGCTCCAGCGCTATCTCGCCGACCAGCACGTACCAGTGGTCCACCGGACCGACGGCCGAGAAGGCCACCACCAGGATCACCACGGGGGCGTCGTTGAAGCCGGACTCGGCCTCCAGGACGCCGGTGATCCGGGACGGCAGCGGCACCTTGCGCAGGACGGAGAAGACCGCGGCGGCGTCCGTGGAGGAGACGACCGCGCCGATGATCAGCGCCTGCCGCCAGTCGAGGCCGACCAGGTAGTGCGCCCCGGCGGCGGTCACGCCCACGCTCACCGCGACGCCGACGGTGGAGAGCATCGCGGCCGCGGGCAACGCCGGCCTGACCTCTTTCCACTTCGTGCCGAGGCCGCCCTCGGCGAGGATCACGACCAGGGCCGCGTACCCGATGACCTGCGTCAGTTCCGCGTTGTCGAACTTGACGTCGAAGAGCCCGTCCTGCCCCATGACGACCCCGATGCCGAGGTACAGGAGCAGGCTCGGGAGCCCGCTGCGCGACGAGATCCGGACCGCCGCCACCGCGACGAGCAGGACAAGTGAGCAGACGAGCAGGAGCTCGTTGAGCGCGTGGACAGTCAGTGGCCGGTCCTTCCCTGCGAGCGCCTGCCGGATCGTGTTCCGGCGGCCGGTACTTCGTTACCTTACCTAATCTTTAACGTTTTCTTGATGCGTTCGAGTACTCGTGCGATCGCTACGCAATTCGAACCATCCCGATACCGCGTCAGAGGGGCTCCGGCGCTGCGCCTATGGTTGCTCCTGCACTCCCAGGACCACCCTGCCCCTCGAAGGACAGCGATGCCCGCCAACACAACCGCCTCTTCCGGCTCCACCGGTTCCGCCGGTGGCGGGTCGCGCAAGAAGAAGGGGCGACGCGCCCGCCTGATCGTGATCGTCCTGGTGCTGGCGCTTGTCGCGGGTATCGGATACGGCACGTACTGGTCCGTATCGACCGTGCGGGCCTCGTACCCGCAGACCAACGGGACCGCCCAGCTCGCCGGCCTCGACAGCAACGTCGAGGTCAAGCGCGACAGCTACGGGATTCCGCAGATCTACGCGGACTCCGACTCCGACCTGTTCCGCGCCCAGGGCTTCGTCCAGGCGCAGGACCGCTTCTGGGAGATGGACGTCCGCCGTCACATGACGGCCGGCCGGCTCTCCGAGATGTTCGGGTCCGGCCAGGTCGAGACGGACTCCTTCCTGCGCACGCTGGGCTGGCGCAAGGTCGCCCAGGAGGAGTACGACCACGTCCTGTCCGCGGAGACCAAGAAGAACCTCCAGTCGTACGCGGACGGCGTGAACGCCTACCTCAAGGGCCGCGACGGCAAGGACATCTCCGTCGAGTACGCGGCGCTGGGCCTCACCAACGACTACAAGCCGGTGAAGTGGACCCCGGTCGACTCCGTCGCCTGGCTGAAGGCCATGGCCTGGGACCTGCGCGGCAACATGCAGGACGAGATCGACCGTTCGCTGATGACCACCAGGCTCGACGCGAAGCAGATCGAGGACCTGTACCCGCCCTACCCGTACGACAAGCACAAGCCGATCGTCTCCGAGGGCGGGATCTCCACGCTCAGCGGGAAGTACGACCCGCAGGCGACCCCGTCCGACGGAGTCGGCTCCTCGACCGCGCAGGGCGCTACCGAGGGGCTCACCACCCAGCTCGGCGCGCTCTCCGACACCCTCGACGAGATCCCCTCGCTGCTGGGCCCGAACGGCACCGGCATCGGGTCGAACTCCTGGGTGGTCTCGGGCAAGTACACGACGACCAATAAGCCGCTGCTCGCCAACGACCCGCACCTGGCGCCGCAGCTGCCCTCGCTCTGGTACCAGATGGGGCTGCACTGCCGCAGCGTCTCCGCCACCTGCAAGTACGACACCGCCGGCTACACGTTCTCCGGCATGCCGGGTGTGATCATCGGCCACAACCAGGACGTCGCCTGGGGCTTCACCAACCTGGGCGCGGACGTCACCGACCTCTTCCTGGAGAAGGTCTCGGCGGACGGCTACCAGTACGACGGCAAGGTGAAGCCCTTCGTCACCCGCGAGGAGACCATCAAGGTCGCGGGCGGCAGGGACCGGCACATCACCGTCCGTGAGACCAACAACGGTCCGCTGGTCTCCGACCGCAGCAGCGAGCTGGAGAAGGTCGGCCAGAAGGCGCCCGTGACCAACGCGGCCCCGGACCGTGCGGACGGCTACGGGGTGGCGCTGAAGTGGACCGCGCTGGAGCCCGGCAAGTCCATGGACGCCGTCTTCGAGCTCAACCGCGCCAAGGACTTCACGTCCTTCCGCGCGGCGGCCGAGCACTTCGAGGTTCCCTCGCAGAACCTCATCTACGCCGACACCAAGGGCCACATCGGCTACCAGGCGCCGGGGAAGATCCCGCAGCGCAAGTCCGGTGACGGCACGATGCCCAGCCCCGGCTGGTCCTCGGCCTACGGCTGGAAGAAGGACCCGATCCCGTTCGACGAGCTGCCGTACGAGTACGACCCGAAGCGCGGGTACATCGTCACCGCCAACCAGGCGGTCGTCGACGAGAAGAAGTACCCGTACATGCTCACCAAGGACTGGGGCTACGGCACCCGCAGCCAGCGGATCAACGACCTCATCCAGTCGAAGATCAAGGGCGGCGGGAAGATCTCGACCGACGACATGCAGAAGATGCAGATGGACAACACCAGCGAGATCGCCACGCTGCTGGTGCCCGAGCTGATGAAGATCAACATCTCGGACAAGGACGTCCGGGAGGCGCAGAAGCTGCTGGAGGGCTGGGACTACACCCAGGAGTCCGACTCGGCGGCGGCCGCGTACTTCAACGCGGTCTGGCGCAACATCCTCAAGCTGGCCTTCGGTGACAAGCTGCCCAAGGAGATGCGGGTCAAGGGCGAGTGCCTGAACGTGCCGCCGGCCAAGAGCTCGGGCCCGCTCGACGAGCAGGACAGGCTGGTACGCGAATGCGGCCAGCGCGCCCCCGACTCGGCGCAGCCGGACGGCGGTGACCGCTGGTACCAGGTCGTCGAGAACCTCATGGACAAGCCGGACAGCGACTGGTGGAAGACGTCGGCGAACCGCAAGGACAAGGCGACCGGCAACCGTGAGGAGCTCTTCGCCCGCGCCATGAAGGACGCGCGCTGGGAGCTGACGGCCAAGCTCGGCAAGGACATCACCACCTGGAACTGGGGCCGGCTGCACCAGCTGACCCTGAAGAACCAGACCCTCGGTACGGAGGGGCCCGGACTGCTCCAGCGGGTGCTCAACCGGGGCCCGTGGAACCTCGGCGGCGGTGAGGCCGCGGTGGACGCCACCGGCTGGAACGCGGCCGGCGGCTACGAGGTCGTCTGGGTTCCGTCGATGCGGATGGTCGTCAACGTGGGGGACTGGGACAAGTCCCGCTGGATCAACCTCACCGGCGCCTCCGGGCACGCGTTCAGCGCGCACTACACCGACCAGACCGACAAGTGGGTCAACGGCGAGCTGCTCGACTGGTCCTACGGGACGAACGCGGTGACCGGCTCGACGACGGACACGCTGACCCTGAAGCCTTAGGGGCTCATGGGCTCATGGGTTCCTTGGTTCCCTTGGGGCTCTTGGCGGCGGGCGGGCCGGCGGCGCTTCAGCCGTCGCTGAAGCGCCGTGATCCCGCCGGTGTCACCACCGCGTCCACGGGGTGGTCGTGCGGTTCCTCCGGGACCCGCGCGGCCACCTCGGCGTCGTACAGCAGGACGATCAGCGCCGGGTGCGCCCCGGCCGCCGAGAGCCGGGCCAGCACCCGGTCGTAGCTGCCGCCGCCCCGGCCGAGCCGCATCCCGCGCCCGTCCACCGCGAGGCCCGGCAGCAGCACCGCGTCGGCGTCCAGTACGGCGTCGGGGCCGAGCCGCTCCCCGGCCGGCTCCAGCAGCCCGCGACCGGCCTGCGCGAGGCTCCCCGCACCCTCGTACGGGGCCCAGTCCAGGTCGTTGTCCGGCAGGAGCACCGGCAGCAGTACCCGGACGCCCCGCGCGCGCAGCGCGTCCAGCAGGGCGCGGGTGCCCGGTTCGCGCCCCACCGAGACGTACGCGGCGACGGTACGGGCCCCGGAGAGCTCGGGGAGCGTGAGGGCGCGGCTGGCCAGCGCCTCGGCGGCGCGTTCGACGGCCTCACCGGTCAGGAGGCGCCGTGCGGCGAGCAGTTCGCGCCGCAGTAGCGCCTTTGCGGACATCTCGGTGTTCAACGGGGCACCCATAGATCTCTCGTACTGGCGTATATGAGTACAAAGTTAACCGGAG
The DNA here is from genome assembly GCF_041435055.1 of Streptomyces sp. NBC_00341. Classification (NCBI taxonomy): domain Bacteria; kingdom Bacillati; phylum Actinomycetota; class Actinomycetes; order Kitasatosporales; family Streptomycetaceae; genus Streptomyces; species Streptomyces sp. NBC_00341. Next base: position 3,579,712 of record NZ_CP108002.1, on the reverse strand, counting down.
GCTCATCTTCCGCCCATGTGCGCCGGTTAAGGTTCAGCGCATGACTCAGTCGAACCCCAGGATCAGCAAGGCTGTCATTCCGGCGGCGGGCCTCGGCACCCGCTTCCTGCCGGCCACCAAGGCCACTCCCAAAGAGATGCTGCCTGTCGTCGACAAGCCTGCCATCCAGTACGTCGTCGAGGAGGCGGTGGCCGCCGGCCTCTCCGACGTACTGATGATCACCGGTCGCAACAAGCGTCCCCTGGAGGACCACTTCGACCGCAACTACGAACTGGAGTCCGCACTCACCCGCAAGGGTGATGCCGAACGGCTGCGCAGGGTCCAGGAGTCGAGCGACCTCGCCACCATGCACTACGTCCGCCAGGGCGACCCGCGCGGCCTCGGCCACGCGGTGCTGTGCGCGGCGCCGCACGTCGGTGACCAGCCGTTCGCGGTGCTCCTCGGCGACGACCTGATCGATCCGCGCGATCCGCTGCTGGCCCGCATGGTGGAGGTCCAGGAGCGTGAGGGCGGCAGCGTCGTCGCGCTCATGGAGGTACCGCCCGAGCTGATCCACCAGTACGGCTGCGCGGCCGTCGAGCCCACCGCCGAAAGCGATGTGATGCGGATCACCGGCCTGGTCGAGAAGCCGGAACCGGCCGACGCGCCCAGCAACCTCGCCATCATCGGCCGCTATGTCCTGGACCCCGCCGTCTTCGGGATACTGCGCCGGACCGAGCCGGGCCGCGGCGACGAGATCCAGCTGACCGACGCCCTGCAGCTGCTGGCGGAGGACGAGAAGACCGGCGGCCCGGTGCACGGCGTCGTCTTCAAGGGCCGCCGCTATGACACCGGTGACCGGAGCGACTACCTCCGTGCCATTGTCAGACTCGCGTGCGAACGTGAAGACCTGGGCCCGGAGTTCCGGACCTGGCTCCGCAGTTACGTCACCGAGGAGATGTAAGACCTTGAGCAGCACGATCTGGTCGGTGGACGAGCACCTGGAAGACATCCTCGCCGCTGTGAAGCCGCTCGAACCCATCGAGCTGCAACTGCCCGACGCGCAGGGCTGCGTCCTGGTCGAGGACGTCGTGGTGGAGATCGCCCTGCCGCCCTTCGACAACAGCTCGATGGACGGCTACGCGGTCCGCGTCTCCGATGTGGAGGGCGCCACGGAGGAGTTCCCCGCGGTCCTCACCGTCATCGGTGACGTCGCGGCGGGCGACGCCGGGCTCCTCGGCGACCAGCGGGTGGGCCCGGGGGAGGCCGCCCGCATCATGACCGGCGCCCCGCTGCCGGCCGGCGCGGAGGCCGTGATCCCGGTCGAGTGGACCGACGGCGGTACGGGCGAGGGCCCCGCCGCCTCGATGCGCGCCCACAGCGACGCCCCGGAGGGCGCGCGCGGTGAGGTCAGGGTGCACCGCCCGGTGGAGGCCCGTGCCCACGTCAGGGACCGCGGCAGCGACGTCGGGCCGGGCGATCTGGCCCTGCGCGCCGGTTCGGTGGTCGGACCGCCGCAGATCGGCCTGCTCGCGGCGATCGGCCGCTCGACGGTGAAGGTGCGGCCCCGGCCGCGTGTCGTCGTCATCTCGACCGGCAGCGAACTGGTCCAGCCCGGCGAGGAGCTGACCGGCGGCCAGATCTACGACTCGAACAGCTTCGCGCTGACGGCCGCCGCGCGCGACGCCGGAGCGATCGCCTACCGGGTCGGCGCCGTCACCGACGACGCTCAGACGCTGCGCGCCACGATCGAGGACCAGCTGATCCGCGCCGACATCGTCGTCACCACGGGGGGCGTCAGCGTCGGCGCGTACGACGTCGTCAAGGAGGCGCTGTCCTCGGTGGGCGACGAGGACGAGCCGGGCAGCGGCATCGACTTCCGCAAGCTGGCCATGCAGCCCGGCAAGCCGCAGGGCTTCGGCTCCATCGGCCCGGAGCACACCCCGTTGCTGGCGCTGCCGGGCAACCCGGTGTCCAGTTACGTCTCGTTCGAGCTGTTCGTACGGCCCGCGATCCGGACCCTGATGGGCCTGCCGGACGTCAACCGCCCCACCGCCAGGGCCACCCTGGTCTGTGACAAGGCGCTGTCCTCGCCCGACGGCAGGCGGCAGTTCCTGCGCGGTACGTACGACGCGGAGGCGGGCACCGTCACGCCCGTGGGCGGTTCCGGATCGCATCTGATCGCCGCTCTCGCCCAGGCGGACGCGCTGATCGTGCTGCCCGAGGACGTCACCTCCGCAGAGCCCGGCACCGACACCGAGGTGATCCTGATCCGCTGACCGGCGCCGGGTGGCGGTACGGTATCTGCCGCTGTGCCTTCCGGGGGACATCCCCCGGACCCCGGGCCCGCACCCCGGTGCGGCTCAGGGGCAACCGGCGCCCTACCGCTAGGCGGAGTGAGTTGAGTACGCAGAACAGGCTGACGCATATCGACGAGGCGGGCGCCGCCCGCATGGTCGACGTCTCCGAGAAGGACGTCACCGCGCGCGTGGCCCGTGCCAGCGGCCGGGTCCTCGTCTCGCCGCGTGTCATCGAACTGCTCCGGGGCGAAGGAGTCCCCAAGGGCGACGCCCTCGCCACCGCGCGCATCGCCGGGATCATGGGGGCCAAGCGCACCCCGGAGCTGATCCCCCTCTGCCACCCGCTGGCCGTCTCCGGCGTCACGGTCGACCTGAGCGTGGCCGACGACGCGGTGGAGATCCTCGCGACCGTGAAGACCACGGACCGCACGGGCGTGGAGATGGAGGCGCTGACCGCCGTGTCGGTCGCGGCGCTCACCGTCATCGACATGATCAAGGCGGTGGACAAGGCCGCGGTCATCACGGACGTCCGGGTCGAGGCGAAGTCGGGCGGCAAGTCCGGCGACTACCGCCGCACCGCGCAGGCCGGGGCGGACGCGTGAGCGCCCCGGCGAGGGATTCCACCGGCTACCGCGCCCTCGTGGTGACCGCATCGAACCGCGCCGCCGCCGGGGTCTACGAGGACAAGGGCGGCCCGCTGATCGCCGAGGCGCTGACCGGGCTCGGCTTCACCGTCGACGGACCGCGGGTCGTCCCGGACGGAGACCCGGTCGAGCAGGCGCTGCGCGACGGGGTGGCCGCCGCGTACGACGTCATCGTCACCACCGGCGGTACGGGCATCTCGCCCACCGACGGCACCCCCGAGGCCACCCGCGCCGTCCTGGACCACGAGATCCCCGGTATCCCCGAGGCGATCCGCGCGGAGGGCCGGGACAAAGTCCCCACGGCCGCGCTCTCGCGCGGTCTGGCGGGCGTGGCCGACCGCACGCTCGTCGTCAATCTGCCCGGCTCCACCGGCGGGGTGCGCGACGGTCTCGCCGTCCTGAGCCGACTCCTGGTGCACGCCGTCGACCAGCTCCGCGGCGGCGATCACCCCCGACCCGGGAGCCCGAGCTGAACGTCCCGACCTGGCCGGTGACCCTGGTGGACGGCGACGTCACCCTCCGGCCGATAAAGCTCCGCGACCAGAACATGTGGCGCGAGGTCAACCGGCGCAACAGGGACTGGCTGCGCCCCTGGGAGGCGACCGTGCCGCCGCCCGCCCCCGGCGGCCCGGTGGCCCAGCGCCCCACGTACCGGCAGATGATCCGTCATCTGCGGTCCGAGGCCCACGCCGGGCGGATGCTGCCGTTCGCCATCGAGTACCGGGGCCGGCTGGTCGGCCAGCTGACCGTCGCCGGGATCACCTGGGGCTCGATGTGCTCGGGCCACGTCGGCTACTGGGTCGACCAGGACGTGGCGGGGCGCGGGGTGATGCCGACCGCGGTCGCCCTCGCCGTCGACCACTGCTTCCGCGCGGTCGGACTGCACCGGATCGAGGTGTGCATCCGCCCGGAGAACGCGCCCAGCCGGCGGGTGGTGGCGAAACTGGGATTCCGCGAGGAAGGGATCCGGCCCCGCTATCTGCACATCGACGGCGCCTGGCGGGACCACCTGATCTACGCGCTCACTGCCGAGGAGGTGCCCGACGGACTGCTCCGGAGGTGGCAGCGGGCCAGGCCGGAGCAGCCTGAACATCGCACTAAATGAAATACGTGTTCGAAATTGATCGGTGTTTGACCGCTACCGGACGGGCAAACACCGACTACTGATCCGAACAATCACAAAAAAAGTCCTTGATATCAGCAGGATCGTGCGACACACCGCGCCAATTGGCGGATGCCTCCATGCAAACCCCTCTACGGTGTGAGATGTGAGCAGCAGCGGCCTCATCTATGCAGTCATCGTCGGGGCCTGGGCCGCCTACTTGGTGCCGATGTGGCTCCGCAGGCAGGACGAGCTCAACGAAGCCCGTCCGACGGAACGCTTCAGCACCGCCATCCGGCTGCTGTCCGGACGGGCGGCGATGGAGCGCCGGTATGCCAAGGGGTTGCAGGAGCGCACCGACGATGAGGCGGCGCCCGACGCCGACCCGGACGCGGACACGGATCGAATGGATTCCGTCGACGTCCGGAACTTCTCCGCGCCCCCGGCGCACACCGAGGCCCGGGTCCATGACCCGGCCCGTACGCCGGAGCGCGCACCGAAGGAGCGCCAGGCCCGGGAACGCCCGGTGTCCCCGACCGCACCCGCATCCGTACCCGCCCGGCGCGCTCGACCGCGCCCCGGTGGCATCGATGCCGAACGAGCCCGGCGCGCGCAGCGCACCCAGGTCCTCGCACGCCGTCGGCGTACCACCGTCGTCCTCTTCCTCGGCTTCACGCTCGGCGCGGTCGTCGCGGCGGTCGGCGGCCTCGGCTTCCTCTGGGCACCCGCGGTTCCCGCGGTGCTGCTGAGCACGTACATCGTGCATCTGCGCGCCCAGGAGCGGCGCAGGTTCGCCTTCACCATGGACCGGCGACGGGCCGAGGTGGCGGCGCAGCACCTGCGCGAGAACCGCCCGCGCAGGCACCAGCCCGCCACGACGGCCACCACGGAGTCCGACGAGGACCCCGAAGCGCGCCACCCCGCCCCCGAGCCCACCCCCACGGTCTCCCCGCAGGAGGCCGGCCGCCGCGCCCTGGTCGAGCAGACGGACCACGCGGAGTGGGTGGACCAGCAGCGCGAACGCGGCCGGGTCCAGGGCGACAGCTGGGAGCCGGTCCCGGTCCCACTGCCGACCTACGTCACCGCCCCGGTCGCCCCGCGCGCCACGGGCGGCGTCGAGGTAGGCGACCCGGAGACCTGGAGCGCGGCCCGCTCCAGCGCCGCAGAACCCGCCCAGCCGACCGCCCCGCGCTCCACGGCACCCCCGGTGGAGCCCGCACCGCGCCAGCGCACCGGCCAGTCCCGCCGCTCCCGCGACCGGGGTCGGACGCCCCTCTTCGACCAGTACGACGAGGACGACCGCCCGCGCGCGGCCAACGAGTGAGGCCTCCGGCCCGTGCCGCGACGCCGACTCGGCTGACCAGCGACGGACGGATTTCCGAGCACCCCGTGGAGGGTGCTAAAGTTTCACTCGTTGCAAGGGCCTGTGGCGCAGTCTGGTAGCGCACCTCGTTCGCATCGAGGGGGTCTGGGGTTCAAATCCCCACAGGTCCACCGCAGGGCCGTTCGCGAGTTGGCTCGTAAACGGTTCACGAGTCCCGTCCGATCACATTGATCGGGCGGGATTTCGTCGTTTCTGGGGCTCGTCGGGAGGTCTGGGTGCGCAGGTTATGTCGAGCTGGCATGTGCCTTGTGGCCTGTGGGTGTGGTGCGGGCATGGCGGCGCACGCCGATCTGCGGGGAGTTCGGCGTGCGAGGGTGGGCTTGAGTTGTCGTACGGAGCCAGGTTCAGCGGGAGCGCGGAGGCGGGTGGCGCCCGTTATCTGCTTCCGGCAGCGCGATGCGCGGGGTATCGAGCGAGGGCAGGGGGCCGGTGGCGTCGAAGTCGGCGTCGGTGAGTTCGTCCGGGCCGGCGCGTTCGGTGAGCCAGGTTTCCAGAACGGTCAGGTTGGCGACGGTGAGCATGACCGCCAGGAGGAGGGTCTGGGCGACCTGGCCGGGGGCGGGCCGGTGTTTGGGGTTGCCGATGTCGAGGGTCCCGCTCTTGAAGCGGCCGTTGGCGCCTTCGTTGTGGCTGCGGATGGGGCGGTAGGTGTTCAGCCATGGGGTGTGGAGGTAGTGCACGTCCTGGCGGTACTTGGCCAGACGCCAGTTGGCCTCGGTGTCGGCGGGCACGGTGATCGATCCTGCGCAGCACACCTGGGGCAGCGTGACTGCAGGTGGAGGTGCGAAGCGTTCGGCGTCGGGGACCTGGACGGTGGGGCGGGCCGCGGTCGGCAGAGTCCGGGGCAGGGGCAGGCTGAGGTCGATCACCCGGGAAGGCATGGCGGCGGGAGCCTGTGCGCGGGGCCTCAGCCGGTCGCGGCGGGTGCAGTTGACCGAGGGGGACGGGCCGCTGGCCGGGCACTGGAGGCGGATCGCGCCGCGGGCGTTGGGGCCCTGCTTGAGTTTGAGGTGGTGCGGCTCGCGGGCTTCGATCTTCTCGCGGAGCGCGTCGCTGCGGAACCGGACAGTGTCGTCGTCGGCGCCAGCGGTGGCGTGGATGAGTGGGGCCGGGGTGAGCGGGCAGAGCAGGGAGCCGTCGACGAGTGGCGCCCCTTGCCAACTGCCTTGCAGGCCACGTTCTTTGACCTTGTAGTCCAGGGCAAGGCGGTAGCCGAGTCTGCGGACGGGTGTCTGGAAGTTGGACGGGCTGCAGCCGGTGTAGGCGCGGTCGGCGGCGAGGATGCCGGTGGGCAGGCCGAGTTGGGTGAGGATCGTGAGGGCGTTGGGGCCGGTGCGGACGGTGGGGGTGTCGAGCTCGAAGCCCAGACACAGCTGCGGGTAGGCCCCGGGGGCGTCATCGCCCGGGTCGCGGTGGTGGGCGGCGATGGCCAGGGTCGCGCTGTAGCCGAAGACCTTGTCGCCGGTGCCGCCCTTGAAGTGCCAGCCGGCGGTGACTTCCGTCGAGGCGGTGGTCAGCCGGCTGCTGTCGGGGCGGGCGCTGACGCGGATGTCGGTGGCGTCGACGCCGACATCGCCGTTCCAGCCGCGCAGGTATCCACGCTGGTCAGCCATGCGTACGGACGCCAGGACCAGGCGGTTGGCGAGGAGCTGGAGGCGGGCGGCGGCGGTGCGGCCCTCGGGGCTATCCCAGAGGGCGGCGTGGAAGTCGGCGTGCCGCTGCGGCAGCCGGGAACGCCGGTCGTAGCGGGCGGGGTCCAGGGCCGTGGTGATCGCGTTCAGTCCCCGGTAGAGCCGCTTGCTGGAAGCGATCCGTGCGGCGGGCCCGGCCGGAGGGTGCTCTGGGATGCCCAGCCAGGTACGGGCTCTGGGCTCCAGTCCATAGTGGAGCAGACGCCAGGCGTCGGCGACCGTGGCCCTGCCTGTGTAGTACGCCGACAGCAGCAACCCGGCCAGAACCACCCGCGGGCGTACTCCTTTGGGACCAGGGAGGTCTCGGAGCAGGTCCTCCAGTTCCTGGGGGACACCGGTGCGGTCCAGGAGCGTCAGCAGCTGGCCGACCTTGGAGTCCGGGATCTTCGGCATTCCGCTCAGCGGCGGCTTGGGCCGCAGCCGCCGCACCGCAGACAGTGTGTCCTCGGCGTCCTGCGGGCGGCGCATCACTGGGCGGGTCCGCGCAGAAGCTCGGCAGCCTGCTCCGGAGCCAGGGGCGGGACCCAGTGGAAGTAGGGACCCAGTCCGGCGGCCGAATGCATCCCCGCAGCGTCCGCGACCAGTGCCGGATCGATCCGCTGGCCCAGCAGGTCCACGATCCAGGTGGTCCGCAGCCGCCGGGCCGCGAGCGCGGGCAGACCCGCGTGCGGTCTGTGCCGGGCGGGCCAGGAGCTGACCAGGTTCTTCGCCGCCTCCACCTTCCGGCCCGGCCGGAACACGTAGTCGTCCCCGGCAAGCACGGCGAGCTCGGCCAGGGTCTGCTCCCAGGGAGCGCGGCAGGTCACCAGACGGCCCAGCCAGGGGGCGTCGAGAACCACCATGCCCCGGGCAGTGACCCGCAGGTCGCTGCCCCGAACGGCCGGAACCTCGCCGGGCTGCAGCCCACAGCCCGCGCCCAGCGCCATCAGGGCCAGTCCATCCAGCCGGGCCCGGCCGGGAAGCAGCTCCGCCCACCCCTTCAGCCTGGCCAACTCGCCTGGCTCATAGGGTGGCTGGGGGAGTCGGCTGGCGGCGATGCGGACCGGCGGGGCCTCTCCGCGCTGTACCCACACCAGGGCTTCCCGGGTACGGCGGAGCCAGGTCCGGAAGGTCTGGCGGGAGCTGCCCTCCTGGCCGGCGAGGCCGAGCAGGATGAATCCGTCGATCGTCTCGGTCCGCAGCCACAGCCCCGGATCCCGTGGCAGACCGGTGCGGTCCGCCCAGACAGCGATGCGGCCGACCACATAGAGCAGATGTGCCGCGTCGTAACAGGTGGCCGGGGCCGCTGCCGCGACGGTGGCCCGCACCTGGTCGGCGACCGGAGCCCACTGCTGTCTGGGCAGGCGGGGGCGGTAGTTGCGGATACGGGCGGAGACCTGCGGGCTCAATGTCACGGACCAATCCCACCGGCTGGTCAAGCAGCCAGTGAAGGGGTCGGTCGCGATCTTCACGTAAAGGAGTGCATCAGCATGGTCGGTGGCATGAACCGGCGAACGCCGCCGCGCGAGCTTGCCCGCGATCCGGAAGCCTGGCCAGAGGCCGTCATCGGCGACGTGGCGGCAGCCACCGTCCAGGCCGTCGCCCGCGCCCTCGCCGCAGCACTCCGTGCGCCCCGGCGGAGCCTGCGGCAGCTCGCCGACGGCTCCGGAGTCAACCGGCAGGCCGTGGCCGACCTGCTCGACGGAAAGTCCTGGCCGGACATCGCCACCGTTGCCCGGTTGGAGCACTTTTTGGGAGTGCCGCTCTATCCGGCTGCCGGGGAAATGCGTCATACGCATGGAAATAGGCCTTCCCGTCCCCCGCGAAGGGCTGCGGAAGGGACGACGAAATAGGCCACGCGCCCCCGAGGCGAGCGGGATTGCTCTAGCCTCGGAGGCAAACGTGAGCCAACTGATAAGGGGCCGCGTGAAGGTTCTCCAGAGGGTTCCACCTCGAAAGAACCGCGTCCTCTCCTCCCTGCCAGGGGAGGAGAGGACACCATTTTGAGGAGCGCTAGCCTGAGGCGGCTCCTTTCCGGCGGCCAGGAGTGATCGCGAACACAGCGGTCTCCGGCTGCACCAGGCGCCCGGTTTCCACCAACCGCTTGCAGGTGGACCGCACCGACTCCAATGCGGCTGTCCCCGGCTTGCCCTCGGTCGGCCGGCCGAGCGCCGCAGTGAGCTCCTTCAGATGCAAAGGAACACCGGCCGTGGTCAGCACCTGCTCGATCGCGCGCATCAACTCGCCTGAAGCTGACCGGCGTTGCGGGCCGCTTGCGTTCTCGCTGCGGCGGCCGGGTCGCGGCGGTGTCTCCTCGGCGCCGGCACGTGAGGGCTTACTGCCCTGCCCGCTGGCTGATTCAGCCTCGGCAGGGTTCTCTTCCCCAGCGGGTTCGGCCGGCTGGGGACCCGCCTGGGCGCTGATTTCTGCCAGTGCCACGGAGAGCTGATCGCGGGTGACGAGCGTCCGTGACCTCTCCTCGCGCACGGAATCGAGTTCCTCCTCCAGCTCCTTCTCTCGCCGGGAGAGCTGATCGGCCTTCTCGCTGTAGAAATCGACCGCGACCCGCAGACCCGGCGCTGCGGCTTCCTCGCCCGCGAATCCCATGCGTCCCCCGGCCTCTCTGGCATCTGTGCGCGATGGCAGACATCGTAGGGAACGCCAGACGTGCCAGACACCCAAATGGCAAACAAGATGGGGAAGTTGGTGATGTTGGGCCTTGTGGTGGGGGCAAATGCGTCTCTGTGGTACCCATCCAGCAGAGTTGCCGCTGGTATCGACGCCAGACGGACTCTTCGCGTTCAGTGGGAGAGGGCAATCAAATGCCCAGGCGTTCGCTTCGATCCGGGCCGGGCGGCATTTCCGCCTTCTGGGGCCGAGGGGAGGGCAGTTGCCCTCTGTTCGCTCAGCCTCGTACGACGGAAACCAGCAGTGGCGTACGTACACCGAGGTGGGCAGCGCAGTCGGCGATGGTCGCAGCCAGCCATCCGACCGCGTCGCAGGACCACTCAGCGAGATCGCCTCGCAGAGTCAGGCTGTGCACGGGCGGTCCGTTCCAGAATTCGTCGGCGAACGGCGGGGGCAGGGTGATGTCCTCGCTGGCGCTTTCCGATCCGCTGTGGAGGAATACCTCCTGCTCCAGGTGGTCGAGGCGGCTGGTGAGCTGTTTCGCGACGTCGGGAAGTGCGGGATTGCGTCCGCTGTTGATGCTGACCGTTACCGACGTCTGGGCCTGCGGGTCACGCTCACCGAACCAGTCGCAGGTCTCCAGGGAGGGGACCAGCGCGTTGCGCGGACGTGATGTTGGGTCGAGACCTTGAAGTGGCAGAAGTACCTGCACCGCGGATAGTTGTGCCGCGCCGATGCGTGTGACGGTGTCCTCGGCGCACCGTAGGAACGGTTGCACGGGCAGAGGCCGGTCAATGGCGGGCGTACTGCACTCGACCTGGAACCATGCGAAGGGCTCGGGAGCGGCCTGGTGGGCGTTGCAGCCGGCGTTGTTCATGGCCCACAGCCCCGGCGCTTTGGCCGCGCGTTCGTCCCCTGCGGCGCTGGATCGTTCGTCGAGCCAGCCCATGGCGACCGACCGCTGGTGGAACAGCTGGTAGGCATCGTGCTCGGATTCAGGGTCGCGCCACGGATGAGGGACCAGCTCGCCGTGAAAGGCGGCGAACAGAGGGCCCGCCGTACGGTAACCCGCGGGGTCGATTCCTGGCTGGGTGATGGCCTGGTACTCGGACAACTCATCCCCTCCGTTCGGCCGCGGCTTCCGCCGGCGGGCCCTCGTGTCACAGCGAACTCCGAGACGTGGGGATTGTCCCTCCCGCTGACCGGCGTACACCGGAGCCCGGCGGCTCTCGGGGGCACGCCCGCGTCCGGGGACATGTCGATCACCCGTCCTGCCTTGTCCAAGTAGACAGCCGTGTTGTCGGGGTCCGGCGGAGCAATGCCCGGCTCCGCCTGCGCAGCGGGTACCCGAGGGGTGGGGTCACTCAGCAGACGGCCTTCGTGACCGGATGCACCGGCCGCGGAAACAGATGTGCCACCCACCACCAGGACGGTGAGTACGGCGACGACGGTACGGCGGAGTTTCTGGTCAACGTGATTTTCCCGTTCCGTGAGGACATGCACGGCCGCAACGCGTGGCTGCTGCGGTTCGGGTCAGTCTCTGGCCCTCTGCTTCCGTTCGACCAGAAGTGGGAGGAAGGGTTCCACTTAACGGATGAACGTGTCCCCCGTATGGACGCATTTACGTCCTTGCGGATGCCGGGGCTGTTGGCGACACAGTCGGGGAACGATCACCTGCCTGTCGGGGAGCGATCTACAGAGACGTGCATCGCGGCTGGTCAGATACACCCGTGAACGCCCCACCGCAGCAACTGTTCCTGAGTTCGCTCAGGAAGGGTTCACAAGATCCCGTCCGATCTGATTGATCGGGCGGGATCTTGGCGTTTCCGCTCGCGCCGTAGGCTCGTGGCATGGCGACTGAAGACAGCTCGGGCCCCACTCCCGGGCACTGGCAGGACTGTTCGGACGTGTACGACTTCCTGGACCAGATCCGGCTGCGGCCCGGCATGTGGCTTCCCGGCGGTTCGCTCCCGCACCTGCGGTCCTTGCTCACCGGCTACCGGGCGGCGCTCGCTGTGCACGGCGTCGAGGAGGACTTCGCCTTCTGGCCCGAGGACGACTTCAACCGCTGGTTCCAGGAGCGGCGCGGTATCGCCGGCTCCCTGAGCTGGGCCGTGGAGATCGAACGCGGCACCCCGGAGGGCTCGACCCCGGTCGAGGAGTTCTTCCGGCTCCTGGACGCTTACCGGAGCGAATCGGCCCAGGAGCCGGCACGGGTCGCCCCGTCGAAGCGCCTTCCCGGCATCGAGTACATGGACAACACCTTCGTCACCCTCTTCCGGCGACGACAGCTCCTCACGGATGCCGAACTGCGGCTCGAGGAGCGCGGGTTCCGCGTCGTCCACCTCGCGGCGGGGGAGTGGGCCCGTGAGCGGGACATGCACAGGGCCTTCGCCGCGGCGCTGCGGTTTCCCGACTACTACGGCAACAACCTCGACGCGCTCAACGACTGCCTCGGTGACGTGGCCTGCCACGGCCCCTACGACGACTCACCCGAAGGTACGGGGCTTGTTCTGTCCATCACCGACTACGACCGCTTCGCCGCCGCCTGCCCGCAAGCGGCCCAGAGCGTTCTGGACATCGTCGCCGACCAGGCCCGCCGCGCGGCCGTGCTCCGGCGCCGCTTCTTCTGCCTGGTCCACAGCAACGACCCGGACATCCGGTTCGAACCGGTCGGCGCCATGCCCGTGATGTGGAACCGCGACGAACGGGCCGACGCCGAACGCCGCTGAGAAATGCTTTGCAGCAGCTGAGAAATGCTTTGGAGCATCAGGGCGCCCGGCGGATAGTTGACCGTATGACGCTGACGATTTGGGTCGATGACTGGCAGATGCAGTGCTGCGGGGACACCTTCAGGCCGGGCGACGCCGTCGCGTGGCAGCTGCTGGAAGTCGATCCGGAGGACTACGCCGACATCGTCGGCAGCGATCGTGCGGCGGAGATCGACTTCCGCGAGGAGCATCACGACTCGGGGGAGGAGCAGCCGTTGACGCCTTTGCGGGTGGTGGCCGCCACTGAGGTGCACTGCCGGTACGACGCACCTTCCGGCAGCACGGCCAAAGTGCTGTACCCGGTGCCGGGCTCGACCGAGTTGGTTCCGGTCGTGGAAGCGGACGGATGGGCAACGGCCCGTCCCCACGTCAGGTTCGCCGGCTACCTCGTGACCGCCGAGCGGGCGGCGGACGAGTAGGAGCGCGGCGGTGCTACTCGCAGAAGATGCGCACCTGGCCGCTGGGGTCGTCCACGTCGACGGTGACCTCGTCGAGCTGCTCGACGAGTTCCTCGAGGTGCTCCGGCTTGAGCTCGGTGAGGTCGATCGGCACGCCCGACCTGCGCAGGCCCGTGTTGGCCCGGGTGAGCGCCTGCGGAGGGAGGAGGCTGGCGATCCGGACCCCGGCGCGCAGCAGTTGCAGCGGAACCTGGATGTTGACCCGGCTCGGGCCCTCGCCGGTGCCGTCGTCCTCCGAATTCACCATCACCCGGAGGTACTTGGGCCGGGACTTCGGGCGGGGCGTGGTTCCCCGCTCCGACTCGGGCTGCTGGCGCTGGAGGGCGTCGATCAGCCGCTCCGCCTCGTCCGCGCTGATCTTGCCCTCTGTCAGCATCTGCAGGATCTGGCGACGCTGTTCGTTCATGGCTGTTCTCCCCTGTGAAGTCATCGGAGCCATCGGAGTCATCGAAGTCGAAGTCATCGGAGTCATCTGACGCCCAGCTGGAAGGCTGTCGGTCCCTGCTCGATCTCGAACCTGGTGCCGGGCAGCGCCCACAACAGGCGCCAGGCAGCGGCAAGCGCGCTCACCGGACTCAGCCGGAAGGCGCGGCGGCACGCGATCAGTCCCGCCACCACGGAGATCAGCAGCAGCGGCGACAGCACCACAGCCACCGGCAGGAGCGGGATGTGCAGCCGGCGCCGGTTGCCGTTGGTGCGGCGGTAGCCCACCGTCAGCAGTTGCGGGATCACCGCGGCCGCTCCAGCTCGTCCAGCGCCTCCTGGGCGCTGATCTCGCCGCGCTGGAGGCGGTCGAGGACATCGGCTCCGGCGGGCGCCGGGTCGGTGTCGACGAAGTCGAGCCGTTCCGCGATCCGCTTCAGCCGGGACTTGATCGTCGGGTAGCTCACCCCGAAGATCCGCTCCATCTCCTTGATCGAACCGTGCGACCGCACGAACGCGGCGACGAACACCTGGTCGTCGACAGCCAGCTGTGCCAGCTGCGGCGGCTCGAACTGCCCCTCGACCGCGACATCGCTGTCGGTGAGCCGGACGCGCTCGACCACGAACGGCCGGCCCTGCGTCAGGTCCGTCAGTTCCTGCCAGTCCACCCTCGGCTCCTCTGCACTCGTACGCGCGTGCACTCATCCGTGCATGCGCTCATGTGCAGTTCTATATTGAATTTATTGAGGAGTCAACGCTGAAAAATTAACTTCCTTGAACTCGACTTCAATGATCAAGCCGTCCCGTCCCGCAGCGGCTTCGCGAAGCAGTGGCTGTTGGGGTACATGCGGTAGTGGCCGAACTTCTCGCAGGGCTCGTAGCCGCTGGAGAGGTACAGGGCGATCGCCTCCGGCTGCTTGTCGCCGGTCTCCAGCACCATGCGGACGCGGCCGGCGGCACGGGCGTCGGCCTCCAGCGCGGCCAGGATGCGGCGGGCCAGGCCGTGGCCGCGCCCCTCGGGTATGACGTACATCCGCTTCAGCTCGGCGTCCCCGTCCGAGTACCCCTCGGCGTTGCGCTCCTGCGAGCGCCAGCCGCCGGTGGCGACCGGGCTGTCCGACGCGTCGTAGGCGATCAGGTACAGCCCGTGCGGCGGGTCGAACATCGTGGCGTCCAGCGGTGTGACATCGCCCTCGTCCCCGTAGCGCTCGGCGTATTCGAGCTGCACCCAGTCGTTGAGTTTGACGGCGTCGGGGTGGTCGAAGGCCCGTGTCTGGATATTCATGCGGGCAATCGTACATGTATGCGATGCCTGGATGTCGGTATCGTGCCGGGATGCTCACTGTGACCTCCGTGAATGTAAATGGTCTCCGCGCCGCCGCCAAGAAGGGCTTCGTCGAGTGGCTGGCGCAGACCGACGCCGATGTGATCTGCCTCCAGGAGGTGCGGGCCGAGGCGCAGCAGCTGCCCGAGGACGTACGGGAGCCGGAGGGCTGGCACACCGTCCACGCCCCGGCCGCCGCCAAGGGCCGGGCCGGGGTCTCGCTCTACTCCCGCCGGGCGCCCGAGCGGGTCCAGATCGGGTTCGGCGGCTTCGGGGACGCCGGGGCCGAGGAGTTCGACGCGAGCGGCCGGTACGTCGAGATCGACCTGCCGGGTGTCACGGTCGCGAGCCTGTACCTGCCCTCGGGCGAGGTCGGCACGGAGCGGCAGGAGGAGAAGGAGCGCTTCATGGCGGCCTTCCTCCTTTACCTGGCCGGGCTGAAGGCGCGGGCCGCCGCCGAGGGCCGCGAGGTCGTGGTGTGCGGCGACTGGAACATCGCCCACCAGGAGGCCGACCTCAAGAACTGGAAGGGCAACAAGAAGAACTCCGGCTTCCTCCCCGAGGAGCGGGCCTGGCTGACCCGCGTCTTCGAGGAGGCCGCGTACGTCGACGTCGTACGGGCCCTGCACCCGGACGTCGAGGGCCCGTACTCGTGGTGGTCCTACCGGGGCCGCGCCTTCGACAACGACACGGGCTGGCGGATCGACCTCATCGTCGCCTCGCCTCGCCTGGCGGAGCGTGCGGCGAAGGCGTACGTGGAGAGGGCCGCGAGCCATGCGGAACGGTGGAGTGATCACGCGCCTGTGACTGCCGTTTTCGAACTGTAGGGAGCGGCAGTCGATGGCCCCGTGCGTCCGGCGGGTCAACGGCCGCCCCTGTGCTGGGGGTTCGGCCAAGTCCTCCGGTCTCCGCGTGAAGTGGTGAGGACCGAGGGGTAGGTTGACTCTCCATGCGGTACTTCGGGCTGGACATCCTTGATTTCGCCGACGAGCTCACCGAGGCCTACGTCGAGGTATTCACCGCCCCGCCCTGGGAGCAACGGGACGCCGAGGCGACCGGGGCGGCGTTCCGGGAACGGCTGGAGACGGACGCGCGACGCCCCGGATTCCGCGCCGTCCTGGCCATGTCGGACAGCGGTGAAGTGGAGGGCTTTGTTACGGGGTGGATCACTCAGGACCCGTTCCGTACCGACCGTGCCTACGGGAAGGTGACCAGCCGGATCGGCGCAGACCGAGTGAACGAGCTGCTGATCGGCGCCTTCGAGATCGACGAGCTGGGAGTACGGTCCCACGCCCGCGGCACGGGCCTGGGACGCCGACTGCTGTCTGCCCTCACCGCCACCGGGCGCGGGCCCAGGGGTCGGGCGTGGCTACTGACCTGGAACCAGGCACACGACACGCTTGCCTTCTACCGCCGCATCGGATGGCAGGAGCCCGAGCCCATGCCGGGTAATGAGACGGACATCGTCGTGTTCCTGTCTCCGCGATGATCCTGCGGCGCACACGCACACGCACACGCACACGCACACGCACACGCGCATGGGCGTCGCCCGGAGACCGGTGATCAGGCTTCGCTCAACAACGCGAACTCGGCGGCAAGGATGCCCATCATGACTACATCGTGGTGCCGGCCATCGAAGAACACCTGATCGCGTAGCCGACCCTCCTCGACGAAACCGAGCCGCCGGTGCAATGCCAACGATGCCTCGTTGTGCGCGAAGATCCGCGCCCCGCACTTATGGAAGCGCCGCTCGCAGAACATGAAGCGCAGCAGCATGACCACGGCCTCTGCCGCGTAGCCTTTACCGCGGTGATCAGCGCCGATCGTGACGCCGTACTCGAACCAGCCCGCACGTGGATCGGCGTGGTGCGAGCCGATGGCACCGACCATTTCCCCCGTGTCGACGGATTCGATCGCCAGCTGGAAGCAGTCGCCGTCGGATTTGGCGGCGGCCTGCTCCTTTGCCCAGTCACGGACGCACGCTGCGGAACGCGGCGGGTGCAGCAGGTCGCCCAACCGCTCCTCGTCCTCGGCGAATCGCATGAACCCGGTCCAGTCGTCGGGTTCGATGCCGCGCAGGCGTATCCGTGTGCCGACCCAGAACGATTTCATCCCCTATTTGATCACGCCGCCATGTGCGGTGCTCGGGATGTGACGGTGGTGTACGAGCAGCAGGGGGCGGTCCTCCGCTACTCCGCCCCCTCCGCGTCGCGGCGCAGTCGCCGGTCCAGGGCCATGGAGAGTTCCGCGTCCACCACCGCGCGTGCCAGTGGGCGGAGTTGGGGAGGCTCTTCCTGTGTGCTGTGATCGCGCAGGGTCGAGACGAAGAGGTCCGCCAGGGCGTCCGCGTGTTCGCGGACGCGGCGGCCGGAGGCGAGGACGGTGGCGAGCGGGACGCCCTCCCGTACGAGTTCGGCGGAGACCTCCAGGAGGCGGCGGCTGATGTGCACGATCTCGTCGCCGTCCGTGCCGAGGTAGCCCAGCTCCATCGCGGCCGCCAGGTTCTCCGGGGTCGACTCGGTCTCGAAGTAGTCCGCGAGTTGCTCGGGCGTGAGCCGGACCGGGGTCTCCTCCGTCGGTTCGCCCAGGCCCAGCACCTCGGCCACGTCGCGGCCGCTCTCGAAGGTGCGGGCCAGGTCCGCGATGCCGGTGAGGGTGTGGCCGCGCTCCAGCAGGCCCGTGATCGTGCGCAGCCGGGCGAGGTGGTGGTCGTCGTACCAGGCGATGCGGCCCTCGCGGCGCGGTGGTGAGATCAGGCCGCGCTCGCGGTAGAAGCGCAGGGTCCGGACGGGGATGCCGGCCTCCTTGGCCAGCTCCTCCATGCGGTATTCGCGGTGCTCGTCTCCGTCAGCCACCCCCGCACCCTACCGGCCGCCCCGCTGCGGGGGCCGCTTGTTGTACCGCCGGTAACTTTCCCCTGCCGCACCCCTACCCATCGGTACGGAGCTGCTCTAGTCTCCCAACTGTGCCAGTGATTGCTGGCAGAGTCGTGTGACGTACCGCGGGGAGGCTGCAGCATGGCCCAGCACGAACATGTACGAGTGGCGGTGATCGGATCCGGATTCGGGGGCCTCGGAGCCGCTGTCCGGCTCCGCCGCGAAGGCATCACCGATTTCGTGATCCTGGAACGCGCCGGTTCGGTCGGCGGCACCTGGCGCGACAACAGCTATCCGGGCTGCGCCTGCGACGTACCGTCCCACCTCTACTCGTTCTCGTTCGCCCCCAACCCCGAGTGGCCGCGCACCTTCTCCGGGCAGGAGCACATCCGCGCCTACCTGGAGCACGTCGCGGACACCTTCGGGCTGCGCCCGCACCTCAGGCTCAACCATGAGGTGACGATGATGCGTTGGGACGGCGACGAGCTGCACTGGGTCATCGAGAGCGCGAACGGCACGACCGTCGTGGCCGATGTCGTCGTCTCCGCGACCGGGCCGCTCTCCGACCCGAAGCTGCCCGACATCCCCGGGCTCGCGGACTTCCCCGGCAAGGTCTTCCACTCCGCCCGCTGGGACCACGACGCGGACCTGACCGGCAAGCGCGTCGCGATGATCGGCACCGGCGCCTCCGCGATCCAGATCGTGCCGTCGATCCAGCCGAAGGCCGCGAAGCTCACCCTCTTCCAGCGCACCCCGCCCTGGGTCATGCCGCGCATGGACCGGCAGATCAGCGGCGCCGAGCGCTGGCTGCACCGCACGCTCCCCTTCACCGGCACCGCGCGCCGCGGACTGCTGTGGGGGATAAGGGAGTTGCAGGTCAGCGCCTTCACCAAGCACCCGGACCAGCTGGGCCTGGTCGAGCGGATAGCCAAGTCCAACATGGCCCGCTCCATCAAGGACCCGGCCCTGCGCGCCAAGCTGACGCCCTCGTACCGCATCGGCTGCAAGCGCATCCTGCTCTCCAGCGCGTACTACCCGGCGCTCGCCCAGCCCAACGTGGACGTGGTCGCCTCCGGCCTGAGCGAGGTGCGCGGCTCCACGGTCGTCGCCTCGGACGGTACGGAGGCCGAGGTCGACGCGATCGTCCTCGGCACCGGCTTCCACGTGACGGACATGCCGATAGCCGACCGCGTGGTGGGCGCGGAGGGACACACCCTCGCGGAGTCGTGGAAGGGCGGCATGCAGGCGCTGCGCGGCGCGAGCGCGGCCGGCTTCCCCAACTGGATGACGATCATCGGCCCCAACACGGGCCTCGGGAACTCCTCGATGATCCTGATGATCGAGGCGCAGCTGAACTACATGGCCGACTACCTCCGCCAGCTCGACGTCCTCGGCGGAAAGGTCGCCCTCGACGCGCGCCCCTCCGCCGTCGGAACCTGGAACCGCCGCGTCCAGGAACGGATGAAGCGCACCGTCTGGAACACCGGCGGCTGCACCAGCTGGTACCTGGACGCCAACGGCCGCAACACCACCGTCTGGCCCGGCACCACCGCCGAGTTCCGCAGGGCGACCCGGGCGGTCGACATCGCGGAGTACCAGGTCGTCCGGGTACCCGCGCAGCGGAGTACGGAGAACGCCGTCTCCGAGGAGGTCGCCGGATGAGCCGCCCGCTGCCCGGCCGGAGCACCCGCCCGGTGCCCGCCCGCGAACTCATGGCCGTCTCCGCCGACGGCTCCCGCATCCACATAGAGGTCCACGGACAGAGCGACGCCCCGGCAGTCGTCCTGTCCCACGGCTGGACCTGCAACACCGGCTTCTGGGACGCCCAGATACGGGACCTGGCCGTCGACCACCGCGTCATCGCCTACGACCAGCGCGGCCACGGCACCTCGCCCGCGGTCGGCCCCGCCGGATACACGACCGACGCGCTGGCCGACGACCTCGAAGCGGTGCTCGCCGCCACCCTGGAACCGGGCGAGAAGGCCATACTGGCCGGCCACTCCATGGGCGGCATGACGATGATGGCCGCCGCCCGCCGGACCGGACTCCGCGAGCACGCCGCTGCCATACTGCTGTGCAGCACCGGCAGTTCGCGGCTGATCGCCGAATCACGGGTTGTGCCGATACGAGCCGGTGCGCTGCGGACCCGGCTGACCCGAGCGATCCTCGGCGCCCGCGCACCGCTGGGACCGGTCACTCCGCTGTCCCGCCGCATCCTCAAGTACGCGACGATGGGGGCGGGTTCGGCGCCGGACCGGGTCGACACCTGTGCCCGGATCGTGCACGCCTGCCCCCGCGGACCCAGGTTCGCCTGGGGTCACGTACTCGCGGAGCTCGATCTCGAAGAGGGCGTACGGGAGTTGCGGGTGCCCACCGCGGTGATCGCGGGTACGGAGGACCGGCTGACGCCGCCCGCCCACGCCCGCGCCATCGCGGCGGCGCTCCCCGAATCCCTCGGGCTCACCGAGCTGGCGGGCCTGGGGCACATGACTCCGGTGGAGGCACCGGAAGCGGTAACGGCGAAGATCCGGGAACTCGCGACCGGGTATCTCCCGTTGCGCGATACGGCTGGTGTAGAGGGCAAGGAGGAGGAGGTCGCATGAGCGGCAGGCACAGTCTCGAAGGTCAGGTCGTCGTCGTCACGGGCGCGGCGCGCGGTGTGGGCGAGCTGCTGGCCCGCAAGCTCTCGGCGCGCGGCGCGACGCTCGCGCTGGTCGGCCTGGAGCCGGACGAGCTGAAGAAGGTCTCGGAGCGGCTGCACGGCGACAGCGACCACTGGCACGCGGACGTCACCGACCACGAGACGATGTCCCGGGTCGCCCAGGAGGTCAAGGAGCGCTTCGGCAAGATCGACGTCGTCGTCGCCAACGCGGGCGTCGCCTCGGGCGGCCCGTTCGTCGACTCCGACCCGGTCGCCTGGCGCCGGGTCATCGAGGTCAACCTGATCGGCGGCGCGGTCACCTGCCGGGCGTTCCTGCCGATCCTGATGGAGAGCCGGGGCTACTTCCTCCAGATCGCCTCGCTCGCCGCGATGACACCCGCGCCGATGATGACCGCCTACTGCGCGTCCAAGTCGGGCGTCGAGGCGTTCGCGCACAGCCTGCGCGCGGAGGTCGGCTACCGGGGCGTGAAGGTCGGCGTCGGCTACCTCTCCTGGACCGACACCGACATGGTGCGCGGCGCCGACGAGGACGACGTCATGCGCGAGCTTCGCCAGCGGCTGCCCTGGCCGACGAACCGGACGTACCCGCTCGGCCCGGCCGTCGACCGGATAGTGGCCGGTATCGAGCGCCGCTCGCCGCATGTGTACGCCCAGTGGTGGCTGCGCGGCATGCAGTCGGTACGCGGCTACCTGCCGTCGGTGCTCGGCGTCGGCGGCAGGCGCGAAATGATGCGGTACGGCTCCCGGCTGGACGGCGTCAGCAAGGGCCTTGTCGGTGCGGGAGGCGCCGCTGACCAGGCAGAACGCGCGTCGCACACGTAGCGTCAATGATCGAAATGCGATGCCTGTCCGCTCGTGCAAGTCTGGTCGAGGCCCTTACGGGGCCGTCCCCCACGCACCCCACGAGGAGTGAAACAGCATGGGCATCGCGGACCAGTTCAAGGACAAGGCGAAGGATCTTGCCGACCAGGCGCAGAAGAAGGCGAAGGACGGCAAGGGCGACGGGTCGAACCGGTCGCAGGACGCGTCCGAGCGGGCCTCCGGCGCGTCCGAGCAAGCTCGCGACAAGGCCAGGGGCGCGGCGGACGACGTGCGCGGGCGCTTCGACCGCTGACGGCCGCGCTCGCGTGTGAGCGATGAGTGATGTGTGTTGAGGGGCGCGCCCGATTCGGTTCCGGGCGCGCCCCTCGTGCGTCATTGGCCGGAGAGCGGCTTCTCGGACCGACCGTGACCCCATTCTTATACCGGTATAGTTTGACCGGTATAGTTATTGGACGCACCTGAGAGGTCCCCATGATCGAGATCCTGAACTCCGCACGGCTTGAGCGGGCGAGGGGCACCGGCGCCCTGGTCGGAGACATCCTTCACACGCTGAAGCGACGCAGCGTGGTCGGGACGAACCTGCTGGACATCGACCAGTGGGCCAAGGAGATGATCATCGAGGCGGGAGCGCAGTCCTGCTACGTCGACTACGCGCCTTCCTTCGGACGCGGCCCGTTCGGGCACTACATCTGCACGGCCGTCAACGACGGAGTACTCCACGGGCTCCCGTACAACTACGCGCTGGCGGACGGGGATCTGCTGACGCTCGACCTCGCCGTGGTCAGGGGCGGGGTGGCCGCGGACGCCGCGATCAGCTTCCTGGTGGGCAAGGCCAGGCCGGCGGAGAGCGTGGCGATGATCGAGACGACCGAACGCGCACTCGCCGCCGGCATCGCCGCCGCCAAGCCCGGGGCGCGCATCGGTGACCTCTCCCACGCCATCGGCACGGTCCTCGGCGAGGCGGGCTACCCGATCAACACCGAGTTCGGCGGCCACGGCATCGGCTCGACCATGCACCAGGACCCACACGTCGCGAACACCGGACGGCCCGGCCGCGGATACAAGCTGCGCCCCGGACTGCTGCTCGCCCTGGAGCCGTGGGTCATGGCCGACACCGCCACACTCGTCACCGACGCCGACGGCTGGACCCTGCGCAGCGCGACGGGCTGCCGGACCGCACACAGCGAGCACACCATCGCCATCACCGACAGCGGAGCCGAAATCCTCACCCTGCCGACGGCCTCCTGACGTCGCCGCCCGCGCGTCAGCGCAGTTTCAGTTGTTCGCGAAGGCGCTTCACGTGGGCCTGGACGTCGCGTTCGATGCCGGGCTCCTCGGTGGGCGCCGGATCGGCGGGTTCGCGGCAGGGGCCGCACAAGCCGTCCCGGAACGCTTCGGCCTTGCCGGGTGCGCCGCAGTCGGTGCACTCGACCATCAGGCGGGGGGTTGAGGTGCCGCCCTGCGGTGTGGGGGCTGCGGCGGCGGGCCGGTGGGGCGGGAGCTTGGTGATCAGGCGCTTCCTGACGAAGCCGAGCGGTGAGTCGACGGTCGCGGGCAGCCCTGCGGTGACGGTGTGGATGAGGTAGTCGGCGTCCACACCGCGTGCGAACCATTCGGCGGCCGACTCCTCCAGCTCCCGGCAGTCGTCCTCGGAGAGCCCCAGGCGCTTGTCGGTGGGGCCCAGCCGGGTCAGGGCCAGGTAGGCGGGTGACATGTCTGCCGGGGTGGTGCGCTGTTGGGGTACGACGGGTGCGGGGGCGGGTGCGGGTGCCTCGGGTGTTGCGGGGGCTGCGGGCTCGGCCGGGACCCACGGGGGAGGGGGTGTGACCGGTGCGGGCTGCGGTTGGTGCAGGCGGTGGCCTGCTTCGGCGGTGAGGAAGGTGTTCCACCACTCGTTGTCGCGGGCCGTGCGCGACCAGAAGGTGCGGGTGACCCAGCGGACGTTGTCGCCGTCGCCGACCGCGCACCGGGCCTGGCGCAGGTGTCCGGCCACGCCCAGGGCCCGCAGTGCGCTGCCGACGGCCATCTGCCCGTAGAGGGGCTGGCACTTGGCGAGCGACTTGATGTTCATCGCGGAGCCCTCGGGGAGCTGGTCGACGTATCCGGCGATGTACCGCTCCCGCTCCGGCAGGAACGCGAAGTCGTCGGCGCGGGGAGGGCGCTGGTCCGGGACGGAACGCTTCCCGTAGCCGGGGCTGGCCTTCGGGCAGAGGGCCGGGGTCGGGACTGAGGGCGTCGGCAGGGCGGAGCTAAAGTTCTGGGTAGCCACGAGATCGGGTCGCTTTCATCGATCTTGGGTGAGACCCCGGCCGGTGCGTTCAACACCGCGTCGGGGTCGTTTCGTTGGGGGCACGGTAAGCAGCCGCGACGCTGCGCCGCAAGTCGGTCACAAATAGTCACACTTGCTCGCCGTTACGGGTCAGGGAGGTAGGCAGGTTCTCCCAACCTCTTTCCTTTACCTACCGGTTGTCAGACATCGCTCGAATCTCGGAGCCCGGCTCCCGACCCTCGGGTCCCGAGGTTCGAGACTCGGGCCGCCCCTCCGTCACGTACCCACGAACGAGTGAACAGGCCTTCGACGCTCGGAGCTCGACGCTCGGGGCTCGGTACCCGAGCTTCGAGCCCCGAGGCTCGAACTCGGACTGTGCCCAGCCCAGGTGGCCGACCGGTTGCCGACCCGTAAGGCCACCCTCGGTGCGCAGCTCGCGGAGCCGATGACGGCAGTGCCCTGCACCAGGACATCCTGTGACTGAGCGAGATAGCTGGCCCTTGAGCACGGTGGTTTGCCCCTGTGCGCGATATGTGGCTCGCGAGTAGGCGGGCACAGACACGCTTACGAGGTTGTGCGCGATTGAGGTCGGGGCAAGTTGTCCTGGCAGGTTGTCGGGTGGGTGCTCACCTCTTGGCGGTGCGATCGGAGACCAGGCCGGCCACCGTTCTGCCGCATCTTCCCCGAGACGAACGCGCGCCGTCCTGGTCTGTTCGCCCCGGGGCGGCGCACCCGAACCTCGGTGCCGTCCAACCTCAGTCCCACGCTTAGTGGTCGGCTTCGTAAATCCTTCGGGGGTTGTTTATGTGGTCAGACCGACGGAGGGTCCTGGTGGGTGGCTGGCGTGGTGCCGGTCGAGCCTGGCCAGCAGGTCTTCCAGGGCGGAGGCGGTGAACTTCCACTGGAACGGCTGTGCCGTGGCGTTGTAGTGGCCTTCGAAGCTTCGGAGCCGTCCCTGACCTCGTCGAGGTCGGAAAAGTCGTTGGGCGAGACCACCTTGCGTTGGACGGCGGAGAAGTAGATCGGGCCTTGACCCCGAATCCTGAACACGGGTTATGCGGCTTGTGCCAGCGTAGTTGGTGTGCGGTGGAGGGCGTTCTCGAAGGCGATGGGTGATCGTTGTCCGAGGCGGGAGTGTCGGCGTCGGGTGTTGTAGCGATGGAGCCATCGGAAGGCGTCGAGTCGGGCCTCGCGCTCGGTCGGCCAGCTCTTTCGTCCTTGCAGGGTCTCGCGTTTGAAGGTCGCGTTGAAGGACTCGGCGAGTGCGTTGTCCGCGCTGGACCCGACCGCGCTCATGCTTCGCCGCACCCCTGCTGACCTGCAGGCTTCGGTGAAAATCCTGCTCGTGTACTGAGCTCCGTGGTCGGTGTGCATGATCGATCCGGCGAGGCTGCCGCGGGTTCGGATCGCTGCGGCCAGGGCGTCGGTGACGAGGTCCGCGCGCATGTGGTCGGCGATAGCCCAGCCGGCCAGACGGCGTGATGCGAGGTCGATGACGGTCGCCAGGTAGCAGAACTTCCCGCCCTCGATGGGCAGGTAGGTGATGTCGCCGACGTACTTCGTGTTCGGCTGGCCTGCGGTGAAGTCGCGGCCGATCAGGTCCCGGGCCTTGGCGGCGGCCGGGTCGGGGACAGTGGTGCGGTGCCGGCGGCGCAACCGGACTCCTTCGATCCCGGACGCCCGCATGATCCTGGCGACGCGCTTGTGGTTGACCGCGACACCGTTCTCCTCGCGGAGCTCGGCGGTGATCCTCGGGGCTCCGTAGGTGCCGTCCGATTCCTGGTGCACCGCCCGTATCCGGGCCGCCAGGCGGGCGTCGGCCACCTGCCGGGCGGCCCGGTCCGCAGCCGTCCGGCGCCAGTAGTAGAAGCTCGAGCGGCTCACGCCGAGGATGCTGCAGAGCCGCTTCACGCCGTAACGGCGCTGGAGGTCGGCGACACACTGGAAGCGGTTCACCAGCGCGTCTCCCCGGCGAAATACTTCGCCGCCTTCCGCAGGATCTCCCGTTCCTCCTCCAGCTCACGGACCTTCTTCCGCAAGGCGGCGTTCTCCGCCTCCAGCGGTGCCGGCGGCAGGGACGGTTCCTGCGTCCGCCGTCCTCGGGGACGGCTCACCCCAGCTGCCCGAACCCAGTTCCGCAGCGTCTCCGGGTTGATCCCCAGATCGGCTGCGACCGACCTGATCGTCGCTTCCGGCCGCGACTCGTACAGCGCGACCGCGTCCGCCTTGAACTCCGGCGGATAGTTCTTCATGACCACGAGATGTCCGTTCTCAGATCCTCAGGATCCAGTGTCTCGTGTGTTCAACATCCGGGGTCAAGGCCCATCTCCACCTGGTTCAACCACGAGGCGTGCACGGGGGTGTGGACCAGCGCCGCCTTCGGAAACGCCTCGGTCAACCGGTTGGCGGCCTTCCGGCCGAGATGGGAGGAACCGTTGTCGACGATCCAGAAGACGCGTTTGGCGCTGGCGTAGGGCTCGGTGGTCATGACCTGGGTGACCAGGTTCATGAACGGGACGATGCCGGTGCGGTCCTCACAGCGTCCGAACACGCGGGCGCGGTGGACGTCGTAGGCGGCAAGGTAGGCGAGTGCGCCGCCGCGCCGGTAGGTGTGGTTGACCCGCATTACCCGATCGAAGATGAGGACTTCCAAAGATCGTGGACGGAAGCCAAGCCGGAGGGTGATGCACTCGCGGCAGAAATTGAATTAGCCAAGCAGTATAATCTCGTGCTGGCGTTACAGGTTCCCAGGGGCGTCGGGCACGTTGACCGTATACATTCTCGTCAATTCAAGGACGCCTGTGAGTTTGTGGGCGTCCCGCCTACTCGTCTTTCACTGTGAGGCCGAGGACCTGAGCGAGTGCGGGTGCCAACTCTAGGAGTTGGTAGGTGTTGATCATTGCACCCTTCAAGGCTTCGAGACCGGAAGCGATGTTCAGTCCGTCTGCCCCGCGCAGATCGACCTTCGTCATCTTGGCGTTGTCGAAGTGCGCTCGTTCCAGGGTCGATCCGGGGAAGGAGACGTTGGTGAGCACGGCTCCGCCGAAGTCGACGTCGCGGAGGAGACAGTCCACGAACGAGACATTCTTCAGTTTGGCCAGGCGAGCATTGACCGAGTCGAACTTGCAATTGTAGAAAGTAACGCGGTTCATATGGGAGCCGGACACTTCTGCGCCGGCGAGGACTACTTGGTCACACTCGCTGTCCATCCAGGTGGTCTCTGAGAGGTCCGTGCCCACCATGCGCACGGTGTGCAGCCAGACGTCGTCGAACTGGCAACGCCGATATCGGCCCCGGGTGAAGGTAACCGCAGAGAATGCTGATTCAGTGAACCCAGAACTGCCGCCATCCACATCCTGGAAATCGCAACCCTCGAAGTGCAGCCATTCGTAGGACCCTTCTCTTTCCATCTCTCCGGTGAATGATGTGAGGCGATGCAGGTACGGGAGCTCATTGAGATCGCGGGGTTTACGGGCTCGCATCAGGTCTCTCCATAATATGGGCGCTTCAGTATCACGGGGCAGGCGAGACTTACGTGATCGCCGCGTTGAGGCGCCTCGGGGTGGAAGCGCAGTCCCATGCCTATCGCGACTCGCGGCGCTCTGCCCAATCACCAAGATCCGGAAATCTGTCGGCCAAATAGACGGCATCACTCGGAGCGCGCGAGAATATAACTGAACAAATGCCACATAAGGCATCGACCCCACGCGACCTGGCCTGCAAGGCAGGGATACCGTGCGCGTCTGCGAAAGCGCCTCGATGTATCCAACTAGCTCTGCCCTAGGGGCGCTTGCTCGACTCACTGTCGACGGTCGGGGGTGCCACATCCCTCGGAGGCGAGTTCCCTGAAACTCATTTTGCGCTCGACATTCCGATCGCCCGATCCCGCCGCCTGTCTCACAATCGTTCTGGGTGAACATTGCTGCCCGTACGAGGCGACGACGTGTTCGCCGGGCCGATGGGCATGGAGGTGGATTGTCTGCACCTCCTGTTTCACGGATTCCTTGCTGGCACGCCCCCCCGCCCAGCGATGTGGCCCTTCGCTACGGGTGTGGGCATCGATCGGCCGGACTCGGGACAGAGAAGGCTTCACCCTCACTGAGCCCACCGCCTGCGAGCCCTGACGTGAGCCTGCACCCTTCACTCGCATGCCGGGCCTGTGAACCAGGCCCGGCATGCGGCCTGACTGAATGTCAATCCCCGCAGGATTTACGACCTCGACCACTTAGAAACTGTCGAGCGCGCCCACGGCCGCACAGATGTGGCCCGGCCCCCCGACCGCCTCCGGCGCACCACCAGGAGAGCAGCCCCTCCACGTCGCGCATATGCATGCCCAGGTCGTGTTCGACGCACAGGGGCCACGCCTGCCACAGACGCTCAGCGACGGTGTCCTGCGCGGCGTCGGCGACGATCGCCAAGGCATGAGCAGAGTCCTCTGGCGTCTTCGGGTACAGATGACTGCCGTGCCACTCGCCGTTGGCCAGGGCAACGTAGACATACTCCGGCTCGCCCGCCTCGTAGGAAGGCTGGGCCAGCAGTTGCAGAGGTCCCTGCTCAGGAAGAGTCACGGCCAAGTCCTGGTTGAGGACCGCGAGAGCCTCGTCCCACAAGGGGTACTCGCCTCGCGAGACCCGACGGACTTCGGCTTGATGATCCGGATCGCCACCGACCCCCACCATCGACACCGCGCGGACGCTCTCGGCGGTCTCGCCGCCCCGGCCCGCGCCCGTTACTTCGGTGTCGCCTCCCGCGACGACCTCCTCCTTCACCGCTCCGGCCCCCAGCACGACGGCTACGACGACTACGGCGTCGAGGTGACCGGCTACCCGGCAGGCTGGTCGGTGGCCGCCGCCCGAGCCGCGATCACCACCGGGGCCCCCGTGCTCCTGCCTCTCCTCGACGGCTCCGACCCGACCACGCGCATCGACGCCTCATACGCTCTCGCCACCGCGGCCGACCCTGGACACACGGTCCGAAGCGCCTTCGCTACCCGGTTCGCCAAGGAGCAGGACTCCATGGTCCGGGCCGCCTTGGTTCTCGCCACCGCAGAGACCACACGTGCCCACCCGCACCAGCCGGCCACCGCATGGATCCGCGAGCTGTGGCAGGACCGGGCACAGGCCCCCGAAGTCCGCCTTGCCGCCGCGATCGGCTGGCTCTGCCTCACCGATGAACCCGCCCCCGACACTTTGCGCGCGACCGTCGAAGCCCTGGCCTCGGCAGAACGCGCCCGTGCCATGAACGTCCTGCCCTGGATGGCTGCCGCCGGTGGCAGCGAGCCGGGACTCCTGCGCTGCGTCCGCCGCATGCTCTACCCGGAAGAGCCAGAACCGTCCGGCGACCCCTGGGCCTGACTGCCCTGAGCGACGAGCGGCTGGCCCTCAACCACGTCGCCCGGCACGACAGGCCCTCCAGGGCCTGCCCGGCGCACCCTCTAGCCCAGCAGTCCGAGCAGCCGTCCCACCGCCTCCGCTGCGGGCCGTCCCACCTCGCCGACCGTGGCCGCGATCTGCGCGACGGATGCCAGGACCATGCCGCGCTCCCGCAGGGCGCTCCGGTCGGGGGTGAGCTCGGGCAGCGCGCCCTCGACGGTCCGGGCCTGGTCCGGGGCGAGGTGCGGGCGCAGCTCACGCAGGACGCGGGTGAGGTCCTCGACAGCGGCCCGGAGCTCAACGTCCTCTGCGGCACCGCCGACAGTGCCGTAGTTGATGCCGATGTTCTCGCGGCCGCCGTTCATGTTGACCACGGGTCCGTAGTAGTTCGACGAATCGCTCACAGTTTGAACCCCGTGTTCCCCCGGCCGTTGGTCATGTTGACGACTGGGCCGTAGTTGTTCGTGCTGTTGTTGAACTGCCGGACGATCGCCGTGAACTCGGCTTCCGGGTGGTCGATCGCGTACACGATCTGTCCGGCGATCTCGCGCAGCTCGTCCATGCTGGGCAGGGTCACGACCACCCTGGAGCCGCTGTTCATCTCGACGACCAGCACCGGCTTCGCCGACGCGATCAGTTCCTTGATGACGACGAACACGCAGATCGCGACGACGATGAGCACGAGGCCGCTGTTCCCGTTCTGCTCGACGTCGCCCGCGTTCGCGTAGTTGATCGCGGCATAGACGATGACGGCGAGGACCAGCCACTGTACGAGGCGGCTGAACGCCCTGCCCCAGTCGTGGTTGAGCCTGAACGCGTCGACCCAGGTGACGTTGTGCAGCGGTACGGCCGCCGAGCCCACCCACAGCGTCCGGCGGCTGACCCGGAGGACCAGCGGGTCCCCCTTACGGCGGGGCTGATCGCCGCTTCCGGGGTTCTGCAGGCGTCCGGGCACCGCAGAGCCTGGCTGGACGGGCCGTCCCTGCGGCGGCAGCGGGGGAGCCTTCGGCCTTGGGGGCGATGTGGGTGGCGGCTCGGGCGGTGGCGCCCCGACTGTTCCGGTGTCGTCCATGGCTCCCCCGTGTGGCTGTCAGTCGCACCCGCATCCCGCAGGAGCACCATTAAGCGCCAAGGGATGGTTGTGAGGCAGGCAAGAAGAAGCCAAATCGCCAGGTTTTGGCTGGTAGTTGAGCTTTCGGCTAGCTGTCCTGACGCCGATCACGTAGTCATTCGCGGACCAAGACCCGCCCAAGGGCCTGTCGTCGACGAGCGCATAGCTGTTCCGCGGGTTGCGGTATCCGACCGGCCCCCGCCCGGAACCCTCGGGAGAACCGGTCGTGTGCTGTCGCGCGTCCTGTTCTACGGTGCCTTTAGTCACCGACGACGGGGGAGAGTCATGGGCCGGGCAGGAGCAGTGCTCGCGGGGCGGATTGTCGGGATCGTTC
Source organism: Streptomyces sp. NBC_00341 (assembly GCF_041435055.1). NCBI lineage: Bacteria > Bacillati > Actinomycetota > Actinomycetes > Kitasatosporales > Streptomycetaceae > Streptomyces > Streptomyces sp. NBC_00341. Next base: position 3,549,583 of record NZ_CP108002.1, on the reverse strand, counting down.
CGGAAGCGTTCGCCGTCGATGCTGGTGAGAGAGCAGAGGGGGCGGGCCGATGAGCGGCGACGGGGCGGATCTGCATCTCGACAAGGAGTCCGTCACCAAGTTCACCAAGGGTCTGAACTCGACGATCGATGAGCTGGGTGATCTGGGTGGTGCGACGGGTTCGGTGATGGGCAAGGGTTTCTCGTCGTTGGCGATCACGGGGATGGAGGCCGGTCATCACGGGGTGTCGGTCGACTTCGAGGACTTCTGCGAGCGCTGGGAGTGGGGGGTGCGCGCCCTGGTGCGGGATGCCAGTGGGCTCGCGAACCGGCTCGGCCTGGCGGCGGGCACCCAGTGGGAGAACGACCAGTACATCGCGGGCACGCTCAAGGTCGGCGCGAATGCCGTGTTCGGCGGGAACCCGCACGCGAGTGAGGAGGAGATCGCCAAGCAGAACTGGGGCGACATCTTCACGCCGGACTACCTGGACCCGGACTTCAGCCCGGAGTCGTTCGAGAAGGCCGGCCAGGACATGGGCCAGACCTGGAAGGACACCGGCCGCACCGTCCTGACCGAGGGCCACGGCGGACGGCAGTCCGACCTGTTCAACAACGCGCTCGGTATCTCCGACGACCAGTTCAACCAGAGCCTGGACGACACGTTCGGGCCGTCGCCGGAGGAACGCGCCCAGCAGGCGCAGCAGCAGGGCGAGTCGGGGGAGTAACTGACCGTGGGTATTGGCGACTTCATCAGTGATATCACGCCCGATTCGGTCGAGGACGCGATCGAGGACGGTGTCGAGTGGGCCGGTGACCGGGTCGAGGACGTCGGCAACTGGACGGCGGACCGGCTGGACGACGTCGGCTGGGAGTCCGGGGCGGACTGGGTGCGCGAGCAGTCCCGTTCGGTCGCCAACCGGATGGGTGCCGAGGTCGACGAGATGGACCTCGGGCAGACCGAGGACAAGACCAAGCTGATCTACGGCAGTACGGGCAAGCTCGATGCCACCGTCTCCAAGCTCCGCGCCTTCCAGACGGCGTTCGACAGCACCGGCGACGGACTGAAGGGGCTCGACTCGGGGCAGCTCAAGGGCGAGACCGCGAACGCGCTGCGCAACGCGGTGAGTACGCAGCCGCCCAAGTGGTACGCCGCGGCCGACGCCACCTCGAAAGCCCTCGGGGCTCTGGATTCGTTCGCGTCCACCGTCACCTGGGCGCAGGGGCAGGCGCAGACCGCGATCGACAAGTGGAAGGAGGGCGTCAAGGCCTCGGAGACGGCTGCGGACGCGCACCGTAAGAAGATCGACGACTTCAACAAGGCCGTCGACCGCTACAACGCCAAGCCCTCCGACAAGCGTGACCCCTCCGAGCTGCCGCCCCGGCCGGCATCCACGTTCGAGGACCCGGGCAAGAAGCTGATGAAGGATGCGCAGGACATCCTGGCCGAGGCCCGCACCCAGCGGAACTCGGCTGCGCAGACCGCCCGCACGACGATCAGTGCGGCCCGTGACATGGCGCCGAAGAAGCCCTCGTACTCGGAGCAGTTCGGTGACGGGTTCGAGGAACTCCAGGTCATGGGGATGCATGTGGACGGCGGCATCATCAAGGCCACCGCGGGCACGCTCAACTTCGTCCGCGGCATCAACCCGATGGACCCGTACAACCTGACGCATCCGGCCGAGTACGTCACGAATCTGAACAGTCTGGCAGCGGGTCTGGTGGTCGCCGCGAACGACCCGACCGGCACCGGCATCCAGATGGCCAAGGACTTCATGAAGGACCCGGCCGAGGGGTTCGGGCGGCTGATTCCCGATATCGCGATGACGATCGCCACCGGTGGTGGGGGTGCCGCGGTGAAGGGTGTGCGTGTCGCCGACGAGGCGGCCGAGGCTGCCCGGCTGCGCCGGCTGGTCGATGACGCCCCGGAGGGCACCCACGGTCGGACGGACGTGAAGCGTGTCAGTAAGGACACCGACCCGGTCGACCTGGCGACGGGCCGGATGTATTTGCCGCAGACCGATGTCACGATCCCCGGCATCCTGCCGCTGGTGTTCACCCGCCGCACCGAGTCCGGTCTGGCGATCGGCCGCTTCCTGGGCCCGTCCTGGACGTCCACCGTCGACGAGCGCCTCCAGATCGACGCCATCGGCGTCCTCCACGTCACCGCCGACGGCCTCCTGATCCACTACCCCCACCCGGTGCCCGGCGCGCCGACCGTGCCGGAGTCGGGCGCCTCCCGCACCCTGCTGGCCCGCGACGCCAACGGCGAGTACACGGTCACCGACCCCGACAGCGGCCTGGTCCTCGACTTCAACGCTCCGGCCGGCGGCGAACCGGGGTGCGATGGCGTGGCATGGCTGTCGGACATCACCGAACGCAACGGCCACACCATCGCCATCGACCGCGACGAGGACGGTGTGCCAATGGCCCTGGCGCACTCGGCGGGCCACCAGGTGAACCTGTCCACCACCGGCGGCCTGGTCACCGCCCTGTCCCTGGCCGGTGCGGGCGAGGGCGGTACGGACCTGCCCCTGATGAGCTACGGCTACCAGGACGGCAACCTCACCACCGTCAGCAAACCGTCCGGCGCCACGACCACGTTCCTCCACGACGACCGCCACCGCGTCATCGCCTGGATCGACTCCAACGACAGCCGCTACGACTACGTCTACGACGACCGGGACCGAGTCGTGGCGGAGGGCGGGGAGGCCGGCCACGTCCAGATCACCCTGGCCTACACCGAGCCCGACCCCGCGACGGGCCACCGCACCACCACACTCACGACCGCCGACGGCCACGCCACCCGCCATGTGTTCGGCTCCGGCTGCCTCCCCCTGGCCGTCACCGACCCGCTCGGCCACACCACCCGGTTCACCTACGACCCCCGCGGCAACCTCCTCACCCGCACCGACCCCCTGGGCCGCACCACCGCCTTCGCCTACGACGAGGACGACCATCTCACCGCCACCACCCGCCCCGACGGAAGCGAACTACGCACCGTACGGGACCCGTTCGGACTGTCGGTGGAGGAAGTGGCGGCCGACGATACCCGGACAATCCATGAGTTCGACGAACGCGGCAACCACACGGCGGCCACCGACCAGACCGGCGCCACGACCCGCTGCACCTACGACTGCGCGGGCCGGCTCACCTCGGTCATCGACGCACTCGGCGCCACGACCCATGTGGTGTGCGACGCGGCGGGCAGGACCGTCGAGGTAACCGGCCCGACCGGCGCCGTCACCCGCACGGAAAGGGACGCCCTCGGCAGACCGGTCCGCGTCACCGACCCGGCGGGCGGCGTCACCCTCCTGGAATGGCACGCAGACGGACAACTTGCCCGACACACCGGCCCGGACGGCGCCACCGAGTCGTGGACGTACGACGGCGAGGGCAACCCGCTGACCCACACGGACGCGTCAGGCGGCGTCTCCCGCTCCGAATACACCCACTTCGACCTGCCACTCGCCCGCACCCTGCCCGACGGCACCCGCTACGAGTTCGAGCACGACAACTCACTGCGCCTCACCCGCGTCACCAACCCGCAGGACCTGACCTGGACCTACGAGTACGACGCGGCCGACCGCATCGTCTCCGAGACCGACTTCGACGGCCGCACCCTCACCTACCAAATGGACGCCGCGGACGGACTGACCGCCCGCACCGACGCGCTCGGCGGGACCATCTCCTTCGAGCGCGACCAGCTCGGCCAGGTGGTCCGCAAGGACGTCGACGGCCAGGTGACGACCTACACCTACGACAGGGCCGGACTCCTGCTGGAGGCGACCGGTCCGGACACCGAACTCCGGTACCAGTACGACCGGCGCGGACTCACCAAGACCGAACTGGTCGACGGCCGCGCTATGAACTACTCCTACGACGTCCTGGGCCGCCGCACCCGCCGTACCACCCCCACCGGCCACGTCACCACCTACACCTACGCCGCCGACAGCACGACCCGGCGCCTGACCAGCGGTGCTCACCGGATCGACTTCACCCACGACGCCGTGGGCCGGGAGCTGTCCCGCGTCTTCGGCGACACGGTCACCATGACGTCGGCCTGGGACGAGGCGGGGCGGCTGTCCGCGCAGCACATCACCGCCGGAGCACGCCCCGTCAACAGCCGCACCTACTCCTACCGCGCCGATGGCCACCTGACCTCCATCGCCGACCGGAAGTCAGGCACCCGCACCTTCGACCTCGACGGGGCGGGCCGCGTCACCGCCGTCCACGCCAAGAACTGGACGGAGCGCTACGCCTACGACGACGCCGGCAACCAGACCTCGGCATCCTGGCCCTCCCGCCACCCCAGCAGCGAGGCCACCGGCTCCCGCGCCTACAACGGCACCACCATCACCCGCGCCGGAGACGTCCGCTTCGAACACGACGCCCTCGGCAGGATCACCCAGCGGCGCAAGACCCGCCTCTCCCGCAAGCCCGACATCTGGCGCTACGCCTGGGACGCGGAGAACCGCCTCACCGCCGCCACCACCCCCGACGGGACCCGCTGGCGCTACCGCTACGACCCCCTCGGCCGCCGCACCGCGAAACAGCGCCTCTCGGCCGACGGCGAGAGCGTGGCCGAGGAGATCCGGTTCACCTGGGACGGCCTGACCCTGTGCGAACAGACCACCCACCACCCGGACACCCCGAACACGGTCGCCCTCACCTGGGACCACCGCGGCCACACCCCCCTGGCCCAGACCGAACGCATCCTCACCCCCGACGACCACCAGACCGAGATCGACCGCCGCTTCTTCGCCATCGCCACCGACCTCATCGGCACCCCCACCGAACTCATCGACGAGTCCGGCGACATCGCCTGGCGCACCCGCACCACCCTCTGGGGCACCACCGCCTGGTCCCGCAACAGCGGCACCTACACACCCCTCCGCTTCCCCGGCCAGTACTACGACCCCGAAACCGGCCTCCACTACAACCTCTTCCGCCACTACGACCCCGAAACCGGCCGCTACACCTCCCCCGACCCCCTCGGCCTCGCCCCGGCCCCCAACCCCGTCACGTACGTGGACAACCCGCACGGCGGTTACGACCCGCTGGGCCTGATGCCCAAGTACCCGGAAGAGGACGCGAAGCCGAAGACCAAGGCGGAGTTGAGGGCGGAGAAGAAGGCGGCCAAGGCCAAGGAAGACGCCAAAAAGACCACGGACGAGGTTGTTGAACGGGCGCAGAACGGCAAGTTCAAAAGAGCCGGCAACTACCACGCGGACACGGGGCATAACTTCAGCGACGAACGGGTTCTGGACATCCTCAAGAACCCGGACGCGGTTTACCACTCGACTGCGAACAGCGGCAACCTGATCTTCAGACAGGGCGATGACATCGTGGTGACGACCGGTGGTGGCCCTGGGGCGGGTAACGCGATTACGGCGTACGGTCCGTCGGGCGTTCTGGGCGAATCCGGGGCGAGGGCGACGGGCGGCCTGCCTACCGATGCCGGTTCGCCGATTACCCACACCGACGTCGTAGAGGGCAAAATTCCCGGCAAGCAAGGCAACATGGCGCCCGGCGAGCGGATCCGATGAGGAGCAACCACCGTGAGAATCACCATCGATGGCGATTGGACCGCGACCGTCGCGGGGGAGCCCCTGGCCGTTGCACCGCGCTTCGACTTCCGGGACTTCCGTGTGTACATCGGAAGTTACACGGACGTGGAGGAGCGCTCGCAGTTCCAGCTCGACACCTTCGGTAGTACGGAATGGCTGTGGGACACCCCCGACGAGCTTCGCTTCGACCGGGAGAGCCGGCAACTGGTTGGCGCGGAGTTCCGCCTCCCCAATGATGCTGCGGACGCCGACGACAGCGTGTGCGTACCCGTCACACCTGCCGTCCGGCCGGGTGGGCTTCGTGCAGATGAGGTCCGGGACTTCCGCATGGCGACGACCACGGAGCTGTGCCGCGCTCCCGGAGACACCGTACTGACGTGTCTGCGTGACCTCGACGTGCTCGACGAGCCGCTGGAGGCCCGCATCGGTATCGCCCCCGCCGTGGCGCTCCTCGTCCAGCACGGCACGGTCGTCGGCTGGAGCCTCACGGATCCCGTGTGCTACCTGACCAGTGGGTTCACTGCCTCGGACCCGTCTCCTCCGGCCCCTGCCACTCGGTCCTTGTTCACCCAGTGCCTGGACTTGGTCACCACCTCGTTCGACGAGCTGAGGGAGCGGAACCCGGTCGCCCTGACCCGGCTCAGGTCACTCGACGACGCTCTGCGCAACCAGCGCGAGGACCGCCACCGGGCCGACGCCCTCCACACGCTCATCGCAGAACTCGTCGAGGACTACGCGACATGATCGCGAGCCGGTCGGTGGTGTTCGTGAGCGAGGAATCAACTCGGTGCGGATCGGGCTGACAGCAGGTCGGGATGAGGTGCATGGGAAGCGGTGCGTGGGAGGCGTGCCCACCGCCGTCGGCGCAGCGGTCTGCGGAGGACATTTCAGCGGCAACGCGCTGGAGTTCGTCACACCACCCGAAACGCCGTAAGGCTCGTCCGGGGAAGTTCGACAACATGGCGCCCGGAGTGGAGAGCGAGAGGTGTTCGGATCAAATGGGGGCGAGCATGACCATGAAACTGTCATTCGGCGGCGACTGGCACGCGACGGTGACGGATGGCCCGCTGCACATCACTCCCCGCTTCACGGGTGGCTCGGTGGAGGTGGCGCCCTACGCGGACGGGGTGGAGCGTGAGAGGTTCCTCGCGGACACCTTCGGTAGCGAGCACTGGCTGTGGGACACGCCTGACGTCTTCCGGTTCGCCCCGGAGGGACGGAAGCTGGTCGGAGCCGAACTCCAGATGCCGTATGTGGCCGCGGACGCCGCGACTCTCACTCGCCTTCCTGTTATGCCCGAGGTACAGCCGGGCGGGCTCCGGGCGGGCGAGGCCCGCGACTTCCGCACAGACTTCTGCACGGTGCTGTGCCGGGCCCCCGGGGACACCTCACTGGCCTGCCTGCGCGATCTCGACGTCCTCGACAAGCCCCTGGACGCCTGCATCGGCATTGCCCCCGACATGGCGCTCCTCATTCAGGACGGCGCTTTCGTCGGCTGGAGCCTCACCGATCCCGCCCGGTATCTGACGCCCACGTGCACCGACCCGGACCCCGCCCCGCCCTCCCCGGCCACCCGCCGCCTGCTTACCGAATGCCTGGACCTGGTCACCGCGCCGCTGCTCGACGAGGTGGAGGACGGCGACCCTGCCGCCGTTGCCCGTCTCCGAGCCGCAGACGAGGCTCTGCGCACGCAACAGGAAGACCGTCACCGGGCCGACGTCCTGCACGGCCTGATCGCCACCTACTTGAAGGACTACGGCTCGTGATCGGCCGGCAGCTTTCGATCGCTCCGGCGTCCCGCATTAAGGCGTATAAGCATGCACGACAACGCTGGTGGTGAAATCCAGATCTATTCGGTAGAGGAGAGGGGTGCTGGGACGGCAACGTGCGCGATTCGCTGCATAGGCGGAGTGGTGCGCACCGGCCGGCCGTTCAGGCTTTGCCTGAACGATGGCGCAACAGGAGAGCCGGTATTCCTGATCCTTGACTGGATCAAACTCTATGGAAAGTTCACAGACTCTCTCCATCCGCCCTACAGTGCCTTGGTCCAGCTGTCGGGGGACGGTGTGAGTCTTCTGGCGAGAGGCCTGGTCCTTGCCTCTTCTGCGAGTGATGATTCATGAACAGAATGCCCGAGGGCAAGGTGGAATCGGGGGGTGGGCTGACAGTGCGATTTCGTAAGTGGGACACGCAGTACTTTCCGGCAGGAGAACTGGTCAGGACTGACGAACCGGTTCGCGACTTCGACGAGTTGGAGGACCGCTTGCTCGCGGGCCACCCTCGAATGCGCCGTATCGTGCTTCGTCCACGTCCTGAGTGGCCGCTTTTCTGCCATTACCTGCACTGGAGCGACGGAACCGACCTGCTGTCTCTCGACAGGCGTGTGGCTGCAGGGACAGCGACCGAGGAGGACTTTGCCGGGGCCGTTGTCGGAGAGCCGTACGGCACCTCGCACCCAGCCTGTGGTGCGAGGTTCCGGGTGATCGAGATGACCACGGTTGTTCCCTTGTTCTCCGACAGCATCGAGCGCTCACGTGCCCACTCGTACCGCAACGAGTGCCCGCTCTGCGGTGGCCACTTCAGGGGCAGCGCCCTGGAGTTCATCACACCACCCGAAACGCCGTAAGGCTTGCCCGGGTCGCGTCCGGGCCAGTGCCGAGGGGCTCGGTCGTTGAAGGCCGGTTCCCTGGCACTTTCGGCACATGGGCCCGGGGGCGCAGATCAAGAGGAGATTGAATGGGGGCGAGCATGACCATGAAACTGTCATTCGACGGCGAATGGCACGCGACGGTGACGGATGGCCCGCTGCACATCATCCCCCGCTTCACGGGTGGCTCCGTGGAGGTGGCGCCCTACGCGGACAGGTTGGGGCGCCAGAGGTTCCTCGCGGACACCTTCGGTAGCGAGCACTGGCTGTGGGACACGCCTGACGTCTTCCGGTTCGCGCCGGACGGCCGGCAACTGGTCGGTGCCGAGTTCCGTCTGCCCGAGGAATCCGCTTCCGCCGAGGACTCCGCCCGTGTCCCCACTGCGCCTGCGGTAACTCCGGGCGGGCTGCGCGCGGACGAGGCCCGGGACTTCCGTCACGAGATGTGCACGGTGCTCTGCCGTTCTCCCGAGGATGCCGTACTGACGTGCCTGCGTGACCTCGACGTCCTCGACGAACCGTTGGATGCCCGCATCGGCATCGCACCCGACGTGGCGCTTCTGGTCCAGCGCGGCGCCGTCGTCGGGTGGAGCCTCACGGATCCGGCCCGGTACCTGACCACCCCGTTTACCGTGCCCGACGCCACTCCGCCGTCCATCGCCACCCGTCGGCTGCTCACCGAGTGCCTGGACCTGATCACCCAGCCGGTGATCTACGACGTGGAGGACTCCGACCCGGCCGCCCTGGCCAAACTCCGGGCGGCCGACGACGCTCTGCGTAACCAGCCCGAGGACCGCCGCCGGGCGGACGCCCTCCACAGGCTCATCGCGCAACTGGTCGAGGACTACGCGGTGTGACCGCGAGCCGGGCGGTGGTGTTCGTTCAGGACGCCTTGACGGACTCGATGAAGGGCGCCCAGGCAGCCGCGTGCACGATGAGCGCGGGGCCGTCGGGGCGCTTGGAGTCGCGTACGGGGACGAGCCCGGTGACTCCGTCGGCAACTTCGAGGCAGTCGCCGCCGCTGCCGTTGCTGTGGCTGCTCTTGCGCCACGTGGCGGTGCCGAGATCAAGATGGATGCTGGCCATTCCGGTACTCCTCAGCCGCCTTCTCGATCAGTGCGAGGGACACCTCTGGCGGCAAGGCAGCACCCCTCAGCCGATCGTATGCCTTGCGGTAAAGCATCACGAGTGCCGGATCATCGATGGTCTGTCCGTGATACGGGCCCTCGGTATAGAGCAACGGCGGCTCGTCGTCGAAATCCATCAGGAGAAGCGGAAGTTCGGTGAGGGCGCGAGTCGGGGCGTTCCACGGAAGGATCTGTACAACGATGCGGCCGCGCCGCGCCAGGGCTGCGATTTGCTCCAGTTGTTCGGCCATCTCCACTGACGGGATGATGGAATGGCGCACCACGGACTCGTGCAGGATCACCCAGTACTCAGGCTTCTTGGGGTTGTCGAAGAGCCTGGCCCGCTGAAGCCGGGCGCCGATCTTGGCTTCGACCTCCTCTGGAGTGTCCAGGGAGTGCGTGAAGCCGATGACGGCATCGGCGTAAGCCCGGGTCTGGAGCAGTCCAGGGATCAGAGTCCCGGACCACTGGCCGATACTGCGGGCCCGCGTCTCCGCCTCCGCGACCGGAGCGAAGAACGCGGCGTGGGCCCCCTGCTTGGCCTTCCGGACGTCGTCACACCGTCGTTCGAAGAACCCGTCCGTCCGCAGCACCCGGTCCACATGCCGCGCCAGTTCCACCGGCATGCGCCGATGCCCGTGCTCGATCTCGCTCAGGTACGTGATGCCGAAGAAGGAGCCGTCGACCAGCTTCTCCAGCGTGAGCCCCGCTTCCTCCCGTTTGAAGCGGAGCTCGTTCCCGTAGAACTGCGGGACTCCCGCCGAGCCGTCGATTTCCTTGCGTGTGGCCACCGTTGACTGCCTTTCGCGCTGCGCTCTGTGGAGCGGTAATCCCTTCCACCGTAGGGGCCCGTGCGGCAGCGTGTGAGGTGTTCGTCACAGTCAGCAACGAAAGGTGTACGCCTCCTCATGGACGAGATCAGGGACGACTCACCCACGTACGACATCGTCGAGGACATCGACGCACTGCGCGCCGCGCTCGCCGCGCACGGGATCACGCTGCCGTCGCTCGGCGTCGATCCGCTGACGCTGGCCGGGTGGTCGAAGCATCCGCCGCTGGTCGCGCTCGGCAACTGCAACGTGGTGACCGCGCGGCGGCTGGCCGAGGCGCTGCGCGTGGGGACCGGGGGATGACCGTGCTGCCGTTCACGGTGGATCTGCTCGCCGTGCCGGAGGCCGTACCGGAGATGCGGCGCATGCTGCGGTGGCGGCTGGGGGAGGTGGACGTGCCCGATCTGCTGCTCTGCGTCAGTGAGTTGCTGACCAATGTGATCGTGCACGTGGGGGCGGGGGTGCCGGTCACGCTGCGTATCAGCGGTACGGGGTCCGGGCGGGTGCGGGTCGAGTTGAGCGATCCGGCGCCGGGGGTGTGGCCGGCGATACGCTTCGCGGCGGGTGATGCGGAGTCCGGGCGCGGGCTGCTGTTGTTGGACGCGTTCGCGCTGCGGTGGGGCGTGGAGCAGGGGCCGTACGTGAAGACGGTGTGGTGCGAGCTGAGGGCGCCGGGTAGTTGGTGCCTCGCCCCGGGGAGGCACCTGGCACGATGCGGGGATGACGGAGGACATACAAGCTCGCGGTGAGGCGCTTGTCGTCGCCGCCCGTGCCGGTGACAGCAAAGGCGCGCGACGGGGTACCGACTTCTTCGTGTTCGGAAAGCACATCGACGAAGGCATCCCCTTCTGGGAGCAGGCCGTGGCGGCCGGGGACGCCTTCTCGCACTACACCCTGGCCCGCTACCGCAAGATCCGGGGCGACCGGTCGGCGGCGGACGCGCTCTACCGTGCCGTCGCCGACCGGCTCCCGGACTGTGCGTACGGGCTCGGCGTGCTGTTGAAGGAGGACGGCGATCCGGAGGCCGCCGAGTGGTTCCGGCGGGGCTGGGAGAACGGGCGGCACCTCGACTGCAAGATCGAGCTCGGGAAGCTGATGGCCGCCGAGGGGCGGGTAGCGGAGGCCTCCGCGTTCCTGATGAGCGACATTCAGCTGGGCGACATCGCGGTCTTCGGCTGGTCCCAGCTCTTCGACTCGGTCCGGGAGGCGTTCGACCGTGCCGCCGCGGCTCTGGACGCCGCCGGGGACGACGAGGACGGGGTCGCCGTCGTGGAGGCGCTGGAGGCGCTCTCCGAGGTGGACCGGCACTTCGCCGACTACCCGGGGCTGACCACCGAGGCCGACGCCCTCTACCGCCGGGCCTCCGTGCTCAGCGCCCAGGCGGCCAAGCGCTACGCCGTGTTCCTCACCGAGACCGGGGGCGAGGAGTCCTGGCCCCCCGCCCGGGACCTGTTGCGTCGGGCGTACGAGGACCGGTGCGAGGAGGCCGGGTACCTGCTCGGGGTCGGGCACGAGCAGCGCGGCGAACTCGACGACGCCGAGCGCTGGTACCTCCTCGTCGCCGCGTGGGGGAAGGAGTCGCCTCGGTGGAACCTCGGCTTCCTGTACCTGCGGCAGGGTCGGTACGACGAGGCCGAGCGCTGGTTCCGGGAGATCGGCGAGGACAACGAGGTCGCGGCCGAGCAGCTCGCCCGGATCGCCGCGATCCGCGCGGGTGATCCCGTCCGCCCCGACGAGGAGGACTTGTCCCGCCTGTCCGGGCTGCGCGAGCGGGCCGTGGCGGGGGATGCGCGCGCCTCGTACGAGTACGCGGCGATCCTCAACGACTGGAGGGGTGCGAACGCCCGCTACCTGCTCCGCTGGATGGAGCCCGCCGCGGCTGCGGGAGACGCGGAGGCCGCGTACGAGGTGGCGAGGCTGTACGCCGTGCTGCGTGGCTTTCCGGCGAGCGACGTGTGGCACCGCAAGGCCGCCGAGGGCGGCCACCCCCGCGCGTGCAACCACATGGGCCGGTTCTCCGAGGCCCACCGCGACTACCAGGAGGCAGAGCGCTGGTACGTACGCGCGGCCGACGGCGGGGCCCCGGTGGATCTCATGCTCGCGGGCAAGCTGAAGGCCCAGCGGGGTGCGTACGCCGAGGCGGAGCCGTTCCTCCGCAGGGCCTGGGAGAAGGACGCCGGGGCCGTGCACCGGACGGAGGCCGCCGGCTACTACGGCCTCGTCCTGCACCGGCTCGGCCGTTCGCAGGAGGCCCTCGAACCGCTGGAGGTGGCCGTGGGCCGGTGGGAGGAGGACGTGAGCCGCCGGTACGACCCGGACCTCCGGTCCCGCACCGTCCGCCCGAAGAAGGTGCTGGAGGAAGTGAAGGCCGCCCTGTCGGCGTGAGTACGCCGCCCGCCGCCACCTCGGCGGCAGGGGCGGCCGTTTGAGGTCCGGGTCCCTCGTCCGACGGCGGGGTCGCCGGGGAGCGGTCGCGTATCCGCTCGTCAGACGCGGGCGTGCACGCCCATGCCTCCGGAGACGGTGAGGTCGTTGCCGGTGATGTAGCCGGCGGCGTCGGAGGCGAGGAAGGCCACGGCCTCCGCGACGTCGGAGGGGATTCCGGCGCGGCCGAGCGGGACGTCCCGTGCCCAGGTGTCGATCATGTCCCGGGAGACGCCCAGCTTCTCGTAGGCGGGGGTGTCGATGAGGCCGGGGCTGACGGTGTTGACGCGGATGCGGCGCGGGGCGAGTTCGAGCGCGAGGGACCGCATGAGGGGCATCAGGGCGCCCTTGGCGGCTGTCATGGCTGCCCCGAGCCCTTCGCCCGCGCCCACGGTGCAGACGACGCAGGCGCCGTCGTTGAGGAGCGGGAGCGCCTTCTGCAACGTGAAGAAGTTGCCCTTCACGTTGATGTCGAACAGGGCGTCGAAGGCGTCCTCGTCGGTCGACTCAATGGGGCCGGGGCGGGAGACGCCCGCGTTGAGGAAGAGCAGGTCGAGGGAGCCGAACCGCTCGCGTACCTGGTCCATGGCGTGGTCGATGTCCGGCAGGGACCGTGCGTCGGCCCGGACCGCCGTGATGCCTTCGGGGAGCCGGGCGTCCGCGACGCTGTCGCGGCCGGTGACCATGACGCGGTAGCCGCGTGAGTGGAGCAGTTCGGCGGTCGCCCGGCCGATGCCGCTGGTTCCGCCGGTGATCAGGGCTGAGGGTGCGGGCATGGCGTGTCCTTTCGCAGGGGTGCGCCGTTCCGTACGGCCACTTCTGGCAGCGTACGACAGAATGGCAGTCACTGCCAGGTAGTGTGTGACTGTCAGGATGGCAGTGCTGGGATAGCCTGGCTGCATGGAGCAGGAAGCCAAGAAGACGGAGGGGCCCGCGCCCGCCACGCTGTGGGCCCGGACGCGGCAGCTGGCCTCTCAGGAGATCCTGGAGACCGCTCTGCGGCTGTTCACCGCGCAGGGATACGACGAGACGACCATCGCCCAGATCGCCCGGGAGGCCGGGGTCTCGCAGCGCACCCTGTTCCGCTACTTCGGCACCAAGGAAGAGCTGCTCGGCGGCGGGCAGGAGCGGTTCGGGCAGGTACTGGCCGAGGCCGTCGACGGGCAGCCCGCCGAGGCCGATGTCTGGGAGGTCCTGCGCGCGGGGATCGTCGCCGTGCTCGCTCTGCACGACAGCCGCGAACAGGCCCTGGAGCGGTTCCGCCTCCTGCACCACACCGCCTCGCTGCGCGCCGGCTGGCTGGAGAAGCGGCTGCGGTTCCAGGAGGACCTGCTGCCGCTCGTACGGGCGCGTACGGGTGCGACGGAAGACGCCGCAGAGCCGACGGCCCGCGCGGTGGTCGGGACGGCCTTCGCGTGTCTGGACGCCGCGTCGATGGCGTGGGTCGAGAGCGGCGGCGAGGGCGAGATCATGGACCTGTACGACGAGTGCCTGGCGGCGGTACGGGGCTGAACCGCGACCTGTCAGTCGGTCCGGGGCTGAACTGCGACCGGTCAGTCGATCAGTCGGTCCGGTTCCGGGTGGCGGTCCGGTGGTCCGTGGGCGGCCAGACGGTCAGCTGCGCCCCGTCACAACTGACCGTCCGGCCGGGGTACATGGCCTGGACGGCGGCCCGGTCCAGTCCGTCGATGTCGCCGCGCAGGATGACCGCGCCCGGCTGGTGGGAGACCCACACCGTGCCGACCGGCCACACCACGATCGTGTTCCCGCACCGGGTGACGTGCCGCCACGGGTACGCCTGGTGCAGCGCTGCCAGCGCGTCGTCCCCCCGGCCGTCGGCGTAGTCCCCCTCCAGGCAGACGAGCGTGTGGTGACGGCTCGCCCGTACCGTGCCGTCGGGCCACGGCCGGTCGTAGGGGCGGGCGGCTAACGCGTCGGCATCGTCGCGCCCGAACAGCAGTCGTTCCGGAGCGCGAACGTACTCATGTGAATCGGACACCGGGCAACCCCCCAAGTCGCGTGTCACCTCGCGAGGTTGCCGAGCCCCCGAGGCTTTGCTTGAGGAAATCTATAAGATTGCTTCCGCGAATTGCAAGCGATATAGGTGGCCGTTCAAGGAGTCCGCGACGGCGGGCCCCGGCCATGCCGGACCCACGCGGCGGCAACGGCGGCCGGTGGCGGTCGGACCCCATGTCGGCAGATGGGAGCGCCCCTATGCTGGCCGTGTACCGCCTGCCGGACTCACGCGTGACGGGCTGGCGAACGTGGAGGTGAGAGGGAATGAGTGGCGCCGTCGACCACACCGGCCCCTGGACCGTCGCCGACGTCCTGGCGCTGCCCGAGGACCGCACGAACCGCTACGAACTGCTGGGGGAATCGCTCGTGATGTCCCGCGCCCCCGGTATCCGCCACCAGCGCGCATCGCTCCGGCTCGCCATGATCCTGCATGCCGCCGCCGCGGCCTCCGAGGCACCGGTCGAGGTGCTGGAAGCCGTCAATGTCGTCCTGCCCTCCGGTCTTGTCATTCCCGACCTGGTGGTGGCCGATGCCGGTGCGACCGCTGAGGACGGTGTCAGTGTCGACGCGGACGGTGTCCAGCTCGTCGTCGAGCTCGTCTCTCCCGGCAACCGCATGGTGGACCGCAAGTTCAAGCCCATGCTTTACGCCGAGGCCGCCATCCCGCACTTCTGGCGGCTGGAGTTCGACCCCGCGCCCATGCTCGTCGTCTACGAGCTGGAAGGCGGCCGATACGTTGAGCAAACGACTGCACTCGCCGGTGTGACCACCTCGCTGGACGCGCCGTTCCCCGTGACGATCGATCCGGCTGGTCTCTCCCGCCAGTAGATGCCGTCTGACGACAAGCGGGCGGCACGGTCCCGAAGCTCGGAGCCGCCCGCCTATCGCGGTGGCAGCGGCGGCCGCCTCAGGTCCGGGACCGCGTCGTATGTCGGCGGGGTCTTCGGCGGGGTCGCGGCCAGCAGGTCCAGGGCCATCCAGACCGCGTCGTCCAGCACCGCGTGGCGGCCCTCCGCCCAGTCCAGCGGGGTGCGCAGGGCCTCCACGTCGGGGGAGACGCCGTGGTTCTCCACCGTCCAGCCGTAGGCGTCGAACCACGCGGCGTTCATCGGGACCGTGATCACCGTGCCGTCGCCGAGGCGGTGGCGGCCGGTCATGCCGACCACGCCGCCCCAGGTGCGCTGGCCCACCACCGGGCCCAGCTTCAGCAGCCGGAACGCGGCGGTGATCATGTCGCCGTCGGAGGACGTCGCCTCGTCGGCCAGCGCGACCACCGGGCCGCGCGGGGCGTTGGAGGCGTAACTGACCGGCTGGGCGTCACGGGTGAGGTCCCAGCCGAGGATCGTGCGGGTGAGCTTCTCGATGACGAGTTCGCTGATGTTGCCGCCCGCGTTGCCGCGCACGTCCACGATCAGGGCCTGGCGGGAGACCTCCAGGCGCAGGTCCCGGTTGAACTGGGCCCAGCCGGAGCCGCCCAGGTCGGGGATGTGCAGGTAGCCGCAGCGGCCGTCGCTCAACTCCCGTACGACCTCGCGCCGTTTGGCCACCCAGTCCTGGTAGCGCAGCGGGCGTTCGTCGACCAGCGGGACGATCGCGACCCGGCGGGAGCGGCCCTCGGCCTCTGCGGGCCTGAAGGTCAGCTCGACCGTGGTGCCCCCGGCGGCGGCGAGCAGCGGGTAGGGGCCGGCGACCGGGTCGACCGGGCGGCCGTCCACGTGGGTGAGGACCGCGCCCTCCCTGATGCCCGTACCGGCGAGCGGGGAGCGGGCCTTGGAGTCGGAGGACTCGCCGGGCAGGATGCGCCCGATGGTCCAGTCGCCGTCCCGGCAGAGGAAGTTGACGCCGAGCAGGCCGATGGCGCGCTGGTAGTGCGGCGGGCCCTCGTTGCGGCGGGCGGGGGCGACGTAGGCGTGCGAGGTGCCCAGTTCGCCGAGGACCTCGCGGAGCAGATCGGCGAACTCGTCGGGGGTGGAGACCCGTTCGACCAGCGGGCGGTACTGGTCGAGGATCGCGCCCCAGTCGATGCCGCACATGTCCGGCTCCCAGAAGTAGGAGCGGATGATGCGGCCCGCCTCGTCGTAGGCGCCGCGCCACTCGGCCGCCGGGTCGACGTCGTGCAGGATGCGGCGCAGGTCCAGGTAGACCGTGGAGTCGTTGTCGCCGGGCTCGTTCGCGGGGACGGCGCGCAGTTCGCCGTCGTCCATGACGACCAGCCGGGAGGCGTCGCCGCTGACGGCGAACCAGTCGAGGTGGTCGACGAGTTCGGTCTTCCTCGCCTTGGCGATGTTGAAGTGCTCAAGGGTCGGGCGGCCGGACATGTCCGCCGGGTTGGCGAACGTCTCCCCGAGCGCGCCGGAGATCGGCCAGCGCAGCCAGACCAGGCCGCCGCCGCTGACCGGGTACAGCGCGGAGTACTTGGAGGCGGCGACCGGGAACGGCGTGACCCGGCTCTGAAGGCCCTCGAACTCGACGGTGACCGTGGAGCCCTCCGCGGCGCCCGCCTCTGCGGTGTCCACCGGGTCGAGGCCGCCCGCGGCCGGGCGGCCGTCGGGGGAGAGCGCGAAGGGGGAGGGGGTCGCGGAGGAGAGCGGGACCAGGTAGGGGCGGCAGCCGAGCGGGAAGGAGAGGTCCCCGGTGTGCACGTCGTACACCGGGTCGAAGCCGCGCCAGGAGAGGAACGCGAGGTAGCGGCCGTCGCCGGTGAAGACGGGGTTCTCGTCCTCGAAGCGGCCGTTGGTGACGTCGACGATCACGGGTGATCCGGCGCCGGTGATCCGGGCCAGTTTGATCTGGCGCAGCGTGCGGCCGATGCCGGGGTGCGACCAGGTCAGCCAGGCCCCGTCCGGGGAGAACGCCAGATCGCGGACCGGGCCGTTGGCCGAGCGGATCAGCTCGACCGGCTCGCCGGTCGCGTCCTCCTCGACATCCAGCAGGAGGAGGCGCCCGTCGTGCGAGGCCATCGCGAGGATCTCGCCGTCCGGGTCCGCGACCAGCTCCTGGACCCGGCCGATCCGCCCGGAGGCGAGCCGGCGCGGGGCGCGGTCGCCGCTGGCACGCGGCAGGTAGGCGATCTCGATCGCGTCCTCGCCCTCCGCGTCCGTCACGTACGCCACCTGGCCGCCGCTTCCGAGCATCTCCGGCAGCCGGACCCGGACGCCGGGGGTGTCGGCGATGGTGCGGGCGGGGCCGTCGCGGTGGGTGAGCCAGTAGAGGCTGCCGCGTACCGATACGGCGCTGGCCCGGCCGGTCTCGTCCACGGAGAGTGCGTCGACGTGGCTGGCGGCCGCCACCTGGTACGGGCGCCGCCCGGCGCGCGGGCCGCCGAGCCGCACCTCCAGCCTGCGCGGGACGGCGTCGGGCGACTCCAGGTCGTCGGCCAGCCACAGCTCGCCCGCGCACTGGTAGACGACCCGCCGCCCGTCGCTGGAGGCGTGCCGGGCGTAGAACGCGTCGTGGTCGCTGTGGCGGCGCAGACCGGTGCCGTCGGGCAGGCAGGAGTAGAGGTTGCCGACGCCCTCGTGGTCGGAGAGGAAGGCGATCCGGCCGCCGACGAACATCGGTGAGCCGAGGTGCCCGCCGATGTCCGGGAGCAGCCGTTCGCCGTGCAGCCACAGCCGTCCCGTCGCCCCGCCCCGGTAGCGCTTCCAGGCGGCGGGCTCGTGCGGCGGGGTGCCGGAGAGCAGCAGGGTGCGGCGCTCGCCGTCGATGTCCGCGACGGCGATGTCGGAGACCGGGCCCCAGGGCAGCCGGCCGCCGGGGCTGCCGTCCGTGGGCACGCTGTAGGCCCAGGAGAAGTACGAGAACGGCTGCCGGTGCGAGGAGACGGCGAGGATCTGCGCGGCGTCCCCGGCGTCCGGGGTCCAGCCGCAGACCCGGGCGTCCGTCGACCCCCAGTAGGTGAGCCGGCGGGCCGGGCCGCCGGCGACCGGGGCGAGGTGGATCTCGGGGTCGAGGCTGCGCCAGGTCGTGTACGCGATCCTGGTCCCGTCGGGCGAGAAGCGCGGATGGCTGACCCTGGTGCGGTCGACCGTCACCCGCCAGGCACGTCCGGGCCGCTCGCCCTCCGTGACGAGAGGGGCGACCCAGAGGTCGTCCTCCGCCGCGAAGCAGAGGAGATCCTCGTGGAGGTGCGGGAACCGGAGATACGAGACGTCGTCACTCACCCCCCAATGCTTTCCGTGCGAGCGGGGGGCGGCAACTTGTGGTGCGGAACACAAGCGAAACGATTCCGTTTCGCTGGGTGGCCGGGGTACCGTCGATGTGTACGAAACAGTTTCGTTCGATTGACATAAGTTCGAGCGAGTCGGCGACGTACGCACTACACATAACACCTACACACCTACACACCTACACATCGCACGAGCTCGGGAACGGGGGTCGACACATGGCACGCACACGGCTCACGCCCGAACGCGAGAGCGAGCTGTACGCAGCCGTGCTCGACCTGCTCCGTGAGGTCGGTTACGACGCCCTGACCATGGACGCCGTCGCCGCCCGCACCCGTTCCAGCAAGGCCACCCTCTACCGCCAGTGGGGGAGCAAGCCCGAGCTGGTCGTCACGGCCCTGCGGCACAACAAGCCCGTATCCCTCGGCGAAGTCGACACCGGCTCGCTGCGCGGTGACTTCCACGCCGTCCTGAGCCGTACCGATGACTGTCAGATGGAGAAGGACGCCGCGCTGATGCGGGGTCTGAGCCATGCCGTCCACGACAACCCCGACCTCCTCCAGGCCCTGCGCGCACTGCTGGTCGAGCCGGAGCTATCCGGTCTCGAAGTGCTGCTGAACCGAGCCCTGGACCGGGGTGAGCTGCGTCCGGACAACCCGGCGCTGAATTACGTACCCCACATGCTGATCGGCGCGTTCACCGCTCGGCAGCTCATCGAGGACCGCCCGGTTGATCACGCGTTCCTCACCGACTACGTCGATTCCGTGATTCTCCCCGCTCTCGGAGTCTGACAGCCGTCCCCACGGCCCCGCACAGCCCTCTCCCCGAAAACAGCTCCACCTGACACGCCGCTCTCGTCGTCGGGCTGGTTCCTCACGCCTTTTTTCCACTCAACGACCCGACCGGGAGTACGCCTCCGTGGCCACATTCCTTTACAAAATCGGGCGGCTCGCCTTTCGGCGCCGCCGCTATGTCGCCCTGATCTGGGTGGCCCTGCTGGCGCTCGCCGGATTCGGCGCGGCCTCCG
Source organism: Streptomyces sp. NBC_00341 (assembly GCF_041435055.1). Classification (NCBI taxonomy): domain Bacteria; kingdom Bacillati; phylum Actinomycetota; class Actinomycetes; order Kitasatosporales; family Streptomycetaceae; genus Streptomyces; species Streptomyces sp. NBC_00341. The sequence continues at coordinate 3,529,801 of NZ_CP108002.1, read as the reverse complement.
CGTCCACCGCCACCTCCAGCTCCTTCTCGATCCCGGGCACGGAGGCGCAGAAGGCCTTCGACCTGCTGGAACAGCGATTCCCCGCGGCCAGCGCCGACGGCGCGACCGCGCGCATCGTCTTCAAGGCCCCCGAGAACGAGAAGATGACGGACCCGGCCAACAAGGCCGACGTCAAGAAGATCACCGGGCAGCTGAAGTCCGGCTCGGACCAGGTGGCCTCGGTCGTCGACCCGTACACCGGAAACGCCGTCTCCAAGAACGGCTCGACCGCGTACGTCTCGGTGACCTACAAGGTCAACTCGATGGAGCTGACCGACGCCACCCGGGATGCTCTGGAGGACGCGGGCGAGGCGGCGCAGAAGACCGGGATGACCGTGGAGATCGGCGGTGACGCGCTCCAGGTGATGCCGGAGACCGGCGCCACCGAGGTCATCGGCATCGCGCTGGCGGCGGTGGTGCTCGTCATCACCTTCGGCTCGCTCATCGCGGCGGGGCTGCCACTGCTCACCGCGCTGATCGGTGTCGGCATCGGCGTCTCGACGATCACGGCCCTGGCCAACGTGCTGGACCTCGGCTCCACCACCTCGACGCTCGCGATGATGATCGGCCTCGCGGTCGGCATCGACTACGCGCTCTTCATCGTCTCCCGCTACCGAGCCGAACTGGCCGAGGGCCGGGAGCGCGAGGAAGCGGCGGGACGGGCGGTCGGCACGGCCGGTTCCGCGGTCGTCTTCGCCGGGCTCACCGTGGTCATCGCCCTGGTCGGGCTGGCCGTCGTCAACATCCCGATGCTGTCGAAGATGGGCTTCGCGGCGGCCGGCACGGTCGCCATCGCCGTCCTCATCGCGCTCACCCTCGTCCCGGCCATGCTGGGCTTCGCGGGCAAGCGGGTCATGGGACGCAGGGCGCGCAAGGCGGCGGAGGAAGAGAACAAGCCCGAGGCCAAGCCGAACATGGGCACCCGCTGGGCGCGGTTCGTGCTGCGCAAGCCGGTGTGGGTGCTGCTCGTCGGCGTCCTCGGCCTGGGCGCGATCGCGATCCCGGCCGCCTCGCTGGAGATGGGCCTGCCGGACGACGGCTCCCAGCCCACCAGCACCACCCAGCGCCGCGCCTACGACCTGCTCTCCGACGGATTCGGCCCCGGCTTCAACGGCCCGCTGATGGTCGTCGTCGACACCGAGAACAGCTCCGACGGCAAGGCCGCCGCCAAGCGGGTCGGTGACGAGATCTCCGGCATGAAGGGTGTCGTCGCCGTCACCCCTGCCAACTTCAACAAGACCGGTGACGCGGCAATGATCACCGTCGTCCCGAAGGACCGGCCCAGCTCGGTCGAGACCGAGAACGTGGTCCACGCGATCCGCGACGCGGGCAAGGACATCAAGTCCGACACCGGCGCCGAGGTCCTGGTCACCGGCTCCACCGCGATGAACATCGACTTCTCGCAGAAGATGAACGACGCGCTGCTGCCGTACCTGGCGCTCGTCGTCGGCCTCGCCTTCCTGCTCCTGATGGTGGTCTTCCGGTCGATCCTGGTGCCGCTGAAGGCGGCGCTCGGCTTCCTGCTCTCGGTCGTCGCGGCCCTGGGCGCGGTCGTCGCGGTCTTCCAGTGGGGCTGGCTCGGCTCGCTCTTCGGGGTCGAGCAGACCGGTCCGATCATGTCGATGATGCCGATCTTCATGGTGGGTGTCGTCTTCGGTCTCGCGATGGACTACGAGGTCTTCCTCGTGACCCGGATGCGTGAGGCGTACGTCCACGGCGAGAAGCCCGGCCAGGCGATCGTCACCGGCTTCAAGCACGGTGCCCGGGTGGTCACGGCCGCGGCCGTGATCATGATGGCGGTCTTCTCCGGCTTCATCGGCTCCAGCGAGCAGATGATCAAGATGATCGGCTTCTCGCTGGCCATCGCCGTCTTCTTCGACGCGTTCATCGTGCGGATGGCCATCGTGCCCGCCGTGCTCGCCCTGCTGGGCAAGCGCGCCTGGTGGCTGCCGCGCTGGCTGGACCGGGTCCTGCCCAACGTCGACGTGGAGGGTGAGGGGCTGCGCAAGGAGCTCGGCGCCTCCACCGATGACGGGGCCGGTCCGGACCACGGCGGTGAGCGCGAGCTGACCCGCGTCTGAGCCGTTCACCGAGCCGCTCCCGAGCCGCTCACCGAGCCGCTCCTGAGCCGCTCACCGAGCCGCTCCTGAGCCGCTCACCGAGCCGCTCCTGAGCCGCTCACCGAGCTGCTCCCGAGCCGTTCACCGAGCCGCTCTTCGAGCCGCAGAACTCCGGAGCCGCGTCTGAGCGGAGCGCGGCCCCGGAAGCGCCGGTTACCTGTGGGGACGGGGGGCCGGAGCGACGAGAGCCCCCGTGCACCTGGTGTGCACGGGGGCTCTCGGCATGCCGCGGGTCAGGCGGGCGCGGCCTCGGGCCTGGGGCCGGTCCTGGCCTCCGCGTGGGTGCGCCGCAGGAAGCGGATCAAGGGGGCGCTGTCGAACTGCACCACCTCGACACCGGCCGCCGAATGGAGCTCGACGACCAGCTGGGCCCGGCCGCAGGGCCAGACGCGGTAGCTGTCGCGCTCGACCGGGGCACGCAGCCCGCGCTCCAGCAGCTCACGTCCGACGGCCCACTCCGTACCGCTGGGGAAGGCGATCCGGATCGTGGGCGGGGCGTCGGCGGAGTCGTGACGCAGCTCCACGGGGACCACGGGCAGGTCGCGGGCGTCGGTGACGAGCCGGGCTCTGGCATGTTCTTTGATCACGGGGGACATGGGCCGGCTCCTCCTGTGTATACGTCTCTTGTATACGTCTTCGCCATCTAATGTCCCATATTTTACGTAAAGAGCACTGTGGGAACCCTGGGCAGTTGTGACGGGGGTGCTCTTGCAAACGGTTCGCAACAAGGTTCTATTATTGAGAGGTTCATGACCCCGCGCAGTCACGCAGTAACGCAGGAAGCGGAGCCTCCCCCCATGCATGTACCCGACGGATTCATCAACCCGCCCGTCTCCGCCGTGGCCGGAGTCGTCGCCGCCGGTGCCGTGGCCGTCAGCCTGAAGGGGGCCCGCCGGGAACTGGACGAGAAGACCGCGCCGCTGGCCGGGCTGGTCGCCGCCTTCATCTTCGCCGTGCAGATGCTGAACTTCCCGGTCGCCGCCGGTACCAGCGGCCATCTGCTGGGCGGGGCGCTGGCCGCGATCCTGGTCGGGCCGTACACCGGAATCCTCTGCGTCTCCGTCGTCCTGCTGATGCAGGGCATCCTGTTCGCGGACGGCGGGCTCACCGCGCTCGGCGTGAACATCCTGGACATGGGCATCGTCACCACCGTCGTCGCGTACGCCCTCTTCCGGGGGCTCACCGGTCTGCTGCCCCGCACCCGCCGCTCGATGACCGCCGCCTCCTTCGTCGCCGCGCTCGTCTCCGTACCGGCCGCGGCCTGCGCCTTCACGCTGATGTACTGGATCGGTGGCACCACCGACATCCCGATCGGCAAGGTCTTCACCGCGATGGTCGGCGTCCACGTCCTGATCGGCATCGGTGAGGCGGCGATCACCGCGCTGACCGTCGGCGCCGTCATCGCCGTACGCCCCGACCTCGTGCACGGCGCCCGCGGACTCACCGCCCCGCTCAAGCTCCGGATCGACGGCGAACTCGTCGACGCACCCGCCCGCGAGCCCGTCGCCGCCGCACCCGCCGCCCGCTCCAACCGGGGCCTGTGGGCCACCGGCCTGGTCACCGCGCTGGTCCTCGCCGGATTCGTCTCCTTCTACGCCTCCGCCAACCCCGACGGCCTGGAGAAGGTCGCCACTGACCAGGGCATCGACAAGAAGGCCGAGGAGCACGCGGCCAAGGACTCCCCGCTCGCGGACTACGGCGTCAAGGACATCTCCGACGCCCGGATCTCCGGCGGACTGGCCGGAGTGATCGGCGTCGGCGCCACCCTCGTCGTCGGCAGCGGCGCGTTCTACGTCGTCACCCGCCGCCGTCGCAAGGGCGACGAGCCCGAGGCCGTCACGAGCACGGATGCGAAGGTCTGATGGGCGCCGGACACGCCCACAAGCTCTACCGGCACGGGCACTCGCCGGTCCACGACCTGCCGCCGCACTGCAAGCTCGCCGCCGTCTTCTGCTTCGTCGTGGTCGTCGTCACCACCCCGCGCGAGGCGGTGTGGGCCTTCGGGCTGTACGCGCTGCTCCTCGCGGGCGTCACCGCGGTGGCCCGCATCCCGGCCGGTTTCCTCCTCAAGCGGCTGCTGATCGAGGTGCCGTTCGTCGCGTTCGCGCTGCTCATGCCGTTCGTCGTGCCCGGCGAGCAGACCCACGTGCTCGGCCTCTCCGTCAGCGTCCCCGGCCTCTGGGGCGCCTGGAACGTCCTGGCCAAGGGCACCCTCGGCGTCGCCGCCTCCGTGCTCCTGGCCTCCACCACCGAACTGCGCTCCCTGCTGCTCGGCCTGCAACGACTGAGGCTGCCGCCCCTGCTCGTCCAGATCGCCTCCTTCATGATCCGGTACGGCGATGTGATCACCGACGAGATGCGCCGGATGTCCATCGCCCGCCGCTCGCGCGGCTTCGAGGCGCACGGGGTGCGGCAGTGGGGCGTACTGGCCAAATCTGCGGGCGCGCTCTTCATCCGGTCCTACGAGCGCGGGGAGCGCGTCCACCTCGCGATGGTCAGCCGCGGCTACACCGGCACCATGCCGGTCATCGACGACGTGACCGCCTCGCGCAGCCAGTGGGCGTACGCCTCGGCACTCCCCCTGCTCGCCCTCGCCGTGTGTCTGCTGGGATGGACCGTATGAGCACCGACCCCGACCCCGTACCGCCGTCCCTCGAAGTCAGCGGCCTCGCCTACGCCTACCCCGACGGCCACCAGGCGCTCTTCGGCGTCGACCTGACCGTCGCACGCGGCGAGCGCGTCGCCCTGCTCGGCCCGAACGGGGCCGGCAAGACCACCCTCGTCCTGCACCTGAACGGCATCCTCGACGCGGGCGCCGGCACCGTCCGGGTCGCCGGACTCCCCGTCGAGAAGCGCAACCTCGCCGAGATCCGGCGCCGCGTCGGCATCGTCTTCCAGGACCCCGACGACCAGCTCTTCATGCCCACCGTCCGCGAGGACGTCGCCTTCGGGCCCGCGTCCGGCGGGCTGCGCGGCGCCGAACTGGAGGAGCGGGTCACCGACGCGCTGAAGCAGGTCGGCATGGAGGAGTTCGTCAACCGGCCGCCGCACCACCTCTCGTTCGGGCAGCGCCGCCGCGTCGCCGTCGCCACGGTCCTCGCGATGCGGCCGGAGATCCTCGTCCTGGACGAGCCCTCCTCGAACCTGGACCCGGCCTCCCGCCGCGAACTGGCCGACATCCTGCGCTCCTTGGACGTCACCGTGCTGATGGTCACGCACGATCTGCCGTACGCCCTGGAGCTGTGCGGCCGCGCGGTCATCCTCAGCGAAGGCGTCATCGCCGCCGACGACCGCACCCAGGACCTCCTCTGCGACGAGCAACTGATGCGCGCCCACCGGCTGGAGCTCCCCTTCGGCTTCGACCCGCGCTCCGTGACGGTGAACACGAGGTAACAACCTCACCCGCCCCACCCGCGACCTGCGCGGCAATGCACCATGGGGGTATGAGCGGGAGCGCGGGAACAGGCGTGGACGTACGGGGCGCGGTAGTGCCCGGATTCGAACCGGTCCGGGATGCTTTCATCCGTAACTTCGAACAGCGCGGCGACCGGGGGGCAGCGGTCACCGTCTACCGGCACGGGCACAAGGTCGTCGACCTGTGGGCCGGGACCAGAGACGTGGACGGCGCGGAGCCGTGGGCCGTCGACACCGTGCAGGTCGTGCGCTCGGCCGGCAAGGGCATCGCCGCCGCCGTGCCGCTGCTGCTGCACCAGCGCGGCCAGATCGATCTGCACGCCCCCGTCGGCACCTACTGGCCCGAGTTCAAGGCCAACGGCAAGGAGCGCGTACTCGTCCGCCACCTCCTCGCCCACCGGGGCGGCATCCCGGCCCTGGACCGGCCGCTGACCCCCGAGGAGGCCGCCGACGGGGTGAGCGGGCCCCTCGCCGTCGCCGCCCAGCGCCCCCAGTGGGAGCCCGGCACCGAGCACGGCTACCACGCGCAGACCTACAGCTGGCTCATCGGCGAACTGGTGCGACGCGTCACCGGCCGCACGGTCGGCCGCTGGGTCGCCGAGGAGATCGCCCGCCCGCTCGGCCTGGACTTCTGGTTCGGCATCCCGGTGGACGAGGCCCACCGGGTGGGCCGGATCGGCCCGGTCGAGGCGCCCGCGGGCGAGGAGACGGGCGCGCTGCGGATGCGGCCCAAGCGCTCGGTCGTCGAGGCCTACCGCGACCCGGACTCGCTGACCCGCCGGGCGTTCGGCGCGATCGACCCGTTCCCCGACGAGAACGACCCCGGCTACCAGGCCGCCGAACTCCCGGCGTCCAACGGCATCGCCACCGCCAGGGGCCTGGCCCGCTGCTACGCCGCGATGATCGGGCCGGTCGACGGCCACCGGCTGTTCGCCCCCGCCACGCTGACCCTGGCTCGCACCGAGGAGTCCGCGGGGCCCGACCGGGTGCTGGTCGTCAACACCCGGTTCGGGCTCGGCTACATGCTGCACGGACCGGCCTCCCCGCTGCTGGCCCCGGGCTCCTTCGGCCACCCGGGACGGGGCGGTTCGCTCGGCTTCGCGGACCCCGAATCGGGCATCGCCCTCGGCTATGTGACGAACGGTCTGCAGAAGGGAGTTACCGCCGACCCCCGTGCCCAGGCCCTGGTCCGGGCAGTACGGTCGGCGCTATGACTGCTGCCGCGCTCGCGCGCTTCGACGGATACGGCGTCCTCATCACCGGTGCGGGCCAGGGCATCGGCGCCGCCACGGCCCACCGCCTCGCGGCCGAGGGCGCCGGGGTCCTGGTCACCGACCTGGCTCCGGAACGGGCCGCGCGGGTGGCGGCGGACATCGTCGCGGCGGGCGGCCGGGCCGAGTCGCTGGCCTGCGACGTGACGGACCGGGCGGCGGTCGAGGCGGCGGTGGCCCACGCCGTCGGGGTGTTCGGCGCGCTCGACGTGCTGGTGAACAACGCGTACTCGTGCGCCCCCGACGAGGCGCTGTTCGAGGACGAGCCGGACGACGTCTGGGAGCGCGATCTCGACGTCACCCTCAGCGGCGCCTACCGGTGCGCGCGGGCCGCAATGGCGCACCTCGTGGCGTCCGGCCGGGGCGCGATCGTCAGCATCGGCTCGGTCAACGGCGTGCAGGACTTCGGCAACCACGCCTACAGCGCCGCCAAGGCGGGCCTGGCCGGCCTCACCCGTACCCTCGCGGGCCACGCCGGACCGCGCGGGGTGCGGGTCAACCTGGTCGCGCCCGGCACGATCCGCACCGACGCCTGGTCCGGCCGCGAGGACGAGCTCTCCCGGGTCAGCGGCCTCTACCCGCTCGGCCGGGTCGGTGAGCCCGGGGACATCGCCGCCGCGGTCGCCTTCCTCGCCTCCCGCGACGCGGCCTGGGTCACGGGCACGACGCTGTGCGTGGACGGCGGGCTGACCGCGGTGAACACCGGCTTCCGGCAGGCCCTCGCGAAGGACTGAGGCCGGGGACAGAGGCTCTGCGCTCCCCGGTCCCGCCCCGCGCGGTCCCGCCCCGGTTCAGCGGTCGGTCGCGGCGTCGTACACGCCCACGATCCGTTCCAGGAAGGCCGCCACGACGGCCTGTTCGCCGGGTGAGAGCTCCGAGGCGGCGGCGTTGACGCCCTCGATGACCGGCGCCACATGCTCGTACGCCGTGGCGCCCCAGTGCTCGGCCGGGGTCACGATCACCTTGCGGCGGTCGGTGGGGTGCGGCTCGCGGGTGGCGTGGCCGCCCGCGACGAGCCGGTCGATCACCAGGGTCGTCGCCGCCGTCGAGGCGTCCAGCCTGCGGGCGAGATCGGTGGGCGTCGTCGGCCCTACGTTGACGAGATGGTCCATCACGGCCAGTCCCGCCGGGTCCACCCGCAGCCGCCGCCCCAGATAACGCTCGAACCGCTGCTGCCGGAGCGTCAGGTTCCGTAGCCGCTCTCGGATGGCGCCACCGCTCGTCGCGGGTTCGGTGGCAGGCCGTTTGACATCCATGCGGCTCAGGATACTCTCGATATTGCTAAGAATATTGGTAATCAATGATCTGAGGTAAAATGAGCGCGACGGAGCCGATCGCCGCACCGGGTGCCGCCCCGGCCGCAGTGGAGCCCTACCGGTGGCGCTGGCTGATCCTGGCGGTGATGCTCGTCGCGGAGATCATGGACCTGCTGGACGCGTCCATCGTCAACGTGGCGGGACCCGAACTGGAGAAGTCCCTCGGGGCGGGGCCGGTCGGCCTCCAGTGGGTGATCGGCGGCTACGCGCTCACCCTGGGCGCCGGACTGATCCTCGGCGGCAGGCTGGGCGACCGCTACGGGCGCCGCCCGATGTTCCTGCTGGGCCTCGCCGCCTTCACCCTCACCTCGCTGCTCTGCGCGTGCGCGCCGAGCATCGAATCGCTGATCGTCTTCCGGCTGCTCCAGGGCACCGCGGGCGCGATGCTCCTGCCGCAGGGCCTCGGACTGCTGCGGGAGAACTTCTCCGGCGCCGAACTCACCAAGGTCTTCGGCATCTTCGGCCCCGTGCTGGGCCTCGGCGGCATCGTCGGCCCGGTCCTGGGCGGCGGACTGATCCAGGGCGACTTCCTGGGCCTGGGCTGGCGGCTGGTCTTCCTGGTCAACCTGCCCATCGGCATCGTGGCCCTGATCGTCGCCGCGAAGGCCGTGCCGAAGAAGCCGGGCGACCGCACGGTGGTCGTCGACGGCGTGGGGGCGGCGCTGGTGGCCCTGTCCTGCGCGCTGCTGGTCCTGCCGCTGAACCAGGGTCAGGAGTCCGGCTGGCCGCTGTGGACCTGGCTGTGCATGGCCGCGTCCGCCCTCGGCTTCGCCGCCTTCGCGCTCCAGCAGCGCCGCACGGCCGCCCGGGGGCGGCAGCCGCTGGTGACGCCCGCGCTGCTGCGCAAGCCCGCGTACACCGTGGGGCTCGGCGGGATCGCGCTGTTCTTCGGCGGACTCGTCGGCAGCCAGCTCGTACTGACCCTCTACCTCCAGATCGGGCAGCACTTCACCGCGGGCGAGGCCGGACTCGGCAATCTGCCGCTCGCCGTGGGCACCGCGATCGGCGGCGCGGTCAGCGGCGCGTTCCTGGCCGAGCGGATCGGCCGGGTGGTCCTGCAGATCGGCCCGCTGGTGCAGCTCGCGGGCGCCGGACTGCTCTGGTACGAGCTCGGCTCCACCGGCTCGTTCTCCGTCTGGGACATCGCGCCCGGTGTGGCCGTCTCCGGTATCGGCGCGGGCATGGTGATCGCCGCGCTGTTCAGCTTCATCCTCGCGGCCGTGGACGACAGCGAGATCGGCTCCGCCTCCGGGGTGCTCACGGCGGTGCAGTCCATCGGCGGCTCGATCGGGGTGGCCGTCTTCGGCTCGGTGTTCTTCGACCGGGCCACAGCCGGTGACTTCACCGCCGGTTACCGCCACGCGCTGATCGCCCAGGCCTGCCTGCTGGTGGCCTTCCTGGGCATCACCCTGCTGCTGCCGAAGAAGGCCCGGCCCGAGGGCGACGAGTTCGCGGAGGCGGACGAGAACGCGACGGCGTGACGGGGGACGGCTGGGCGGGCGCGCGATCTTGGCGGGACGCACACGGCACCGGCCCTCCCGGGGGCAGTCCCGGGAGGGCCGGTGCGCGGGGGTACCCGTCCCCTCAGGCGGGTACCCGCAGGCGCTGCCTGCGTTGGACCTCCGTCTCCTCCCGGGTGGCTCCGCGGGAGGAGAACAGCCGGTCGGCGGCGAGCGCGCCCGGCCCGGAGAAGACGATCAGGAGCAGGGTCCAGCAGAAGAAGACCGCGGCCTCGCCGCCGTTCTCCATCGGGAGCAGTCCCCGCTGCTGGTGCACGTCGAAGTACGCGAACGCCATGGAGCCGGAGCCGACCAGGGCGGCCGTTCTCGTACCGAGGCCGAGGATCACCAGGGCGCCACCGGCCAGCTGGATGACGGCCGCGTACCAGCTCGGCCAGGTGCCCGCCGGCACCCGCGCGTCGCCCAGGAGCCCGAACAGCGAGGCGACCCCGTGGCAGGTGAAGAGCAACCCGATGACGATGCGGAACAGGCTGAGCGCGTAGGGCTGTGCCCGCCCCAGGTTGTTGATCATCATGAGGGCCCTTCTCCTGTCAGCTGTAGACGCCGAACTCGTAGAGCGAGTAGCCGTAGCCGGAGCCGCGCGCCGTGCCGTTGATCCGCACGTAGCGACCGGTGCCGTTGACGTCGATGTCGTCGATGTCGCCGTTGCCGTCGGTCACCGACTTCACCGTCGTCCAGCTCTGTCCGTCCTCGGACGTCTGGATGTCGTACGCCTTGCCGTACGCCGGGTCCCAGGCGAGCTGCACGTGCTTGAAGGCCGTCGAGGCGCCCAGGTCGACCTGGACCCACTGCGGGTCGCTCCAGTCACTGGCCCAGCGGGTGTCGAACTTGCCGTCCACCGCGTTGGCCGCACTGCACGGGCAGCCGCCGGTCGGGTCGGTCTGGAACGAGGACGCCGTGGCGGTCTTGCCCTGCGACACGTTCGTCCCGTCCACCTTCGGCGGGATCACCTTGAGGGACGCGGTCTCGATGCCCACGTTGCCCTTGCCGTCCGTGGACTTCACGTAGACCTTGTAGACGCCCGTCTTGCTGGGCGCCTTCGCGGTCAGGGTGCCGTCGCCGTTGTCCTTGGTCTCGGCCGGGACGAGCGCCTTGTTCTGGTCGATGTAGTTGCTGCTGAACAGCACCTGGGAGGTGACCGCGTCGCCGTCCGGGTCGGACACCTTGGCGCTGATCTTCACATCGCCCCCGGTGGGGACGCCGGCGGTGGCGTTGTCCACCTTCATGTCGGTGATGACCGGCGGGGTGTTGTCGCCCGAGGTGTCCGCGCCGTACGCCTTCTTCACGGCGTAGTACGAGAGCCTCTTCTCGCCGCCCGGCAGCAGGTTGAACCAGACGCCGCCGAAGTCGTCCTCGACGCCGTAGTGGAACATCGTGGCGCCGAGCGCCACCCCGGTGTGGCCGGTGATGCAGCCCCACGCCTTGGTGTAGCCCTCGGCCTTCGCGACATCGGTCGGCTCGGTCGGGACGCCGTTCGCGTCGTCGTCGACCTCCCACTCACCGGCCGGACCCGTCTCGGTGACGATGTAGGGCTTGTCGTAACCGCCCTGCTCCCAGTCGGACTTGATGTTGCACACCGCGTTGTAGGCGTTGACGGCGTAGAGGTCGAGGTCCGGCGCGTTCTTCTTGTAGTACGGCCAGGCGCCCGTCCAGGCGTCGGTGGAGGTGACCGGGTGATTGGGGTCCACCGTGTGGATCTTCTTCGCGATGTCGTTCACGAAGGTGGTGTACGCGTTGCGCTGGGCCTCCAGCTCGTCACCGCTGTAGCAGTTCTGCAGGCCGAGCGTCGACTCGTTGCCGACGTTCCACATCAGCACGCCGGGGTTGTCCTTGTAGGTGTCCACCCACTTGGGAAACTCGGCGAGCATGTCGTTCTTGTACTGGGTGTCCGTCAGGTAGTTGACGCAGCCGCCGCTGCCCGGACCGCCGCCCGGCTGGAGCCAGAATCCGGCGATCACCTTGACGCCGTTGGCCGCCGCCGTGTCGAAGAGCGGCTTGCTGGTGGCGTCGGTGCCCCAGGTGCGGATGGTGTTGACGCCCATGGACGCCACGTCCGGCATGTACTTCTCGGCGTCGGCGACCGAGGGGCCCCAGGTCAGACCCTTGACGGTGTACGGCGAACCGTCGACGGTCAGCTGCCAGGCACCCTGTGAACCGGTGACCTTGACGACGCTGCCGGCCGCCTGGGCGGCGGGTGCCTGGAGGGCCACCATCGCACCGGCCAGCAGGGCCGCCGCCGCGAAGGGGGCCACGAGACGTTTGGCCGTACGAGTGGGGGGGTGGTGCATGTCGATCTCCTTGAGGGTGGGGGAGGAGGTGGGGTAAGTGATGGGGGAGACAGGGAGACAGCGGGAAGGCAGGTGGGGGAGGCAGGTGGGGGAGGAGTGACCCCGGGTGATCTTGGAGAGCGCTCTCCAAGATGGTCCGAAAAAAGACCCCCACCCGGGGTGCGGCCGTCCGGTCGTCCGGTCGCCCGACCGTCCGGCCTCGCGGGCTACGGGAGTTCGTAGTCCCCGTTGAGAACGGCGCCCTTCTCGGGGTGGTTCTCGTCGTAGCCGTGCGGGTCGCACTGGAGCCCGCCCTTGACGCAGTGGGTGACCATCGCGTCGAGCGTGGCGGTGTCCCACCCGTTCATGAAGTCGTAGTGGAACGAGAAGCCCTTGCCGCTGGCGAGCTTCACCTGCGACATGTCACCGTTGACCGGCCAGGCCATCTTGAACTCGATCATCGGCAGGGCGACGGGGTGGTCGGCCGGGCACGAGTTGTAGTTGGCGCCTCCGGCGACCGGGTACGCCATGTGGCTCTTGTGGTCGGGCGTGTCCAGGTGGATGCCGTCCCAGCAACTCGGCGCCTGGAGGCGCAGGTTGAGGTAGGTGTCCCGGCTGGTCGGGCAGTTGGCCGGGAAGTCGAAGTTCTTGAACGACTCACCGCACTCCCAGCCCTCGACGGTGCCCTTGAGGTTCTTGAACTCGTCCTGGGTCTGCATCGGGCTGCCGACGACGTACCGCAGTCCCTTCGGGAAGGGGCGCACGCTCCGGTAGTCGGTGACTCCGGACTTGTAGTAGATCGTCTGGACGCCCTCGGGGAGGATCTTCGTGTCCCCGTTGAAGAGGCTCGGCATCCAGTACCCGGACTTGTCGCCGGGCGCCAGGCACGTCGTGTCACCGGTCTCCAGTGACGCGGCGGTGGTGTAGGCGTTGGTCGTGGTGTTGCCCATGAACGTGTGGTCGTGGGACTTGCCGGGCTGGCCCGGGTAGACGATCGGGTCGTCCGGAGCCGTGTGGGTCGGGGCGCACTTGGCCTGGAACTCGTGGAAGTACGCCGACGGCGGCACCTCCATCGAGGGGGTGACCCCGGTGACCGGCGGGTCGGCCATGATGTAGCCGTCCCCGTCCGGGTCGTCGCCCGAAGCCTTGGTGGAGGCGGGCATGCCGGGCATCCCCGGCATGGAGTACGCGGCGTGCTCGGTGTGCGCGCCCGCCGCCGCGACCGGCTTCTCGGTCGACGCGTTCGCCGTCGCGGCGATCCCCGCGATCCCTGCGGTGGTCAGGGTCAGCGAGGTGAACAAGAGCAGTCCGGTGAGTGTTCTCGACCTCCGTGGCATGGAGACCTCCTGCTGCGTGGGTGGGGGTGCATGAAGGTGGGAGAGCGCTCTCCCATTCCGGAGTGTTCCGCTCCTGACAAGAGCGTGTCAATAGTTCGTGAACGACCGACGCGTCGGGCGGAGTTGGCGGAGCGCGGCGGGTTACCGCCGGTAATATGCTGTGGCCTGGGCCGGTTCGTGGATCGCCCGATCCGCGTGGCCATTCGCTGGACGCCGCGTATATGAGAGGTGGACTCGGGGACCGTGTACGTCAGGCGGTGCGCGAGGGCGGGCGACGCACTTCACGGACCCGGGGGACCGCTCCGTCAACTGCCGAGAGCCAGCGCGGGCGGCTGGGCCGGAAGAGCATCAACATCCGCCGGTTGCGTACGCTGCCGGGATGACGGCCGAACTGCGAGAGTGCGAACCGGGACTGCGGCGAGGACTCCGCCCGGAGCCCCACGGGGAGAGCGGCAACATCGGACGCCGGACCGGGGGATGGCCCCCGCGCACGGCGTGGTTCGCGCACTCGGCGCGGCTCACGATGGCGATGGCGGCGAGGGCAGCGGCGCGATGAGCATCGACATACGCCCCTTCCAGCCCTTCGACCTGCCCGGGATGTACCGGGTGTGCCTGCGCACCGGTGACTCCGGCCGGGACGCGACCGGGCTCTACGGCGACCCCGATCTGCTCCCGCACATCTACGCGGGCCCCTACCCGGCCGCCGACCCCGGCCTCACCTTCGTCGCCGCCGACGCGAGCGGGGTGCTCGGCTACGTCGTCGCGACCGCCGACAGCCACGCCTTCGACGGCTGGCTGGAGGAGCACTGGTGGCCCGAACTCCGACTGCGCTACCCGCTCCCGCTCCCGCCCTTGTCGACGCCCTTGTCGACGCCCGACCCGGGCGACGGGACGAAGGACCGGCAGTGCGTGGAGCACATCCACCGCCCCGGACCGCCGGAGCCGAAGGCCCTGTACGAGCGCTACCCGGCCCACCTCCACATCGACATCCTCCCGCGCGGCCAGGGCGCCGGCCTCGGCCGCCGCCTGATGGACGCCCTGCTGACAGCCCTGCGCGAGCGCGGGGTGCCCGGACTGCACCTCGGCGTCGGCGCCGGAAATCCCGGGGCGCACGCGTTCTACCTCCGGCTGGGCTTCACGGAGGCCGAACGGCAGGAGTGGGGCTCGGTGATGGTGATGGACCTGACGCGGCGGCTCGGCACGGCCCCGTAGACAGAAGCCCAACGGTCCGTGTGAGGCCGACCCGTTCCTCGGCTCGGTGAGCCTCATGCGCCACAATGGGATTTCAGCGCCCGTCGGGCCGTGCTGATGACGTTGTGCGCGTCTGACCCGTAAACAGCCGACTCGCGAAGGGTCTTCCAGACCTTCGTGTACAGGGTGACGTTTTCGGAGTCGTCCAACCACACTTCGGCGTGCCAGTCCTCCGTGACGACCACGCGGTCATCGAGGAGCCAGAAACCGTTGGCAGGCACGATCTTCACGGGCGCCGTGAACGGAATGACGCCCAGCTCGACTGTGTCCATGCCGATCATGCCGGTGAGGCGGTCGAGCTGCGTGGCCAGCACCGAAGGAGGGCAGATCAGCGATCGCAACGCGGCCTCCCACAGCAGCACGTGCATGGTGTGACCAGGCCGGTACAACCACTCCTGCCGCTGAACCCGTGAGCGCACGGCGTCCTCGATGTCGGCGGTTCCCCCCAGCAAGTTCGAGTACCGCTGGATGACATGGCGCGTGTACTCCGGGGTCTGCAGCAGCCCGGCGACAACCGACTCTTCCCAGACCCATATGTCCGAGGTGCGGTCGATCTCCGCACTGAGGCCTTCGTGCAAGGGCTTGAAGCCGTTGGCCAAGGCTCTTCGCCATGACCTGATGTGGGACTCGAACCCAGCCAGCCGGGCGGCCAGCTCGGCGTACGCGCCCGGTTGCTCGGTCGCGTTGGCCCACGCTCGAAGGTCCTCGGGGGTGGCTGTCTGCTTGCCGTTCTCCAGCTTGCTGACCTTGGAGCCGGCCCAGCCGAGCCGCTGAGCGAGCTGCTGACCGGTGAGTCGGCCGCTGGGGCACGACAAGCGGAGTCCCCGCAGCCGCACTCCCAGCGAGGCTCGTGCTTGTTGGTAGTCAGTGCTCACCGGTCACGCGTCGCTATTCGGTCGTCGCGGCCACCTGGACCGCGAACTGGTCGTACCGGACGGCGTGGTGCATGGCGGCGTCGCGGACGACCGCGTACCGCATGACCTCGGCGGGTTCGGTGATCAGCTCTATGTCGAGCATGTTGTCTTCGTCGTCGAAGCGCAGTACGGCGACAATCCGTGAGTCGAAGATCCAGAAGTCCTCTGCGGGCAGAGCGGCTCTGTCGGCGTCCTCGCGCCAGAGATAGCGGATGTCCTCGCCGGCCATGGCGTTGTGCCGGGCGTAGTCGAGGAGGAAGAGCTGGCCCGTGGTGGGCGGGTTGTCAGCGATCCGGACGCGCTCGACGCGCTTGCCGCGGTCCGTCTGGGCCCTGATGTTGATGAACCAGGGCTCGTTCGGGTCGCACGGCGAGGACCCGGTGGCAAGGAATGCCTGGAAGTCGGGGTCCTGCCGGTCCGACGCGTATCCGCGTCGCGTCTCCAGCCTCCACGCGGTGTGCTTGAAGGTCACGAAGAGCCGCCGGAACGTTTCCCGGTCTACGAGTTCCGGCACTCGCTCCATCTCCTTCGGTCCCCAGTTCACGAGCAGCTCGCGCGGTACGGCCACCGCCGCATCGTCCGGCCCGAAGTGCTGGAGCTGCGCGAGCTCTTCGGGGTCGGTCACTGGCGGGCCTTGGACAATGATCTCGCCGGTGTTCTCGTCGGTGTGCAGGGCGGGGCAACCGTCGACCTTGCTGTCCGTGCCGGTGAAGCGCAGCTGACGAGCCATGGACGTTCTCCCTTCCGGTGGTGTTATGCAACAGCATGGCCGAGCAGATCAGTCCGGTACTACGGAGTCAGGCAAGGGGCAGGCGAAAAAAGCAGCAATCCACCTTCCCCGCTGAGCAATTTCGAGAAAACAGCACGGGCGCGCCAACTGTGGGCTTCTAGCGTCTGGTTCATGGCAACCGAAGAACAGTGGGTCATCACCCCATTCGGAGCGGTGAAGTCCCTTCGGGCGGCGCTGGCCGATGTTGGAATCGTCCTTCCTTCGCTGAGTGTCGACGGTGCGTCTCCACACCTGCGGATTGTTGAGCTGGGGCGAGTGCGCCCCGATGCGGCCGGTCGGTTACCGCGACGGCGTGGAGACGCCGGCTGCCATCCGTGTCGGCGGCATGGCCCTTTCCCGACTCGCAGACGCCGCCCCCACCAGCAGCCCCCGTACTGCTGGTGGAGGCGGGCAGGGCCCCGCTCCCGGTGGATCCGGCAAGACCGTCCGGGACGGGTCGCAAGTGCACGACGGCGCGGAGAACGAATCTCCGCTCAGCCCAGCACCAGGAGGATTTTCCATGATTGACCTCTACGGCCTCACGGCCGAAGGCACCACGTTCGAGAACTTCTGTGGCGGCAACCTCAACGGCGAACACGAGTCGTGCGTCGAGGTCGGGGCCATCTCCGGATCGGGCACTGCCTTCGCCGTTCGCGACAACAAGCCCGAGGGGGCTGGTCTCGAACTCAGGTTCACCGAGGCGGAACTCAACGACTTCGCCCTCGGCTGGGTCAAGAAGCAGGGGCTGCCGCTCTAGTCTGGCTCCTCCCCACTCGGCATTGCGGGCCGCCCTGCCCCGGCGGGGCGGCCCGGCACGTCTCGGAAAGGTACAGATGAGCTGGTCAGGACACTGGCATGGGTACGGACCGTGGACCGGACCGTCCCCGGTGTACGCACGAGAAGGAGGCCGGCGGCCACCGCATCCCAATGGGCCGCCTTCGGTTCTGAATCCAGAGGACAAGAAGCAGCAACAGGTGCTCGATCGGTACCGCGAAGCTGCCGCCGAGTTCCAGACGGGCAATGTGCCGCCCACCATGACCGGCTGGTGGCTGACGAAGAGGAACCACGTCTCCGCCGACCGCACGTGGGCCGATATGGGTATTGCCATCGCGTGGCTGACCAAGCAGTACGAGGCGAATCTTCCGTTCGAGCGCGCCGACGGTCTCCGGGCGTACAACAGTCTCGACAGCAAGTTGGAATACGCCACTGACGTCCTGCCCTGCGGCGTTGATGTGAGCTGGGTGTACTACATGCCGTCGAAGAACCTGATCGCTTTCTCCGTCGTGTGCTGCCCGAACCGGTTCCACCCCGAGCTTCCCTGCCCCCTGCCGCCCCAGTAGCACGAGAGGTGACCGGCATGTCACTGAGTCTCTTACTGCCCGAGGAAGGTGTGACCGATCTTCTCCTGAACTGGCCGGACGAGCCCCGCGTGTACGAGCGAGGCAGTACGGCCCTGGACGAGACGATCACGGCGGACTTCCTGAAGGACTATCTCTTCACCGGCTGCGCACCTGCGGACGAGATCGCGGTCGTTCGGGCTCCGAACCCGTCCTTGAACAAGGCCGCGTTCATGACGAACGGCCGGACCGACGCAGCCAAGCTGCGGCGACTGCACGAGAGCGGACACACGATCCGCCTGGGCAACCTCCAGAGGGTATTGCCGTATATGGCGCGCGTCTCCAGGCGCGTCCAGGAGGAGACGGGATACTCGAACTACGTGCACGCCTTCCTGACCCCTCCCGGTAACCAGGGTCTGCGCCACCACTGGGATCAGCAGATGGCTGTGATTGTGCAGACCGCAGGTGTTAAGCGGTGGCAGCTCTGGCGACCCCCGGTAGAGGCCCCCATGCGTGAATTCAACGAGAGTTGGCGGGTCTGGCGGGATGACTACATTACGAAGTGGGAAGCGGAGGGTCCTGACAACGAGGTCGACCTCAAGGTCGGCCAGTCCCTCTTGCTGCCGCGCGGCTGGGTCCACAACCCTCGCGTCGAGGACTCCGATGAGACCAGCGTCCACCTGACGTTCGCCCTGCGGGAGCGCACGCCCCTCTGGCTTGCCGAGCAGATGGTGGCCGGTGCTGTCTCGCAGGGCGAATTCCGACAGGTCGTCCGCCCAGGACAACTCGATGGGGCCGAGCTGGGCAGGCAGCTCCTGGGGACTCGCGACGCCCTGGTGAAGTACCTGTCCGGGCTCGACGTCAGCGAGGTGGCGAGGGCCGTCCGACATGCCGCGATGACGGAGCTGGAGTACACCACCTGATCAGAGCCTTCAAGTGCCTCCGCTCCGACCTCGCGTCCCCGCCTGGCCTTCAACTCGTATGCAGCATCAGCCCGATGCCCACCACCATCAGCCCCGCCGCCGCGACGCGCGGGGCGCCGAACCGTTCCTTGAAGAACACCGTGCCGATGGCCGCGCCGACGATGATCGATGATTCGCGCAGGGCGGCGACCGGGGCCAGTGCGGCGCGGGTCTGGGCCCACAGGACGAGCCCGTACGCCGTGACCGAGAGGGCGGCGCCGAGCAGTCCGCGCAGTGCGTACGGGCGGAGTTGGGCGGTCAGTGCGGAGCGGCGGCGGTACAGGGCGTAGACGGGGATCGCGACGCCCTCAAGGATCATCAGCCAGGCGATGTATCCGAGCGAACTGCCCGAGGCGCGTACGCCCACGCCGTCGACCGTCGTGTAGCCGGCGATGGCGAGACCGGTCGCCAGCGCGGCGACGATCGCGGGCCAGTGCGGGCGCTTGCCGGAGCCGCGGATGCCCCACAGGGCCATCCCGACCAGCCCCGCGGAGGCCACCGCGACGCCCGCCGTGGCCCAGCCGTCCGGGCGTTCGCCCACGAAGACGGCGGCCAGGACGGTGACGACGAGCGGGGCGGTGCCCCGGGCGATCGGATACATCTGGCCGAAGTCGCCCAGGGTGAACGAGCGCATCAGCAGCAGCATGTACGTCACGTGCAGGGCGGCGGACAGGGCCAGGTACGGCCAGGCGTCCGCGGCCGGGAACGGGACGAAGGCGGCGGCGGCCGCGCCGATCAGCAGTCCGCCGCCGGAGATCAGGGTGAACGAGACCAGCTGGTCCTTGATCGCGTGTGCGATGGCGTTCCAGCCGGCGTGCGTGAACGCGGCGATCAGGACGGCTGTGGCGACGAGCGGTGTCACGGTGGTACCTGGTTCTGTTCAGCGGGGGCGGTGGCCGGTGAGCGCGTGCCAGCGGGCGCGGGCGGCGTCGAGATCCTGGCGTGCTCCGGGGATACGGGGATCGCCGGCCTGTCCGGCGGCGAGCGCGTCGAGGCGGAGACCCGCCTCCGAGCGTCCGGTGGTGTCGTTCAGGACCCGTCTCAGCTCGGCCTCCGACTCACGGATGAGGCGGGGCCGGTCCTGCTGGAACGTCCTGGCGGCGGGGATCGCGTTGCGGACGTCGAGGACGAACTTGCGGACGTACTCCTCGCCGAGCTCGTACACCGGGTAGGTCAGCAGGTACTGGCGCCCGTCCGGGCCGGTCAGGTAGATGTGCGAGGCCGTCGGGGTGTGGTCGCAGCGGATGGCGATCCGGTCCAGGGGAAGGTCGCCGGGCCACTCGTCGGGGACGTCCGCGACGAGGATGTGCTGGTAGAGGGAGAGGTGCTGGATCTCCGTCAGGTACGAGCCGCGGCCCGGCTCGCGCAGGTAGGCGAGGTCCGCCTCCGCGCTGCTCACCCGGCGGCGGTGGATGCGCTCGGCCTTCCGGGCGGCGGCCTGCGCGCCGGACAGCTCCCGCTGCGCCGCCCGCTCCAGAGCGCGCAGGGCGTTCCGCGCGGTGTCGAGGTCGTGGCGCGCGGCGGAGTGCTCGCCGCCGAAGGCGAACCCCATGCCTCCCGGGTAGCGGTGGAGTCGCCGGCCGACCGCGACCGCGCCCGTGACGGCCAGCGCGAGCAGCAGTGTCCAGCCGACGGCCATGGCGCTTTACCCCCTGTACCCGCTGACGACTTCCGCTGGACATTCCCCAGGTCCGGACCGATCTCGGCGAGCCTGATCCACTGCTACGACTATCAGGAAACCGGATGGTGTTCGTCAACTTCTTTGGCCACCGGTGCTTCGCCGCACCGCTCACGGACCCGCGAGCAGGACCTCCGCGACGACCGGTCCTGCCGCGTCCCCGCCGTGGCCGCCGGACTGGACGAGGGCCGCCGCTGCCAGGTCGTTGCTGAAGCCGGTGAACCAGCTGTCGGACGAGGCGTGGCCGTCGACCTCGGCGGAGCCCGTCTTGGCGCCCTTGGTGCCGCCCACCCGCGCCATGGCCTTGGTGCCGGTGCCCTCCGGGCTGGTGGCGGTGTAGTTCAGCATCTCCTTCAGCTGCGCCGACACCCCGCCCGGGAGCGGGTTCGCGACGGCGAAGGTCCGGTTGTCCAGGTTCTGCGGGACGATGTAGGGCTGCCGGAACCGGCCGCTGACGGCGGTGGCGGTGACGGAGGCCATGTTCAGCGGGTTCATCTCGATTTTGCCCTGGCCGATGAACGACGCGGCCGTCTCCGCGTTCTGTGACTCGGGCACGCTGCCGTCGAACGTCGAGATGCCGGTCTGCCAGTTGCGGCCGATCCCGAAGTACTGCGCGGCCTCGACGCCGAGCGCGGTGTCACGCTTGCCGTCACCCAGCGGCAGTACCGGCTTGATGAACGCCGTGTTGCAGGACTTGGCGAAGGCCCGCTTCAACGTGGGGCCGTCCGTCATGTCGAAGTTGTCCAGGTTGTGGAAGGTGACCCCCTTCCAGCTCACGCTGGACGGGCACTTGACCGGCCCGTTCGCGCTGCCCAGGCCGTTCTGGATGATCATCGCGGCCGTCACGATCTTCATCGTCGAGCCGGGCGCCACCTTCGCCCACCGGGCCGCGTCGTAGCCGTCGTCCCGGTTGTTGGCGATGGCGCGGATCGCGCCGGTCGACGGCTCTACGGCCACCACGGACGACTGCTCGAACTTCTTCACGCCCCGCTCGGCCGCTGCCTGGATCTTCGCGTCCAGCGTGGTCGCCAGCTTGCCCGGCTTCCCCTTGACCAGGGTCAGCAGCGTCTTGTTCGCGCCGTCCTCGCTCGCGCTGTTGATCCAGGTCTCTACGCCCGCGGTGCCGCCGGTCTTCCCGCCGTACTTCTTGCGCAGCTCGTCCAGGATGACGCCGAGCGAGGGGTACTTCTCCTTGGTGAGCACCTGGCCGTTGTGGTCGACCGCCTCGATCGGCGCGGTCTTCGCCTCGCCCGTCTCCAGCGACTCGCCCTTGGCCAGGTCCGGGTGGAGGACGGCGGGCTTCCAGTCGACGAGCGCGTGGCCGGTGGACTGGCCGCGCACCACGGTCAGTTCGGACTTGTACGACCAGGGCTTCGTCGTCCCCTTGTACGAGACGGTCGCCTCGACGGTGTACGGGACCTTCGCGCCGACCGCCGGGCCGGGCGTGATCACGGCCTTGGTGACATGGGCCGTATCGCGGTAGCCGGTCAACGCCGGTCCGGAATCGCCCTCGTTGTTGGTGAGGTGGGACGCGACCGCCGCGTCGCCCTTCGCCCACGCCGCGAGGAACTTCTTCGACGTGTCGGCTATCTCCTGCTCGGTGACCGGCCCGGTCCGCACCTCCTGCGAGGTGGTCTCGGTGTCCGTGCCGCCCCCGACGCCGCTGTCCCCGAGCCCGTCCAGGATGTTGTACGCGCCGTAGCCCACACCACCGACCACGACCGTGAACACCCCGCCGATTATTCCTATCTTCACTCCACTGCGCATTCCTGCAGTCCCCCTCCCCAGGAGGCCCCCTTGAACACGTTCAAGGGGGCATTTCCCGGCACTTTACGGGACGGTAGTGACAGCGGAGCCGGTTGTTATCGGAACGCGATCCGTGATGGCGTGAACGGGGCGGCCATATGCGGGCATCCGGCTCTTTCTCTTCCTTCTCCGTCGAGTTCTTCTCCGTCAAGGAGGTGTGCCTTCTCCGTCAAGGAGGCGCACCCGCCCACTCGTTGTGATGACTCTCCGTTTATGAGCACAACTCTTGGTGATCATTGCTGGTGAGGGCGTACGGAAAGTGCCCCTGACCTACCTGACACAGGAGGACCCCCCACATGCGTCGCACCCTGATTTCCCTCGGCAGCATCGCCGCTGCCGGCATGCTCGCGTTCGCCGGGACCCAGTCGGCATTCGCCGCGAGCGGCACGCTGGTCGTCAACGGAACGGAGTACCAGGACCCCGCGGCCGGCTGCTACGCCGCAGGCGACGAGGGCGCCCAGGTCGACAACCTGACCGACTCGAATGCCGAAGTCTTCGCCGACGCGGCCTGCGCGCAGGGGCCTGTGAACGTCATCGAAGCCGGCGACTCCGGAGACGTCCAGTCCGGTGGAAGCATCAAGCTGTCCTGACGCCTTCAGCGGCCTGTAGACACTTGGGGGGCGTGACCGGTGGTCACGCCCCCCAAGTGTCCGTCCGCCCGGTCAGATCCAGGTGTCCAGCCACATCCGGTCGCGCCAGGAGCCCTCCGGGATCGCGGTCCCCGTGTACAGCGGCCAGAAGTAGATGAAGTTCCAGACGATCAGCAGCACCAGGACACCCGCCGCGACCGCCCCCAGCGTCCGGCGCCGTTCGCCCGAGGGATCACCGGTCGTCAGCCCCAGTTCGTGTTTCGCCCCGGTACCCGCCGCCGGACCCAGCATCGCCCCGATCATCATCGCCACCGCGAGACAGAGGAACGGCACGAACACCACCGCGTAGAAAAGGAAGATGGTGCGTTCCTGGTACAGGAACCACGGCACCCAGCCAGCCGCCACCCCGCACGCGATCGCGCCCGCCCGCCAGTCGCGGCGGAAGACCCAGCGCCACAGCACGTACACCAGCGCGAAGCACGAGGCCCACCACAGCAGCGGCGTACCGAGCGCCAGCACCTCGCGGGCGCACTTGCCGGTCTCCGAGGCGGCGCAGCCGTTCTGCTCCTCGTAGAAGTACGAGACCGGCCGGCCCAGCACGATCCAGCTCCACGGATTGGACTGGTAGGTGTGCCCGGACGTCAGGTTCACGTGGAACTCGTAGACCTGGTACTCGTAGTGCCACAGGCTGCGCAGCCAGTCCGGCAGCCACGTCCAGCTGCCGCCCCTGCCGTCGGTCGCCGCCCAGTCCCGGTAATAGCCGTGCCGGGTGGGGGAGTTGTGGATGATCCAGCCGGTCCACGAGGCGACGTAGGTCAGGATCGCCACCGGCACCGTGGAGACGAACGCCGGAACCAGGTCCCGCTTCAGCACCGCCGTGTACGGCCGCATCGCGCCCGCCGTACGCCGCGCGCCCACGTCCCACAGGACCGTCATCAGGCCGAACGCGACCAGGATGTACAGCCCGTTCCACTTGGTGGCGAAGGCCAGTCCGAGCATGAGCCCGGCCGCGATCCGCCACGGCCGCCAGCCCAGGCGCAGCCGCTCCGCCACGACGACGTCCGGCCGCAGCACCCCCTCCGCGTCGACCGGCAGCGCCGCCGCGAGCCGGCGCCGCGCCCAGTCCCGGTCGATCAGCAGACAGCCGAACGCGGCCAGCACGAAGAACATCAGCACCAGGTCGAGCAGCGCCGTGCGGCTCATCACGAAGTGCAGCCCGTCCACCGCGAGCAGCGCGCCCGCCAGACAGCCCAGGAACGTCGAGCGGAAGAGCCTGCGGCCGATCCGGCACAGCATCAGCACCGACAGCGTGCCGAGCACCGCGACCATGAACCGCCAGCCGAACGGCGTGAAGCCGAAGATCTGCTCGCCGATCCCGATGATCCACTTGCCGACCGGCGGGTGCACCACATATCCGGGGTCGACCGGGATGTTCACCTTGGACGGGTCGTCCAGGATCAGCTTGTCGACGTCCTTGGGCCAGGCCCCCTCGTAGCCCTGGTTGATCAGCGCCCAGGAGTCCTTGGCGTAGTACGTCTCATCGAATATCACCGCGTGCGGGCTGCCCAGGTTCCAGAACCGCAGCACCCCGGCGACCAGCGCCACCAGCAGCGGACCGCCCCAGGCCGACCAGCGCAGCAGCCGGTCCGCGAGCACCGGAGGCACCCCGAGCACCGCCCACAGGCGGCTCCCGGGGCGGGTGTACGGCGGAACCAGCCGCTCCCGCAGCCCGATCCCCGGCCGCGGTGAATGGCCGAAGCGGCGCAGCCGCTGCTGCCAGGAAGTCGGCTCCGGGCCGTACTGATCCCCGGCGTCTTGGCCCTGCCGGGCATCGGGCGCTGTACTCGTCACCGCGCCATCGTAGGGAACGCATCTGTGCGAGTGGTGCCGCCCGTGCTGGGAGAATGGACGTTGTGACGGAGACGACTGGAACGCTGGTACTCGCAGGGACCCCCATCGGCGATGTGGCGGACGCCCCGCCACGCCTCGCCACCGAACTGGAGACGGCGGACGTCGTCGCCGCGGAGGACACCCGCCGGCTGCGCCGGCTGACCCAGGCGCTGGGCATCCACACCACGGGGCGTGTCGTCTCGTACTTCGAGGGCAACGAGTCCGCCCGTACGCCGGAACTCGTCGAGGCGCTGACCGGCGGGTCCCGCGTCCTGCTGGTCACGGACGCCGGGATGCCGTCCGTCTCCGACCCCGGCTACCGGCTCGTCGCCGCCGCCGTCGAGCAGGGCATCAGGGTCACCGCGGTGCCCGGACCGTCGGCCGTGCTCACCGCGCTCGCCCTGTCCGGGCTGCCGGTGGACCGGTTCTGCTTCGAGGGCTTCCTGCCGCGCAAGGGCGGCGAGCGCCTCGGCAAGCTGCGCGAGGTCGCCGCGGAGCGCCGCACCATGGTCTTCTTCGAGGCCCCGCACCGGCTCGACGACACCCTCGCCGCGATGGCCGAGGTGTTCGGGACAGAGCGGCGCGCCGCCGTCTGCCGTGAGCTGACCAAGACCTACGAGGAAGTGAAGCGCGGCCCGCTGGGCGAACTGGCGGCCTGGGCGGCCGAGGGCGTACGCGGCGAGATCACCGTCGTCGTCGAGGGCGCGGCCGACTCCGGAGCCGAGGAACTGGACGCCGCAGAGCTGGTACGCAGGGTGCAGGTGCGAGAGGAGGCGGGGGAGCGGCGGAAGGAGGCGATCGCCGCCGTCGCCGCCGCTGCCGGCCTGCCCAAACGCGACGTGTTCGACGCGGTGGTCGCGGCAAAGAACGCGGCTCGGACCGGCCCGCCGGAGGGCAAAGGACTATCGTGAAAGGCAAAGCGAAAGCCGCGTACCGGCCCCTTTTGCCACGAGAAGGCCAAGACCGCTCCAACACTCGACAGGGCCCGGTGCGCTTGTGCCGGTAAAGGCGTCCACTGGATAACAGGACGCATTCTCCGGAGTGCTTGTCCGGCGGACAAGAGGAGCAGGCATGAGTGAGATCGCAGCAACCACCGTGCACGAGGCATACGCCTTCGCCTGCATGAGGTGCGGACACGGCTGGGAACAGGCCTACGAGATAGAGCACCACGTCGACGCCTCCAACAGCGCTTTCGTGGTCTACAAGGCGGACGGCCAGCGCGTGCCCTCCCCCCTTTCCACGCCCACCTGCGCCAACTGCGGCGGGCACGTCGTGCGCATCATGCGATCCGGCCGGGTCTCGACCGTTCAGCAGCTGATGCGCAACAGCCTGCCCGTCGACAGCAACCCGGTCGGGACGCCTGCCGGGGCCCCGGCAGGCAGCCCGGCCGACGTCACCGCCGACGCCCGCGGAAGGAAGGCGGAGGCCGTGGCCGCCACCGCCGTCCCCGGGGGCGAGCACCACTGGCACCTCGCGGACCTGCTGCACCCCTTCCACCGCAAGTGAGCCACCGGCCCCGGGCCTCGTACGATCGTGGCCATGAGCCGTACCGAAGCCCCGCCGCTGCCCGAGCCCCTCGGGGTGCCGGTCGCTGATTCGCACACCCACCTGGACATGCAGGACGGCACCGTGGAGGAGGGCCTGGCCAGGGCCGCCGCGGTGAACGTGACCACCGTGATCCAGGTGGGCTGCGACGTGAAGGGCTCGCACTGGGCCGCCGAGACCGCCGCCGCCCACCCGAGCGTGTACGCGGCGGTGGCCCTGCACCCCAACGAGGCGCCCCGGATCGTGCACGGCGACCCGGAGGGGGCGTCGCGGCAGGGCGCACGCGAGGCCGGCGGCACGGCGGCGCTCCACGAGGCCCTCGCCGAGATCGACGCACTGGCCGCCCTGGACCACGTACGCGGCGTCGGGGAGACCGGACTCGACTACTTCCGGACCGGCCCCGAGGGCGTGGCGGCCCAGGAGGAGTCCTTCCGGGCCCACATCGAGATCGCCAAACGGCACGGCAAGGCGCTCGTCATCCACGATCGCGAGGCGCACGCCGATGTGCTGCGCGTCCTGGCCGACGCGGGCGCCCCCGAGCGGACCGTCTTCCACTGCTACTCCGGCGACGCGGACATGGCCCGGATCTGCGCGGACGCCGGGTACTTCATGTCCTTCGCGGGCAACGTGACGTTCAAGAACGCCCAGCCGCTGCGCGACGCGCTCGTCGTGGCGCCCCTCGAACTGGTCCTGGTCGAGACGGACGCCCCCTTCCTCACCCCCGCCCCGTACCGCGGACGGCCCAACGCGCCGTATCTGATCCCGGTGACGCTGCGCGCCATGGCGGCGGTGAAGGGCGTCGACGAGGACACCATGGCCTCGGCGGTCGCCGGCAACACGGCTCGCGCGTTCGACTACTGAGCGGCGCCCGACCTCCGCAAGTCGACTTGCGGAGGTCGGGCGGTTCGGCCGCCTGCCGGCGAAGAGGTCCGTGAGTCGACTCGCGGAGCTCGGGCGCTTGGCTGGCGAAAGAGGTCCGTGAGCGACTTACGCTTGACGGGTGAGCACCACAGAGCCCGACGCCCTCCTGGGCCCCGCAGACATCCGCGAGCTGGCCGCGACGCTGGGCGTACGCCCCACCAAGCAGCGCGGCCAGAACTTCGTCATCGACGCCAACACGGTCCGCCGGATCGTGCGGACCGCCGAGGTCCGTCCGGACGACGTGGTGGTCGAGGTCGGCCCCGGCCTCGGCTCGCTGACCCTGGCGCTCCTGGAGGCGGCGGACCGGGTCGTCGCCGTCGAGATCGACGACGTGCTCGCCGCCGCCCTGCCCGCCACGGTCACCGCCCGGATGCCGCACCGCGCGGACCGGTTCGCCCTCGTCCACTCGGACGCGATGCAGGTACGGGAACTGCCGGGCCCGCCGCCGACCGCACTGGTCGCCAACCTTCCGTACAACGTCGCCGTGCCGGTGCTGCTCACGATGCTCGACCGTTTCCCGACCATCGAGCGGACCCTGGTCATGGTCCAGGCGGAGGTGGCCGACCGGCTGGCCGCGCGGCCGGGCAACAAGGTCTACGGGGTGCCGTCGGTCAAGGCCAACTGGTACACGGACGTCAAGCGCGCCGGGTCCATCGGCCGCAAGGTCTTCTGGCCCGCCCCGAACGTCGACTCCGGGCTGGTGTCCCTGGTGCGCCGGGCCGAGCCGGTCGCGACCACGGCGAGCAAGGCCGAGGTCTTCGCGGTCGTCGACGCCGCCTTCGCCCAGCGCCGCAAGACCCTGCGCGCGGCCCTGTCCGGCTGGGCGGGCTCCGCGCCCGCCGCGGAGGCCGCCCTGGTCGCGGCCGGGATCTCGCCGCAGGCCAGGGGCGAGGCGCTGACCGTCGAGGAGTTCGCCGCCATCGCCGAGAACAAGCCCGCCGCGACCGGGCCCGCTGAAGCCGAGTCCGCTGAGACCAAGTCCGTCGAGGCCACGTCCGTCGAGAGCAAGCCGGACGCCGAGAACAAGCCGGACGTCGAGAACAAGCCGGAGCCGTCCGCATGAGCGAGAGCGTCACCGTTCGGGTACCCGCCAAGGTCAACGTCCAGCTCGCGGTCGGCGCCGCCCGCCCCGACGGCTTCCACGACCTGGCCAACGTCTTCCTCGCCGTCGGCCTCTACGACGAGATCACCGTCACCCCCGCCGACGAACTGCGCGTCACCTGCGCCGGGCCGGACGCCGCCCAGGTCCCGCTGGACGCCACCAACCTCGCCGCCCGCGCCGCGATCGCGCTGGCCGGGCGGTACGGCATCGAGCCCCGGGTGCACATCCACATCGACAAGGACATCCCGGTCGCGGGCGGGATGGCGGGCGGCAGCGCCGACGGGGCCGGTGCCCTGCTGGCCTGCGACGCGCTCTGGTCCACCGGCGCCGGCCGCGACGAGCTGCTGGCCATCTGCGCGGACCTGGGCAGCGACGTCCCGTTCAGCCTGGTCGGCGGCGCGGCACTCGGCGTCGGCCGGGGCGAGCAGCTGACCCCGGTCGAGACCGGCGGCACCTTCCACTGGGTCTTCGCCGTCGCGGACGGGGGCCTCTCCACCCCGGCCGTCTACCGCGAGTTCGACCGGCTCACGGCCGGGATGGCCGTACCGGAGCCCGTCGCGTCCCCGGTGCTCCTGGAAGCGCTGCGGACCGGTGACACCAAGGCCCTCGCCGCCGCCCTGAGCAACGGCCTCCAGCCCGCCGCGCTGTCGCTGCGGCCCTCGCTGGCCGACACCCTGGCGGCGGGCACCGGCGCGGGCGCCCTGGCCGCGCTGGTCTCCGGCTCCGGCCCGACCACCGCGTTCCTGGCCGAGGACGAGGCGTCGGCCAGGACGATCGCGGACGCCCTGACCGCCTCCGCGACCTGCCGTGAGACCCGCGTGGCGGTGTCGCCTGCAACCGGCGCAGTGGTTTGTGCCGACATGAGCACCGGGCGCTGCTGCGCCCCTTAAGCTCTGCACCAGCCGATCTCATACGAGGAGCTATCATGCGGCCCCCGGTAATTGAAGCAATTAAAGTGGAGAACTATCGAGTTCTCCAGGATGTCGAGATTAAAAGACTCAAGCCTTTCAGTGTCCTGATTGGCCCAAATGGTAGCGGAAAGTCTACGCTTTTTGATGTTTTTGCCTTTATGGAGACATCATTCACGGTTGGCATCAGAGCCGCATGGGATAGGCGAGGAGGTTTGGCGCAGCTTCGATCCAAAGGGGCCGAAGGGCCAATTGCGATTCAAATCTCTTATCGCCAGGAACCCAAGGAGAATCTTCTAACCTATCGCCTGGAGATCGATGAAGAGCGTGGTCGTCCGGTTGTAAGTCGAGAATTGCTGCGGTGGACTTCTGGTCGAGCTCAAGGGCGTCCCCGACATATTCTTGATTTCCAGCATGGATCGGGTTACGTGGTGGACGAGGCTACAGGGAATAAATATCCAGAGGCCCTTGACGGGCCAGACAGGCTTGCCGTCAATGCGTTGGGTCAGTTTAAGTCTCATCCGCGAGTCGCCGCACTTCGGCGATTCATTTCTGGCTGGTATCTTTCCTATCTTTCGGTAGCGGAAGAGAGGAAGTCTCCCACTGCTGGACCACAAGAGCGTCTCTCCCAATCTGGCGACAATATTAGCAATGTTCTTCAATACCTGAAAGAGAATTATCCTCAGCGGCTTGAGTCAGTTATAGAGTCTCTGCAGGATGCGGTTCCGACGCTTGAGCGGGTCGATTACTCCACCTCACCAGATGGTCGCCTCGTTCTATTCATCAAGGATTCCCCTTTCTCTGATTCGGTTCTTGCCAGCAATGCATCAGATGGCACGCTGAAGCTTCTGTCTTACCTCACTCTTCTTTACGATCCTGACCCTGCCCCGTTTATTGGTATTGAAGAACCAGAAAACCACCTCTATAACTCGGTTCTCCCTGGATTGGCTCAGCAGTGTCGGCAGGCCAGTGAGAAGTCTCAAGTGTTGGTGACGACTCACTCTCATGAATTTGTAAATTCTTGTAGACCTGACGAGGTGATTGCTCTCTATCGGGGTGATGATGGCTACACGAGGGTAATTCGACCGAGTGTAATCCCGCTAGTAAATGACATGCTCGAGCAAGGGGCTCTGCTGGGTACCCTCTGGCAGGAGAATTATTTTGGCGACCTCCCCATGCCCAAGACTCCGACGGTTGAGGTCGGAGTTGACGGATGACGCGAAAAGTGGCGAGTCGAGCTGGTGGAGAACGATCACGCACTGCTGTCTCTTTGGAATTCCTGGTCGAGGAAGAGTCTGCGGCGGAGGCGCTGAAGCCGCTTCTCGCGAAAATTTTTAAGGGAGAACGCATTCGGACCGCGATTCGCCAGTTTCAGGGTAAGCCGGATCTCCTGAAGAAGCTTCCCCAGAGACTCCAAGGCTATGCGGCGGCACGTAAGCGTGGTGAAGATATTCGAGTTGTGGTTCTTGTAGACCTTGACATGGATGACTGTATCGATTTGAAGCGAAAGCTGGATGCGGTTGCTGAAAAATGCGGATTGGTTACTCGCGCCAAATGTGGAGAGGAGGGGGGGTTTCACGTATTGAACCGGATTGCTATTAGGGAACTTGAGAGTTGGTACTTTGGGGACTGGGCGGCGGTTCGATCGGCTTTCCCTAAGGTAACGCAAGATGTTCCTAGGGCGTATAAGGTAAATCCCGACCTGGTTTCCGGAAAATGTTCTGACGCTTTTGAGAAGATTCTTCGAATGAATGGAGTGAGGATATCCTCCAAACCGGAGTGGGGGCGGCGAATCGGACCTCGCCTTAGTCTGGAAGGTAATAAGTCCCAGAGTTTTAATGCATTTGTGTCTGGAGTCCGGGAAATCGGTAGAACACCGTAGCGAGGGATTAGGTCCGGCTGTGCTTACGGCAGTGGGGCTTGTCTGGTTTCCGGTAGTCGATGTCGGTGGCCGTGATTATGTTTCCCTTGCAGGGCGGGATCCGCCCTCTACGGTGCGGGCTACTGGCCGACGCGCCGCATTGCGCATCTGGTGCGCGTCAGCACCCATCGCTCAGTGACGGCGCACTCGGTGGCCGGGTGGCTAATCGAGCGCGCGTAGCTGCATGGGGGAGTGCGGCAGGGCCGCTCGGCAACCGCAGAGGTGGCGGCACGGGACGATGCGGGCCTTGGCCTTGACCACGCGGTGGATGAGCCGGTGTTCGTTGCTGATCGGCCCCGCTCAGCCGAGCCGGACGCTCCGCTTCGCCAGTTCGAACGCCGGGAGCATCCCCGCGTGCTCCTGCGCGTCCAGCCCGCCCAGGTGCACCACCACCGGCCCGTCCGGGGTGGCGACGGCGAAGGCGCGGGCCGGGCGCGACTCCTCCATGATCTTGCTGTGGACGGTGTAGCCGACCTCGGCCACGGACAGCTTTCCGGCCGTGGCATCCGTGTACGTGATCTTCGAGGCGTTCTCGTCGGCCTTCACGAAGCCCTCCAGCGCCTCGCGCGCCGTGCCGGACTTGCCGTCGCCCTGCCACACCCGCAGGAATCCGATGTGCCCGGCCGGCTTCGCGTCGATCTCGCACACCATGGCGACCGGGCCCTGCCGGCCGAGCGCGGCGAACTCCGAGTCCGGCTCCTCGGGCACGACGGCCTTCGCCTTCCAGTCCCGCGCCAGGTCGAAGACGACGGGCAGCTCGCAGCCGGAACCGGAGCCCCCGACCGTGCCGCCTTTGGCCACGGCCTTGTCGCCCGCCCCGTGCGCGCCCGCCCCGCCGCCCGGCTTCGTATCCGCCTCCGTACCCCCGCCGGACCCCGAAGAACAGCCGGTCAGCGCGGCGGATGCCAGCAGCGCGACGGATGCCAGCAGGACGGGCGCGGGCCCGCGAACCGTACGTCGTCCCATGAAGTTCCCCACCCCGGTGAGACCCGGGAACCCGCCCGGATCTTGATCAATCCGGGCAAGGTACCGCAGGGAACCGGGGTGAGCGGGCGCTCGTAAGGAGCTCCGCGCCGTGGCGACTACGCTGAAGGTTCAGTGTTCTCCCTTCGAGCTGGAGCGTTTGTGGCCGTCAACCTCGTCAATGTCGAGCAGGTCAGCAAGGTGTACGGCACCCGTGCGCTGCTCGACGGTGTGTCCCTCGGTGTGTCCGAGGGGGACCGGATCGGTGTCGTCGGTCGTAACGGGGACGGCAAGACGACCCTCATCCGGATGCTCGCCAAGCTGGAGGACGCCGACACCGGCCGCGTCACCCACAACGGCGGGCTGCGCCTCGGTGTCCTCACCCAGCACGACTCCCTCGACCCGAAGGCGACCGTCCGCCACGAGGTCATCGGTGATCTGGCCGACCACGAGTGGGCGGGCAGCGCCAAGATCCGCGACGTGCTGACCGGGCTGTTCGGCGGACTCGACCTGCCGGGCTTCGAGCACGGACTGGACACCGTCATCGCCCCGCTCTCCGGCGGTGAGCGCCGCCGGATCGCGCTCGCCAAGCTGCTCATCGCGGAACAGGACCTGATCGTCCTCGACGAGCCGACCAACCACCTCGACGTCGAGGGCATCTCCTGGCTGGCCGGCCACCTGCGCGCCCGGCGCTCCGCGCTGGTCTGCGTCACCCACGACCGCTGGTTCCTCGACCAGGTCTGCACGCGCATGTGGGACGTCCAGCGCGGCAGCGTCCACGAGTACGAGGGCGGCTACAGCGACTACGTCTTCGCCCGTGCCGAACGGGAGCGGATCGCCGCCACCGAGGAGGGCAAGCGGCAGAACCTGATGCGCAAGGAGCTGGCCTGGCTGCGGCGCGGCGCCCCCGCCCGCACGTCCAAGCCGCGCTACCGCATCGAGGCGGCCAACGAGCTGATCGCGGACGTGCCGCCGCCCCGCGACACCAGCGCGCTGATGAAGTTCGCCAACGCCCGGCTCGGCAAGACCGTCTTCGACCTGGAGGACGTGACCGTCCAGGCCGGACCCAAGACGCTGCTCACCCACCTCACCTGGCAGCTCGGCCCCGGCGACCGGATCGGACTGGTCGGGGTCAACGGCGCGGGCAAGACCTCGCTGCTGCGGGCGCTGGAGCAGGCGGCCCGCACCCAGGGCGACGCGCAGCCCGCGGCCGGGAAGGTCGTCGTCGGCAAGACGGTCAAGCTGGCCTACCTCTCCCAGGAGGTCTCCGAGCTGAATCCGAACCTCCGGGTGCTCGAAGCGGTGCAGCAGGTGCGCGACCGGGTCGACCTCGGCAAGGGCCGGGAGATGACCGCGGGGCAGCTGTGCGAGCAGTTCGGCTTCACCAAGGAGAAGCAGTGGACGCCGGTCGGCGACCTCTCCGGCGGTGAGCGGCGCCGGCTGCAGATCCTTCGGCTGCTGATGGACGAGCCCAACGTCCTCTTCCTCGACGAGCCCACCAACGACCTCGACATCGAGACCCTGACCCAGCTGGAGGACCTGCTCGACGGCTGGCCCGGGTCGATGATCGTGATCTCGCACGACCGGTTCTTCATCGAGCGGACCACGGACCGGGTGCTGGCGCTGCTGGGCGACCGCTCGCTGCGGATGCTGCCGCGCGGCATCGACGAGTACCTGGAGCGCAGGCGGCAGATGGCCGCGGCCGGCACCCCCGCCGCGGTGGCGCCCACATCATCCTCGCAGCCCGCCGCCGCACCGGCCCCCGGCGTCTCGCCGCAGGAGGCACGCGCGGCGAAGAAGGAACTGCAGAAGGTCGAGCGGCAGCTCGACAAGATGTCGACGCGTGAGACGACGCTGCACGCCCAGATCGCGGACAACGCGACGGACTTCGAGAAGGTGGCGAAGCTCGACGCCGAGCTGCGTGAACTCGTCGCGGAACGCGATGTGCTGGAGATGCGCTGGCTGGAACTGGCCGAGGACGCCTGACCGCTGAGCCGCACCGCCGCACAACTCATGCGGCCGGTGCGGCTGGTGTGGTCGGTGGGGCCTGTGGGGCTCGTGGGGCAGATGGTAGAAAGAGATCTTGCCCGGCGCGGTAGCCGGACCGTGCCACACCGCAGGTGACAAAGGAACAGGGGGACGGGCCGATGAGCCAGCCGCCCGGACAGCAGCCGTCGCAGGGTGAGTTCGGAGCCCCGTACGGCCCGCCGCCCGAGACGTTCCCGCCACCCGGCCAGGGCACGGCGCAGCCGTCCGGGCCGTACCGGGCGCCCGCACAGCCGGGCCCGTACGGACCACCCACGCAGCCGGCCCAGCCCGTGCAGCCCGCCCCTGGTTACGGACACCCACCGCAGCCCGCACCCGGATACGGCTACCCGCCGCAGCCCGGCCCGTACGCCCAGCCGAACCAGCCCCAGCCCGGTTACGGCTACCCGGGGCAGCAGCCGCCGCCGCAGCCGCCGCAGTCCGGCGGGTCCCGGGGCGGCGGGCGGTTCCGGGGCGGGACCGGGGCGATCGTCGGCGCCGTGCTCGCGGTGGCGCTGCTGGCCGGCGCCGGGATCTGGTTCGCGCTCGACGGGGACGGCGGGAGCGGGAAGCCCACGGCCGGACCCGGGCACAGTTCGGGGCCGCCGGACACCTCCTCGTCCCCCTCGCCCGTGCCGACCGGTACCGGGGGCCACGACACGATCAGCCCCGCCGCGGAGGCCGCCGCCGTCAACGCCGAGCGCAAGCCGGGCGAGGCGAAGATGCTCTGGCTCCAGAAGGGCGGCGTCGATCTGCCCGGGGGCGGCGACGACGTGTACGGACCGTGGTTCTCCGGCGACACCGTCGTCACGGCGATGTACCGCACCGTCACCGGCTACGACGCCACGGACGGCTCGCTCAAGTGGAGCCTGCGGCT
Source organism: Streptomyces sp. NBC_00341 (assembly GCF_041435055.1). Lineage (NCBI taxonomy): Bacteria > Bacillati > Actinomycetota > Actinomycetes > Kitasatosporales > Streptomycetaceae > Streptomyces > Streptomyces sp. NBC_00341. The sequence goes on along the minus strand of NZ_CP108002.1, from coordinate 3,495,058 downwards.
GGCCACCAGCATGTGCGCGGCGCCCTCGCAGCCCACCGCCGACGGCAAGATCGTCCTGGGCGTCAAGCGCACCACCGCGGGCGACGCGGAGTGCAACGGCCTCCAGATGGTCGACCTCACGACGGGCAAGGCCGGCTGGCACAAGACGTACGTCCGCCAGGGCGTCTGGGACGGGCTCTCCGACCTCAGGATGTCCACCAACGGCGACACCGTGACCGTGGGGCGCACCTCCAGGTCCGACGCCTTCCGGGTCAGCGACGGGAAGGTGGTGTTCGGCAGACTGCCGGGAAACTGCCAGCCGTTCGGGTTCGCCAGTGGCGAGGTGGCCATCGCGGCGGCCAGCTGCCAGACCGCCGCCGACGACCACAAGGAACACCAGGTGCAGCGGATCGACCCCGCCACCGGCAAGCGGCTGTGGACGTACAAGGTCAAGAAGGGCTGGCAGGTCGCACAGATCTACTCGGCGAACCCCATCGTCGTCTCGCTCAAGCAGGCGGACGACAAGTGGGGCATCCTCGTCCTCAACGCCGACGGCACCTACCGCACCCAGCTCGCCGGCGGGCCGGGCGACTACGCGGTCTCGTGCGACGCGGACGTGATCGTGCAGGGCCCCAACCTCGACAACTGCCTCGGGGTGGCCGCCGACGCGAACACCTTCTACATGGCGACCAAGGCCGTCGACCTCAAGACCGGTGACGGCAACAAGGTCGCCGCCTTCGACCTGACCACCGGCAAGCACAAGTGGTCGGTCGACTCCCCGGCTCAGCAGTCCCTCACCCCGCTGCGGACGGAGGGCGGCAAGCTGTTGATGTATCTCGGGGCCGCCAAGAACAAGGGGGGCGGCATCGCCTCCGTACCGAGTACCGGCGGCACTTGGAGCCCGGTGCTGCGGCATCCGGTCTCTGGCGCACCCACCGAGCGCGGCTTCTCCCTCTCGCGCATCACCTACGTGGGCGGACGCTCCTACCTCACGCAGGCGAGGATCAGCGGCATCGAGGACGGGGACGAGGTCGAGGAGCGCTCGATGGTCGCCTTCGGGAGCTGACGGACCGTAGGGCCGGGCGCAGGCATAACGGCAGCATCACGGGCCGGTTCTCCCTTGGGCACAGGGGTGGACCGAACCGGGGCCGGAGGTGGGACGGGTGGTAGAAAGAAGCCCCGCTCGACTGTCGTAACACTGCGGGTTCCATGCCCGATTCGCTCCATTTCACTGGGGATTCAGGGGGTCTAGGCCGACCCCCGGAGCCCCGGTGGAATCGCGGGGGAGTCCGGAACGGGCACCGGACCGCACGAAGGGGGACGCGCTGATGACCCAGCCGCCCAGCCAGCAACCGCCGCAGGGGGGCTTCGGCGCTCCGCAGGAGCCGTCGCAGGGGGTCCCGCAGCCGCCCCAGGGCCCGCCGCAGACGCCGCCGCCCGCGCAGCCGCCCCAGGCGCCGGCCACCCCGCCGGGACCGCCGGCCGCACAGCCGGGCTACGGCTACCCGCAGCAGCCGGGTCAGCCGCAGCCGGGCCAGCCGCAGCCGGGCCCGTACGGTCAGCCGCAGCAGCCGGGTCCCTACGGCCAGCAGCCCGGTCCTTACGGTCAGCCGCAGCAGCCCGGTCCGTACGCCCAGCAGCCCGGTCCCTACGGCCAGCCGCAGCAGCCGGGTCCGTACGGTCAGCCGCAGCAGCCCGGTTACGGCTATCCGCAGCAGCAGTACCCCGGCGCACCCGTCCCCGGTGGCCCGGCGGGTCCCGGCGGGCGCAGCCCCTTCAAGGGGAAGCCCGCGATGATCATCGGTGCCGCGGTCGCCGCGCTGCTGGTCATCGGCGGCGGTGTCTACCTGGCCACGAGCGGTGGCGACGACGACAAGAAGCCCGTCGCGGAGAAGAGCACCGACGACGCGAAGCCGTCCGTCTCACCCTCCGTGGACGAGGGCGACGGCAACGGCACGGGCCGTGAGGGCAACGACGACCTGAACGCCGGGCGCAAGGACGGCGAGGCCAAGGTCCTCTGGCTCCAGCAGAACGACGTCGACCTGCCGCGCAACGGCGCCGACGTGTACGGCCCCTGGATAGTCGGCGACACCATCGTCAAGGGCATGTACCGCACCGTCTCCGGCTACTCGGTGGCCGACGGCAAGCAGAAGTGGACGCTGAAGCTCGGCACGGACATCTGCTCCGCACCGGCGCAGACCACCACCGACGGCAAGATCGTCATCGGGGTGAAGGACGGCACCACGGAGAAGGCGGACTGCGCGGACCTCCAGCTGATCGACCTCAACACCGGCAAGACCGGCTGGAAGAAGTCGATCAAGAGCAGCGGCCTGTTCGACATGCTCTCCGACATCTCCCTCGCCATCAGCGGCAACACCGTGACGGTCGGCCGCACCGGCGCCTCCAACGCCTTCCGGGTGAGCGACGGCAAGGCACTGTTCGGCAAGCGCGCCGGCAACTGCCAGCCGTTCTCCTTCGCGGGCGGCGCCAAGCTGATCGCCGCGACCAACTGCCGTACGGAGGACGTCGAGAACCCGCAGCACGAGGTCGAGGAGATCGACCCGGTCACGGGCAAGCCCAAGTGGACGTACAAGCCCGCGCGCGGCTGGGAGATCGACCGCTTCTACTCGGTGAGTCCGCTCATCGTCTCGCTGACCAAGGGCAGCGGCGACAGCAAGAAGTGGAGCATCCTCGCGCTCAAGGAGAACGGCTCGCTGCGCTCCCAGATCGTCAGTGACAAGGGCGACTCGTTCGCGACCAACTGCGGTGGCGCGTTCGCCATCTTCGGCAAGTCCGTCGACGGCTGCGCGGGTGTCGCGACCGACCCCAACACGCTCTACCTGGCGACGCAGGACGACACCAGCGGCTCCGCCCGTACCAACAAGGTCGTCGCGTTCAACCTGAACACCGGCAAGACGAAGTGGAAGGCCGACGCCCCGGCCGAGCAGACGATGCAGCCGCTGCGGATGGAGGGCGGCAACCTGCTGGTCCACGTGGACGCCGGTTACGGCAAGGGTGGTGGGATCGCCAGCCTCGCACCGACCGGGGGCACCCCGCAGATGGTGCTCCAGCACCCGGACTCGACGTCGGAGATCGAGAGCTCCTTCTACAACGAGAAGGTCCTCTACGAGGGCGGCCGTTCGTTCGTCGCGAGCGGGCGGGTCAGCGCCAGCAACGACAAGGAAGAGCTGGAGACGAAGACCATGATGGCCTTCGGCAAGTAACGGCTCACCACGGCACCCGCAGGAACCCGCCGGCCGCGGACGGCAGCAGACCCGCCCGCGGCCGGCTCCGGCCCACCCCGACCGACTCTTCTTCTCCTTCTCCAGAGGTACCCAACGCCATGACGCAGCCGCCCCAGCCGCCCCCCAACGATCCGCCGCAGGGCGGGTTCGGCGCACCGCAGGACCCGCCGCCCGGCGGTTTCGGCGCCCCGACACCGCCGCCCGCCGACCCGTTCGGCAAACCGCCGGTCACCCCGCCGGCCACCCCGCCCCCGGGCGGCTACGGCGCCCCGCCGCCCGCGGGCCCGCCCCAGCAGCAGCCCGGCTACGGCTACCCGCAGACGCCCCCGCAGGGGCAGCCCCCGCAGCCCGGATACGGGTTCCCGCCGGGCCAGCCGCAGCAGCCCGGTTACGGCTACCCGCAGGGCCAGCCGCCGCAGCCCGGCTACGGCTACCCGCAGCAGGGCCAGCCGCCGCAGGGCTACGGGTACCCGACCGCCCCGATGCAGCAGCCGCCCCAGCCCCCGCAGAACGGGAACGGGCCGAAGAAGTTCTCCACCCAGGCACAGATCATCGTCGCCGCGGTGGTCGCCGTGGTGCTGATCGTCGGCGGCGGCCTCTGGTACGCCTCCAGCGGTGACGACGGCGGCGACAAGAAGGACGAGGCGTCCACCTCCGCCGGCACCGACGGCGAGAGCAAGGGCGGCGGCGGCAAGGACGTCGGCGGCGGGGGCAAGGAGAAGGCCCCGGCCAACACCAAGTCCTCGGTCGCCTTCCAGCTGCCGCAGCCCAAGGTCACCGACGTCACCACGGTCGACGGCTCCTGGCTGACGGACAAGGCGTACGTCAAGACGGGCGTCAACGAGATCATCGGCTACGACCCGGCCAAGGGCACCAAGCTCTGGTCGATCCCGCTGCCCGGCCAGCTCTGCGCCGCCTCCCGGCACATGAGCAAGGACTTCAAGACGGCCATCGTCTTCGAGGCGGGCAAGCGGACCGCGGCGAAGAAGTACCAGCCCTGCGACCACGTGGGTGCCCTGGACCTCGCCACCGGCAAGCTCATGTGGAGCAAGCCGGTCACCGCCGCCACCGGCGGCGACGCCCCCGTCCGGTTCACGGAGGTCACCCTCAGCGGCACCACGGTCGCCGCGGCCGGCTCCGAGGGAGGTGCCGCGTTCGACCTGAACACCGGCGCCGAGCGCTGGAAGCCGAAGGTGAGCACCGACCGCTGCTACGACACCGGGTACGCCGGCGGCGACGCCCTCGCCGTGGTCCGCAAGTGCGGCTCGTACGACGACCCCCAGCTCACCATCCAGGCGCTGAACCCGACCACGGGCGCCCCGCTCTCCTCGTACAAGATGCCGCCCGGTGTCGAGTACGCGAGCATCGTCTCCACCAAGCCCCTGGTCGTCGCGGCCGACGTCGGCGACACCGCGGGTGACGGCAGCGGGATCTCCGACTTCTTCTCGATCGACGCCGCCACCGGCAAGCTGCTCGTCCGCATCCCGGCCGACGCGGAGAAGTACGCGGCCAAATGCGGCTCCACCGAGGTCGAGAGCTGCCAGCAGCTCGCCGTCGGCAACAACCGCCTCTACCTCCCGACGGAGGAGCACGACGGCGCCGAGGACAACAGCGACACCAACGAGATCGTCTCCTTCGACCTGACCACCGGCAAGCAGACCGGCGACCGGGCCGACGCGGGCGACGACTACACGATGTTCCCGCTCCGCATGGACGGCGGCAACATCATCGCGTACAAGGAGCCCCCGTACGACAAGGGCGGCCAGGTCGTCTCCATCGACGGCAGCACCTTCAAGCAGACCGTGCTGTTGGAGAACCCGAGCGACGAGACGGTCCGGGACGCGGAGACCAGCTTCTCCCCGGAGTACGCCGAATACCGCTACAGCGGGGGCCGGTTGTACATCTCCGAGACGATGATCAGCAAGCCGAGCACGAGTTCGCTCGACGACAAGGAGTACCTCGTCGTCTCGTTCGACGCGAACTGACCCGACGTCAACACCGCACCCGGCCCTGCCGGTCGATCCGTCGACCGGCAGGGCCGGGTGTTTTGTTGCCGTCAAGTGGCCCGGAACTGCACACGATTGGGTAAACCGTGGTCATTCCAAGGGCCTTCTGCCGACTAAGGCGCACGCGGCGTCGAACATGCGTGTAACTTGCCGGGTCTAGGGCCTGTCGTCAAACTGCCGTCGCCGCCCTCCGGGCGGCGACGGCAGTTTGACGACAGGCCCTAGAAGGCCGGGGGGCCTGCTGCCAGTGCTACGGGGGTGTGCTCGATGAGCGTGCGGCTGATGGTGGTCGATGACCACCGACTGCTCGCCGAGGCGCTCGCCTCGGCGCTCAAACTACGGGGCCACCGGGTGCTCGCCGCCGCCGCTCCCACCACCGGAGCGGCGGACCTGGTGGTCAGCCGGGCTCCGGAGGTCTGCCTGTTCGGCACCGCCGCACCCGCGGAGCCGGGCGCCTTCGAGCCGATCACGCGGATCAGGCGCGAGCGCCCGCAGATCGCCGTGGTGGTGCTCGGCCCGGTGCCCAGCCCGCTGGGGATCGCGGCCGCCTTCGCCGCGGGAGCCGTCGGCTACGTCCGCCACGACGAGCGCATCGAGGGCGTCGAGCGGGCGATCGTCAAGGCGCGGGCCGGTGAGGCGGCGATCGCGCCGCAACTGCTCCAGGGCGCCTTCGCGGAGCTGCTCAACCCGCCGGTCCAGCCGGACGACGAGGGTCAGCGGCTGCTCCAGCTGCTCACCCCGCGCGAGGTCGAGGTGCTGGTCCGTGTCGCGGAGGGGGAGGGTACCCGGCTGATCGCGGCCGGGATGCGGATCGCGCCGAGCACCGCCCGTACCCATGTGCAGCGGGTCCTGATGAAGCTGGGCGTCGGCTCCCGGCTGGAGGCGGCGGCGCTGGCCGCCCGTACCGGACTGCTGGACCGGGCGGCGAGCACGCGGCAGGGGCCGGACCCCGTCGGCTGACGGTGTCCGGCCCCTGCCGGTGTGCGGGCGCCCCCGCGTCTCGGCGCCTCAACGCCTCAGCTGTCGGGCGCGTCCGTGGTGTCCGGCGCGGCGGCCGGCGGCTGGGCCGGGCGCAGCTTCAGCCAGACCAGGAAGAAGAGCCCGAGCGCCAGCATGGCCAGGCCGGTCCACAGGTTGATGTGGACGCCCTCCGCCTTCTTCAGGTCGGCGTCGGACGGGTTGATCCCGGCGATGGTGACGATGACTCCGTAGACCACGAAGAGACCGCCGATGATCCGCCTGATGTCGAAGAGGCGGGCCGCCGTGGCGGACTTCTGCTCCAGATCGGAGACTTCCTTGTGCATGTCGGACATGGTGAGTTGCTCCGATCAGAACGAGTAGGGGATGTAGCACAGGGCGGCGAGCACGATCGCGCCCCAGCCCAGCAGGGCCGGCCTGCGGTACCAGGCGTCGTCGCCCTCCGCGGGCGCCTCGTCGAGGTCCGGTGACTCGGTTCCGTATACGAGACCGGCCAGTTCGGCCTCCGGCTTGGGGGCGGTGAAGAACGTGACGGCGACCATCACGACAGCGCCCGCGACGAACCCGACGATCGCGGAGACGAAGTTGGCGCCCTGGTCGCTCGGGATGTCGATGATGCCCTGCTTGTAGATGACGAAGTAGTTGACCATCGCGGCCGTGGTACCGGCCAGCAGGCCCCAGACACCGGACTTCATCGAGGCGCGCTTCCAGAACATGCCGATGATGAACACGACGAAAAGGGGCACGTTGAAGAACGAGAACAGCGTCTGGAGGTAGCTCATGATGTTGGAGAAGCTGGCGGCGATGAACGCCGTGCCGATGGAGGCCAGCACCCCGATCACCGTGATCCCCCGGCCGAAGCGCAGGTAGTACGCGTCCGACTGGTCCTTCTTCACGTACCGCGCCCAGATGTCCGTGGTGAACACGGTGTTGAACGAGGAGACGTTGGCGGCCATGCCCGCCATGAACGCGGCCAGCAGACCGGTCACCGCGATGCCGAGGACACCGTTGGGCAGCAGCTCCCGCATCAGCAGCGGGATCGCGTCGTTGTACGTGGTGCCGGATCCGGCGGTGCCGATGTTCGGCACGATCACGGCGGCGACCAGGCCGGGGATCATCACCAGGAAGACGATGAACATCTTCGGGAACGCGGCGATCAGCGGGGTGCGCTGGGCGGCCGAGAGGTTCTTCGCGGACAGGGCGCGCTGCACCTCGGCGAAGTTCGTCGTCCAGTAGCCGAACGAGAGCACGAAGCCCAGGCCGAGGACGATCGTCAGCCAGTTGGCGCCGAGCGGGTTGGCGTCACCGATGCCGGTGCCGCCCCAGGCGCTCATGAAGTTCGAGCCGTGGCTCGACGTCAGTGAGTCGCTCAGCCCGTCCCAGCCGCCGACGCGCTTGAGGCCCAGCACGGTCAGCGGGATCAGCGCGGCGAGGATGACGAAGAACTGCAGTACCTCGTTGTAGATGGCGGAGGAGAGCCCGCCGATGGTGATGTAGATCAGGACGAAGAGGCCCGCGACGACGATCGCGACCCACTGCGGCCAGCCGAGGAGGGCCTCCACGACGATCGACAGGGCGTACAGGTTGACGCCCGCGATCAGAACCGCCGAGAAGGCGAAGAGTATGGAGCTCAGCAGGTGTGCCGACTTGTCGAAGCGGTGGAGCAGGAACTCCGGTACGGAGCGGACCTTCGACCGGTAGTAGAAGGGCATCATCACGAGGCCCAGGAAGACCATCGCGGGGATGGCGCCGATCCAGTACCAGTGGACGACCGCGACGCCGTACTGGGCGCCGGTCGCCGCCATGCCGAGGATCTCGGTGGCGCCGAGGTTGGCCGCCACGAAGGCCAGACCGGTCACCCACGCGGGCAGTGACCGTCCGGAGAGGAAGAAGTCGAGGCTTGTCTTCACGCTTCGCCGAGCGGCGAAGCCGATGCCGAGAACGACGACGAAGTAGATCGCCAGAATCGTGTAATCGAGCCCGTTCGTGGGGAGCCGGAGCCCGGATGCCAGAGGGTGCATGGGGGGAACTCGCTTCGTTGCGTGTACTGAACCCGAAGGAAACTACGCCCTTGTGTTCAGAAAATGAACAGTTCCATTGAGCATCTTTGTTTGATTGTGATCGTATGGCCCGAAAACCCGGCCCTAACCCACAGGAACCCCATGGGAAACCAACAGGTCCTGTCGCGCGGACGCGCGAGATGCAGCTCACATCCGGCCGCACTTGGTTGGCCTGGACTCATTGACGTGCCTGTTGATTTGTGGTTCATTGTGTTGGGTTATGTTTGGGAGGAGTCTGGTGAAGAAGACGGTTACGACGCTCGCCGACGGCCGGGAGCTGCTCTATTTCGACAGCCGCGACGACGTGGTCCGGGACGCCGTCGACGGGCGGCCGCTCGACGCCGTGGCGACTTCCTCCGAGATCCGCCGGGACCCCCTGCTGGGGGACAGCGTCGCCGTCGCCTCGCACCGCCAGGGGCGTCCGTACCACCCGCCGGCCGACGAGTGCCCGCTCTGCCCGTCCCAGGAGGGCCGGCTCAGCGAGATCCCCGACGACCACTACGACGTCGTCGTCTTCGAGAACCGCTTCCCCTCGCTGGCCGGTGACTCCGGCCGCTGCGAGGTCGTCTGCTTCACCTCCGACCACGACGCGTCGTTCGCGGACCTCACCGAGGAGCAGGCCGGCCTCGTGCTGGAGGCCTGGACGGACCGCACCGCCGAGTTCGCGGAGCTCCCGCAGGTCAAGCAGCTGTTCTGCTTCGAGAACCGGGGCGCCGAGATCGGCGTGACGCTCGGCCACCCGCACGGGCAGATCTACGGCTACCCGTTCGTCACCCCGCGCACCGAGCTGATGCTCCGCTCGATGGAGAAGCACCGCGCCGACACCGGCGGCAACCTCTTCGACGACATCGTCGCCCGCGAGATCGCCGACGGCGACCGGATCGTGCTCTCCGGCGAGCACTGGGTGGCGTTCGTCCCGTACGCGGCCCACTGGCCGTACGAGATCCACCTCTACCCGCTCCGCCGCGTCCCCGACCTGCGGGAGCTCGACGACGCCGAGCGCACGGAGTTCGCACAGGTCTATCTGGAACTCTTGAGGCGGTTCGACCGGATATTCGGCCCCGGACAGCCGCCGACGCCGTACATCTCGGCCTGGCACCAGGCACCGTTCGGCATCCCGGACCGGGAGGAGTTCGCTCTCCACCTTGAGCTCTTCACCGTGCGAAGGACCACCAGCAAGCTGAAGTTCCTCGCGGGTTCCGAATCCGGCATGAGTGTGTTCATCAACGATGTGCCGCCGGAGGCCGCGGCCGCGCGACTGCGAGAGGTAGCGAGCGAGTGAGCAAGTCCCCCAAGAAGTACCTGGTGACCGGCGGCGCGGGATACGTGGGCAGCGTGGTCGCCCAGCACCTGCTGGAGGCGGGTCACACCGTCACCGTCCTGGACGACCTCTCCACCGGATTCCGCGAGGGCGTCCCGGCCGGCGCCGAGTTCGTCGAGGGCCGGATCCAGGACGCCGCGAAGTGGCTGGACCCCTCCTACGACGGGGTGCTGCACTTCGCCGCGTACTCCCAGGTCGGGGAGTCCGTCACCGACCCGGAGAAGTACTGGGTCAACAACGTCGGCGGCTCCACCGCCCTGCTCGCCGCCATGCGCGACGCCGGGGTGCGCACCCTGGTCTTCTCCTCCACCGCCGCCACCTACGGCGAACCCGTCTCCAGCCCCATCACCGAGGCCGACCCCACGGCCCCGACCAGCCCCTACGGCGCCACCAAGCTCGCCGTCGACCACATGATCACCGGCGAGGCGGCCGCCCACGGGCTCGCCGCCGTCTCGCTGCGCTACTTCAACGTGGCCGGGGCCTACGGCGACTGCGGCGAACGGCACAGCCCCGAGTCGCACCTGATCCCGCTCGTCCTCCAGGTCGCCCTCGGGCAGCGCGAGTCGATCTCGGTGTACGGCGACGACTACCCCACCCCCGACGGCACCTGCGTCCGCGACTACATCCATGTCGCGGACCTCGCAGAGGCGCACCTCCTCGCCCTCGACGCCGCCGCCTCGGGCGAGCACCTGATCTGCAACCTCGGCAACGGCAACGGCTTCTCGGTCCGCGAGGTCATCGAGACGGTCCGCGAGGTCACCGGCCACCCGGTCCCCGAGACAGCGGCCCCGCGCCGCGGCGGCGACCCGGCCGTCCTCGTCGCCTCCGCCGCCACCGCCAGGGAGCGCCTCGGCTGGCAGCCGTCCCGCGCGGACCTGGCCGGAATCGTCTCCGACGCCTGGACGTTCGCCCGCCGAGAGGAGCCCACCGCACCATGACCGACACCGCTGAGCCGACCGCCACCACAGAGCCGGCCGCCGCCACCACCGAGCTGACCGACTCTTTCACCGAGCTGTACGGGACCGCGCCCGAGGGAGTCTGGGCCGCCCCCGGCCGGGTCAACCTGATCGGCGAGTACACCGACTTCAACGACGGCTTCGTGATGCCGCTCGCACTGCCGCACACCGCGCGGGCCGCCGTCGCCCGCCGCACCGACGGCGTCCTGCGGCTGCACTCCACCGATGTGCCGGGCGGCGTCGTCCAGCTCCGCGTCGACGAGCTGGCCCCGAACGAGGGCCACGGCTGGGCCGCCTACCCGGCCGGCGTCGTCTGGGCGCTGCGCGAGGCCGGCCACCCGGTCACCGGCGCCGACATACAGCTGACCTCCACCGTCCCCACCGGCGCCGGGCTCTCCTCGTCCGCCGCCCTCGAAGTGGTCACCGCTCTCGCCCTGAACGACCTGTTCGGGCTCGGGCTCGGCCACGCCGAGCTGGCGGTACTGGCCCAGCGCGCGGAGAACGCCTTCGTCGGCGTCCCCTGCGGGGTCATGGACCAGATGGCCTCCGCCTGCTGTACCGAGGGCCACGCCCTGCACCTGGACGCCCGAGACCTCACGGTGCGCCAGGTCCCCTTCGACCTGGCCGCCCACGGCCTCCAGCTCCTCGTCGTCGACACCCGCGTCAAGCACGCACTCGGTGACGGCGCCTACGCGGAACGCCGCGCGGCCTGCGAGGAGGGCGCCCGGCTGCTCGGTATCCGCACCCTGCGCGAGCTCCCGTACGAGGGCCTCGGCGCCGGACTCGACACCCTGACCGCCGCCGGTGCGGACGAGTCCGTCGTGCGCTGCGTGCGCCACGTGGTCAGCGACAACCAGCGCGTCGAGCAGGTCATCGCGCTGCTCGACGCGGGCGACGTGCGCGCGGCAGGCCCTGTCCTCACGGCGGGCCATGTCTCGCTCCGGGACGACCTGCGGGTCTCCTGCGTGGAGCTGGACCTGGTGGTCGAGGCGGCGAACGCGGCCGGGGCGCTCGGTTCCCGGATGACCGGCGGCGGCTTCGGCGGCTCCGCGATCGTGCTCCTGGAGGAGGCGCAGGCGGACACGGTCACCAAGTCGGTTCTGGAGGCGTTCACCTCGGCGGGTTACGCGGCGCCCCGGGTCTTCCCCGCCGTCCCGTCGGCGGGCGCCCACCGGATCGCCTGACCGAGGGCCGGACCGGCCGCCGGGAACTACCCGGCGGCCGGTCCGCCGAGCCGCTTGGTGAGGGTGAACTCCGTGACGCCCGGCGGGTAGTCCTCGACCCGGCCCGTCACCTCGTAACCCCGCTTCCGGTAGAAGTCCGGGGCCTGGAAGTCCCAGGTCTCCAGCCGGGAGCGGGTGCAGTCCCGGTCCGCGCGGGCCACCCGTTCCGCCTCGTCGAGCAGCCGCGAGCCGAGGCCGCAGCCGCGGTGCCCGGCGTCCACCCAGAGCAGGTCCACATGGAGCCAGTGCGCCCAGGTGCGCCCGGTCAGCCCGGCGGCGACCTGCCCGTGGACGTCCAGCGCCCATACCTCCAAAGGGAGTTCGCGCGCGGCGGGGCCACCCCGCAGTGCCCGGATCTCCGGCGAACCCGCGGTGTTCTCCTCACGGAGCCGTCTGCTCAGCAACTGACGACGTTCTCTGTCCACTTCTGTCTCAAGACGGAACATGCACCACAGCCTAGGACCGCCCGCGCCCCCAGTTCCGCGATTCCCCTCCCGCTCCGGGCGGCCGCCCGTACGCTGATGCACAGCACCGGTGGGGGCCGGTGCTGATTCAGGGGTACGGGACAGCCGGGTGCGACACCCGGGTGGGGGTGGCGAGTCGGTGCACGGCGGCGGCCGTGGCACCGCGGTCCGATCCCCCGCTCCAGGTGTCGCACCCGTGCCGGTCCGTCGCTGACGTGGGGCGCACGCTACGGGGCGCCCCAGAACGCACAGCATGGGGGTGCCTGTGGTCCGTATCCGGGTTCTCGTGGTCGACGACCACCGCATTTTCGCCGAATCGCTCGCCGCGGCGCTCGCGGCCGAGCCCGACGTCGACGTCGCGGCGGCGGGCAGCGGTCCGGCCGCCCTGCGCTGCCTGGAGCGCGCCGCCGCGGAGGGGCGCGGCTACGACGTGATGCTGGTCGACGCCGAACTGGGCATCCTGGCCCCGGCGGGCGGCCGCAGGGCCACCGGTCCGGTGGCGGTGCCCGACCACCAGGCCGGCGGCGGCGGGCAGCCCGACGGCATCTCGCTGGTCGCCGGGGTCCGCGCGAACCGGCCCTCGGTGCGCACGGTGGTGCTCGCGGAGAAGGACGACCCGCGCCGGGCCGCGCTCGCGCTGCAGGCCGGTGCCTGCGGCTGGGTCGCCAAGGACTGCTCGCTCCAGCGGCTGCTCGCGGTCATCCGGGGGGTGCTGCGCGACGAGACGCATCTGCCTCCGGCGCTGCTCACCGGGGTGCTTCGGGAAATGCTGGCGGACCGCAAGCACCGCAGCGAGAGCGAGCAGCTCGTCGAGTCGCTGACCCCGCGCGAGCGCGAGGTGCTGCGCTGCATGGTGGCCGGGCTCGGCCGCAAGGCGGTGGCGGAGCGGCTGTTCCTCTCGCCGCACACGGTGCGTACCCATATGCAGAACGTGCTGGGCAAGCTGGGCGTGCACTCGACGCTGGCGGCGGTCGCGCTGGCCAGACGGGCGGGCGTGGGCCCGGCCGATCCGAAGGCGGACCAGGAGCCCGGACCCGGACTAGGGGATGTTGTCGAAAGGGGCAGTCAACTGGCGTAGCAGTCCGGCCAGTTCGCCGCGCTGGTGGCGGGAGAGTTCGCCCAGGATGGCGCGCTCCTGGGCGAGCAGCCCGGCCAGCGACTGGTCGGCCTTGTCGCGGCCCTCCGCGGTGAGCCGGACCAGCACCCCGCGGCGGTCGCTCGGGTCGGGGAGCCGTTCGACGAGGTTCTTCTTGGTCAGCCGGTCGATGCGGTTGGTCATCGTGCCCGAGGTGACCAGGGTCTGGGTGAGCAGCTGGCCGGGGGAGAGCTGGTACGGATCGCCGGCCCGCCGCAGCGACGTGAGGACGTCGAACTCCCACGGCTCCAGGCTGTGCTCGGAGAAGGCGATCCTGCGGGCCCGGTCGAGGTGGCGGGCCAGCCGGGAGACGCGACTGAGGACCTCAAGCGGTTCCACGTCGAGGTCGGGGCGCTCTCGGCGCCATGCAGCGACCAGCCGGTCTACCTCGTCCTCCATGTGGATCAGTGTAGAGGGTCTGTCGACATGAAGTCTCTTGAATTCGAGTCTCTTGGAATCGAGTGTCTTGACATCAAGATACTTTCGGGATGATCCTGGCCCCATGACCGCACCGATCTGGGATCCGCAGCAGTATCTGCGCCACGCGGACCACCGCACCCGCCCCTTCCACGACCTGCTGGCCCGCGTCCCCCCGCTCCCGGGCACACCCGCCCCCCGGATCGCCGACCTCGGCTGCGGAGCCGGCAATGTCACCGCCCTGCTGGCCGAACGCTGGCCCGGCGCCCGGATCACCGGCTACGACAACTCCCCGCAGATGCTGGAACGGGCCCGCGCCCACGCCACCGCCCTGCTGGACTTCGCCGAGGCCGACGCCGCGACCTGGACCCCCGACGAGCCCCACGACCTCATCGTCTCCAACGCCCTGCTCCAGTGGGTGCCCCGCCACGCGGAGCGCTTCCCCGACTGGCTGGACGCCCTCACCCCCGGCGGCACCCTCGCCCTCCAGGTACCCGGCAACTTCGAACAGCCCAGCCACGTCCTGATGCGCGAACTGGCCGCCTCCCCGCGCTGGCGCTCCCGGCTGGGCGGCCTGCTGCGCCACGCCGACGCGGTGCTCAGCCCCGCCGGCTACCTGGACCGGCTCACCGGCCCCGGCCGTACCGCGGACGTCTGGGAGACCACCTACCTGCACCTGCTGCCCGGCGAGGACGCCGTCCTCGACTGGGTGAAGGGCACCGGCCTGCGCCCCGTCCTCACCGCCCTGGCCGGTGACGAGGAGGCCCGGAGCGCCTTCCTCACCGAATACCGCGACCTGCTGCGCACCGCGTACCCCGCGGGCCCGCACGGCACGGTCTTCCCGTTCCGCCGCGTCTTCGCCGTCACCCACCGGGAGAAGTGAGGGCCCGGCCGCAGAAGCGCCCCGCCCCCGGAGAACCGGGAACGGGGCGCTTCGGTGCTGTGGTGCTGTGGTGCTGTGGTGCTTTGGTGCGGGCCGGGCGGGACGCTCAGTACAGGTTGCTGTAGATGTCCCAGCCGTAGCCGATCTTCACGCGCTTGGCGATCTTCCCGGTGCCGGTCGACGTGTAGAGGTACGCGTCGCCCTTGCCGTCGACGCCGATCAGGTCGGCCTTGCCGTCACCGTTGAGGTCGCCGGGCGCGACGAACTTCTTGTAGGTGTTGAAGCCGGTGCCGATCTTGACCTGCGCCTTGAAGGGCTTGGTGGCCGAGCCCGTGCCCTTGTACAGGTACAGCGTGCCGTCCGACTTGCGGGCCACCAGGTCGGTCAGACCGTCGCCGCTGAGGTCGCCGGCGCCGACGAGCGTGTACGACTTGAAGCCGTAGCCGACCTTGACCTTGGCGGCGAAGCCGGTGCCCGAGCCGTTGCCCCGGTAGAGGTGCAGATCGCCGGCGGTGTTCCGGGCGATCAGGTCGCCCTTGCCGTCACCGCTCAGGTCGCCGGGGCCGATGAGCGCGTTGTACGAGCTCCAGCCGCTGCTGACGCGCGAGCCCTCGTTGTAGAGGGTGCCCTTGTAGTTCTCCAGCAGGTTCGCGTAGCCGTTGTTGTCGAGCGACGACGGGAAGCTCATGTTCGCGCCGGCCCAGCCGCCGCTGTCACTGGCCTGGACGCGGGCGCTGAGCTTGCCGTTGTTCTTCGCGTAGTACCAGTAGAGCGTGCCGCCCTTGGTGCGGGCCATCAGCTCGTTCTTGCCGAAGTCCGGGTTGCCGCCCTGGCCCGTGAAGAGCGAGACGTTCCAGCCGGTGCCGATCTGCTTCCGCTTGAGGAAGGTGCCCTTGCCGGTGGCGTCGTACGAGTACAGCGTGCCGCCCGGCGTACGGGCCATCAGGTCGCCGAGACCGTCACCGGTGGCGTCGTCGGTGGCGATGATCTGGTTGTACGTGTCGAAGCCGTAGTTGACCTTGACGCGTGCCTGGTACGGCGCCGAGGCCTTCCCCGTACCCGCGTAGTAGTACAGGTCACCGGCCGGCGTACGGGCGTAGAGGTCGCCGATCCCGTCGCCGTTGACGTCGTTCGCGCCGACGATCTGGTCGTAGGAGGCCCAGCCGTAGCCCACCTTGACGCCCGCCTTGAAGGGGGCGCTGGTGACGGAGCCGGTCCCGGCGAACAGGTAGACGTCACCGGCCGGCGTACGGGCGAGCAGGTCGCCCCGGCCGTCGCCGGTCATGTCGCCCACGGCGACGATCTTGTTGTACTTCTGCCAGCCGGTGCCGGACCAGTCGGCGTATCCGGCGCCGTCGGCGCTCCAGGCCTGGTGGAGCGAGAGCTTGCCGGTCGCCGACAGGGTGAGCAGCTCGGGCCTGCCGTCGCCGTTCAGGTCGCCCGGCGTGATGACGTCCTTGAACCTCTCGTTCGGGTCGTCGGGGTTCAGGGCGAACTCGTAGGAGCTCGTCCCGTTCGTCGGAACGACGTAGTACTTCCCGTCGATCCCGCGGTACACGGTGTCGGTGTAGCCGTCGCCGTCCACGTCGAAACGCGGCTCGGCGGGCGCGGCGGCGGCCTTCGCCCCCGGCGCGGCGGAGGCCGGCGACTTCTTCTTCGCCGGGTGCTTCGGGAGCGTCAGCGAGGGCTGCGCGTCGGCGGCGGGCACGCGCGGCACGGTGGTGCCGTGCGACGCGGGCGCCGATTCATCGGCCGAGGCCGGAGCGGCCAGCAGCATGCCGGCCGAGAGAACGATGGCGGTGCAGGTCGCGATCCGCCGCGCGCGCTTCGAGCGCGCGGGCACGGCGCGGCCGGGTTCCACAGAAGACAAAGCCCCCCCCAGGGGTACGTGGTGGAACCGGGAGAAACGTCTTCACAGGTGCGTCACATGCAGGGTGAAGTGTTCCCGGGATACTCACAGACTCTACAACTGTGGTTCCCCGGGCAGAAGTGGTTTAAGAATTGATCAAGGTTTCGGCTTGGACACACCGCAGCCGTCCCGCAGCCGTCCCGCAGCCGGACCAGGCCTCCCGCGTCAGCTCTTTCGGTGGCCTATCAGCCGGGGCTTCGACTCCAGGTTCTCCAGCCCGTGCCACGCCAGATTCACCAGATGCGCCGCCACCTCGGCCTTCTTCGGCTTGCGGGCGTTCACCCACCACTGCCCGGTCAGCGCCACCATCCCGACCAGCGCCTGCGCGTACAGCGGAGCCAGCTTCGGATCGAAGCCCCGGGCCTTGAACTCCAGCCCCAGGATGTCCTCCACCTGCGTGGCGATATCGCTGATGAGCGAGGCGAACGTGCCGGTCGACTGGGCGACCGGCGAATCCCGCACCAGAATCCGGAACCCGTCCGTGTACGTCTCGATGTAGTCCAGCAGCGCGAACGCCGCCTGCTCCAGCAGCTCACGCGGGTGACCGGCGGTCAGCGCGGTGTTCACCATCTCCAGGAGCTGGCGCATCTCCCGGTCCACCACCACCGCGTACAGCCCCTCCTTGCCGCCGAAGTGCTCGTAGACCACCGGCTTGGAGACCCCGGCGCGGGCCGCGATCTCCTCCACCGAAGTGCCCTCGAACCCCTTGTCGGCGAAGAGGGTGCGACCGATGTCCAACAGTTGCTCGCGGCGTTCCTTGCCCGTCATCCGCACCCGCCGGGCGCGCCGGGTGGAGGGTGTACGGGATTTCTCGCTGCCTGTGCTTCCGTCGGTCGCCACATCGTCAATCATGCCGCGTCGGCCTCCGCCGAGTGGCGCCGGGACTCGATACGGGCGGAGTCGGGCCAGCGCACATCCGTCGCCCAGCCCAGCTTCTCGAACCAGCGGATCAGCCGGGCACTCGAATCGATCTGACCGCGCATCACGCCGTGCCGCGCACTCGTCGGGTCCGCGTGGTGCAGGTTGTGCCAGGACTCACCGCACGAGAGGATCGCCAGCCACCACACGTTGCCGGACTTGTCACGGGACTTGAACGGGCGCTTGCCGACCGCGTGGCAGATCGAGTTGATCGACCACGTCACGTGGTGCAGCAGCGCGACCCGGACCAGGGAGCCCCAGAAGAACGCCGTCGCCGCCCCCCACCACGACATCGTCACCAGACCGCCGACCAGCGGCGGGATCGCCAGCGAGAGAATCGTGAAGGACAGGAAGTGACGGGAGATCCCGCGAATCGCGGGGTCCTTGATCAGGTCCGGGGCGTACTTCTGCTGCGGCGTCTGCTCTTCATCGAACATCCATACGATGTGCGCCCACCACAGCCCCTTCATCAGGGCCGGCAGCGTCTCACCGAAACGCCACGGGGAATGCGGATCGCCCTCGGCGTCCGAGAAACGGTGATGCTTGCGGTGATCGGCCACCCAGCGCACCAGGGGGCCCTCCACCGCGAGCGAACCGGCCACGGCCAGGGCGATACGGAGCGGACGCTTCGCCTTGAACGAGCCATGGGTGAAGTAACGGTGGAAGCCGATCGTGATGCCGTGGCAGCCGATGAAGTACATCGCCACCAGCAGACCCAGATCGAGCCAGCTGACACCACGGCCCCAGGCCAGCGGCACCGCCGCGACCAGGGCCAGGAACGGCACGACGATGAACAGCAGAAGCGCGAACTGCTCGATCGACCGCTTGTTGTCCCCGCCGAGCGTGGCGGAGGAGGAACTGTCGGCCGCCGGAGCGGCCTCGATCACATCGGGGCTGGTCTTCATGGGGAGTCCCCTGTGGGTGAGAACGCGACGGAATGCGTGGGCTACGCATCCGTAACCTACGGCGTCGTAAGTATGGCAGTGCGGAGCCCCGCCACAAGAGGGAGCGGCCGACCCGCACGGAGTGGCGTCATACGGGGTAGGGGACACCACGCGTACCCCGCGGCCACCCGTCTTGAAGTGCGGACACCTGCCGGGGCGCGAACAGCACCCAAAGCACGGACACCTATC
The DNA here is from genome assembly GCF_041435055.1 of Streptomyces sp. NBC_00341. Lineage (NCBI taxonomy): Bacteria > Bacillati > Actinomycetota > Actinomycetes > Kitasatosporales > Streptomycetaceae > Streptomyces > Streptomyces sp. NBC_00341. The sequence continues at coordinate 3,476,431 of NZ_CP108002.1, read as the reverse complement.
CTGGAGAGGTCGGACAGCGCGGTCCGCACTCTGCTTTCCCGGGGGTGGCGTGGCACCCGCTGCCAGCCGCGGGCCCCGGATCCCGTGCTCAACCACTGCAAGGAGCCGCACACTGTGAGCAGTGCCGACCAGACCCCTGCCGCCAGCCCCGAGCTGCGCGCCGACATCCGCCGCCTCGGTGACCTGCTGGGCGAGGCCCTCGTACGCCAGGAGGGCCAGGAGCTCCTCGACCTCGTCGAACGGGTCCGCGCCCTGACCCGCACCGACGGCGAGGCCGCGGCCGAACTCCTCGGCGAAACGGACCTGGAGACCGCCGCACAGCTCGTGCGCGCCTTCTCCACCTACTTCCACCTCGCCAACGTGACCGAGCAGGTCCACCGCGCCCACGAGATGCGCGACCGGCGCGCCGCAGAGGGCGGACTCCTCGCCCGCACCGCCGACCGGCTCAAGGACGCGGACCCCGAGCACCTGCGCGAGACCGTCAAGAACCTGAACGTACGGCCCGTCTTCACCGCGCACCCCACAGAGGCCGCGCGGCGCTCCGTACTGAACAAGCTCCGCCGCATCGCCGCACTCCTGGAAACCCCCGTCATCGAGGCCGACCGGCGCCGCCAGGACATCCGGCTCGCCGAGAACATCGACCTCATCTGGCAGACCGACGAACTCCGCGTCGTCCGCCCGGAGCCCGCCGACGAGGCCCGCAACGCCATCTACTACCTCGACGAACTCCACGCCAGCGCCGTGGGCGACGTCCTGGAGGACCTGGCCGCGGAACTGGAGCGCGTCGGCGTCGAACTGCCCGCCGGCACCCGCCCCCTCACCTTCGGCACCTGGATCGGCGGCGACCGCGACGGCAACCCCAACGTGACGCCCGCCGTCACCTGGGACGTACTGATCCTCCAGCACGAGCACGGCATCACCGACGCCCTCGAACTCGTCGACCAGCTGCGCGGACTCCTCTCCAACTCCATCCGCTACACCGGAGCCACCGACGAGCTCCTCGCCTCCCTCCAGACCGACCTGGAACTCCTCCCGGAGATCAGCCCCCGCTACAAGCGGCTGAACGCCGAGGAGCCCTACCGCCTCAAGGCCACCTGCATCCGGCAGAAGCTCGTCAACACCCGCGAGCGCCTCGCCTCCGGCACCCCGCACCGCCCCGGCTGCGACTACCTCGGCACCGCCGAACTCATCGCAGACCTCGCCATCGTCCAGACCTCCCTGCGCGAGCACAAGGGCGGCATCGTCGCCGACGGCCGGATGGACCGCACCATCCGCACCCTCGCCGCGTTCGGCCTCCAGCTCGCCACCATGGACGTCCGCGAACACGCCGACGCCCACCACCACGCGCTCGGCCAGCTCTTCGACCGCCTCGGCGAGGAGTCCTGGCGCTACGCCGACATGCCCCGCGACTACCGGCAGAAGCTCCTCGCCAAGGAACTCCGCTCCCGCCGCCCGCTCGCACCCACCCCGGCCCCCCTCGACGCCGCCGGCGAGAAGACCCTCGGCGTCTTCCACACCATCAGCCAGGCCTTCGAACGCTTCGGCCCCGAAGTCATCGAGTCCTACATCATCTCGATGTGCCAGGGCGCCGACGACGTCTTCGCCGCCGCCGTCCTCGCCCGCGAAGCCGGCCTCCTCGACCTGCACGCCGGCTGGGCCAAGATCGGCATCGTCCCGCTCCTGGAGACCACCGACGAGCTCAAGGCCGCCGACGTCATCCTCGACGAGATGCTCGCCGACCCCTCCTACCGCCGCCTCGTATCGCTCCGTGGCGACGTCCAGGAGGTCATGCTCGGCTACTCCGACTCCTCCAAGTTCGGTGGCATCACCACCTCCCAGTGGGAGATCCACCGCGCCCAGCGCCGCCTCCGCGACGTCGCCCACCGCTACGGCGTGCGCCTGCGCCTCTTCCACGGCCGCGGCGGCACCGTCGGCCGCGGCGGCGGCCCCTCGCACGACGCGATCCTCGCGCAGCCCTGGGGCACCCTGGAGGGCGAGATCAAGGTGACCGAGCAGGGCGAGGTCATCTCCGACAAGTACCTCATCCCCGCGCTCGCCCGCGAGAACCTGGAACTGACCGTCGCGGCCACCCTCCAGGCCTCCGCGCTGCACACCGCACCCCGCCAGTCCGACGAGGCCCTGGCCCGCTGGGACGCGGCCATGGACACCGTCTCCGACGCCGCCCACGCCGCCTACCGCAAGCTGGTCGAGGACCCCGACCTGCCGACGTACTTCCTCGCCTCCACCCCGGTGGACCAGCTCGCCGACCTGCACCTGGGCTCGCGGCCCTCACGCCGCCCCGGCTCCGGCGTCTCGCTCGACGGACTGCGCGCCATCCCGTGGGTCTTCGGCTGGACCCAGTCCCGGCAGATCGTCCCAGGCTGGTACGGCGTCGGCTCCGGCCTCAAGGCCCTGCGCGAAGCCGGTCTCGACACCGTCCTCGAAGAGATGCACGAACACTGGCACTTCTTCCAGAACTTCCTCTCCAACGTCGAGATGACCCTCGCCAAGACCGACCTGCGCATCGCCCGGCACTACGTCGACACCCTCGTCCCCGACGAGCTCAAGCACGTCTTCGACGCCATCGAGGCCGAGCACGCACTGACCGTCAGCGAAGTCCTCAAGATCACCGGCAACACCGAACTGCTCGGCACCAGCCCGGTGCTCCAGCAGACCTTCGCCATCCGTGACGCCTACCTGGACCCGATCTCCTACCTCCAGGTATCCCTGCTGGCCCGCCAGCGCCAGGCAGCGGAACGCGGCGAGGAGCCCGACCCGCTGCTCGCCCGCGCCCTGCTGCTCACCGTCAACGGCGTAGCCGCCGGACTCCGCAACACCGGCTGATCAAGAGCCACCGCGGGTGCGGTCCCGTCACAGGGCGAAGAACGTCGCCACCAGCAGGACCGCACCCGCGATCCCGGCACCCCACGCGATCCGGGGCAGCCGCATCCCGCCACCGATCACCAGCGCCGCGAGCACCAGCGCACCGCCCAGCGGCACCCACGCGTGCAGGAAACCCGGCGTCCCCGTCCGCACCACCTCGAACGTGCCCGGCTTCACGACGACCGGGAAACGGTCCCCCTTCTTCGCCGCCACGGACTTGTCCACCGACACCCGGGAACGCCCGGAACCGTCGTCCGTGGGCACATACGGCCCCGTACACACCTCGCTGCCGCACCCGGTGACCGTCATCGTGCCGTGCTCACGTCCCTTGGCCAGCACGATGTGCTGTGCCGAGTCCCACGAGGCCAGCACACCCGCCACCAGCAACAGCAGAACGACACAGCCGAGCGCGGCATTGCGGCCGTGGTGCAGGGCACGTTGGGAGGAGCTGCGCTTCATGGGGGCCGATCCTTGGCCAGCGCCCCACGCCCGGTCAAGCCGTGGCTGAAAACAGCAGGATTACCGGCAGGTATGTCGGGATTCGCCGCAGGATTCTCCGCTGTCGCGGCTCAGGAGTTGTACGCGCTCTGCGCGCGCTCCAGACCCTCCGCCAGCAGGCACTCCACCGAATCCGCCGCCCGGTCCACCAGGAAACCCAGCTCCTTGCGCTCCGTGGACGAGAAGTCCTTCAGAACGAAATCGGCGACCTGCATCCGGCCGGGCGGACGCCCGATCCCGAACCGGATCCGGTGGTAGTCGGGACCCATCGACTTCGTCATCGACTTCAGCCCGTTGTGACCGTTGTCGCCACCGCCCAGCTTCAGCCGCAGCGACCCGTAATCGATGTCCAGCTCGTCATGGACCGCCACCACATGGTCGAGCGGCACCTTGTAGAAGTCGCGCAACGCCGTCACCGGGCCACCCGACAGATTCATGTACGACATCGGCTTCGCCAGCACCACCCGGCGGCTCAGCGGCCCCGGCGGACCCACCCGGCCCTCCAGCACCTGCGCCTGGGCCTTCGGCGCCCGCTTGAACTTCCCGCCGATCCGCTCCGCGAGCAGATCGGCCACCATGAAGCCCACGTTGTGCCGGTTCGCCGCGTACTCGGGACCGGGATTGCCCAGGCCAACGATCAGCCAGGGGTCGGTGGCGTCGGACATCGCGCTGGGTCTCCTCGGGTACGGGCGGGCGGCGGACAGAAAGACGGGGCGGCGGCTCCCCTCACGGAGATCCGCCACCCCTCAGTCAAGCAGGTGGGGCGAGGCTCAGGCCTCGGCGCCCTCGGCCTCGGCGGCGTCCGAGGACGGCTCCTCGGCCTGGGCGGCGACGACCGCGAGGACGACCGCGTCCGGGTCGGCCTCGGCCAGCACCGAACCCTTGGGCAGCGGGATGTCCTTGGCGAGGATCGACGCACCGGCGTCCAGGCCCGCGATGGAGACCGTGACGGAGTTCGGGATGTGGGTGGCCTCGGCCTCGACGAGCAGGGTGTTCTGCACGTACTCCAGCAGGTTGCCGCCCGGGGCCAGCTCGCCCTCGACGTGCACCGCGACCTCGACGTTGACCTTCTCGCCGCGCTTCACGGTCAGCAGGTCGACGTGCTCGATGTTGCCCTTGATGGCGTTGCGCTGCACGGCCTTCGGGATGACCAGCGCGTCCTTGCCGTCGATCTCCAGACCGATCAGCACGTTGGCGGTACGGAGCGCGAGCTGCAGCTCGTGGGCCGGCAGCGTGATGTGGACGGCCTCGGCGCCGTGGCCGTAGATGACGGCGGGGACGAGGTTGGCGCGGCGGGTGCGGCGGGCAGCGCCCTTGCCGAACTCGGAACGGACCTCGGCGTTGAGCTTGATCTCGGCCATGACTGCACTCCTCGTAAGGTGACAAAAACTGCGGAAGGTCACCCGGCCCACGACAGGCCTGCTACGAAGAGCGCGTCGATAACGGACCGCCGTACCTATGAGTACGGCCTCCCTCGCCGAGCAACTCGCTGAGTCTACCCGGCGGGGAGGCCGCACCCAAAGTGGATCTTCCGTGACTCCTCCCCCGGAGGGGAAAGGCCTACGGGGAACTGCCTACTGCTCCTCGAAGAGGCTCGTGACCGAACCGTCCTCGAAGACCTCGCGCACCGCGCGGGCGATCGTCGGCGCGATCGAGAGCACCGTGATCTTGTCGAGCTCCAGCTCACCCGGCGTGGGCAGGGTGTCCGTGAACACGAACTCGCTCACCTTCGAGTTCTTCAGCCGGTCCGCCGCCGGGCCGGACAGCACACCGTGCGTCGCCGTCACTATGACGTCCTCCGCACCGTGCGCGAACAGCGCGTCCGCGGCGGCGCAGATCGTGCCACCCGTGTCGATCATGTCGTCGACCAGGACACAGACCCGGCCCTCGACGTTGCCCACGACCTCGTGGACGCTGACCTGGTTCGGCACGTCCTTGTCGCGGCGCTTGTGCACGATCGCCAGCGGCGCGTCCAGCCGGTCGCACCAGCGGTCCGCGACCCGGACCCGGCCCGCGTCCGGCGAGACGATCGTCAGCTTCGAGCGGTCGACCTTCGCACCGACGTAGTCGGCCAGGATCGGCAGCGCGAAGAGGTGGTCGACCGGACCGTCGAAGAAGCCCTGGATCTGGTCGGTGTGCAGGTCGACGGTGAGGATGCGGTCCGCACCCGCCGTCTTCATCAGGTCCGCGATCAGACGGGCCGAGATCGGCTCGCGGCCGCGGTGCTTCTTGTCCTGACGGGCGTAGCCGTAGAACGGCACGATCACCGTGATGGAGCGGGCCGACGCGCGCTTCAGCGCGTCCAGCATGATCAGCTGCTCCATGATCCACTTGTTGATCGGAGCCGTGTGGCTCTGGATCAGGAAGCAGTCGGCGCCGCGGGCGGACTCCTGGAAGCGGACGTAGATCTCACCGTTGGCGAAATCGAAGGCCTTCGTCGGCACGAGGCCCACACCCAGCTGGTGCGCAACCTCCTCGGCCAGCTCGGGGTGGGCGCGGCCGGAGAAGAACATCAGTTTCTTCTCGCCGGTCGTCTTGATCCCGGTCACAGCACAGTCTCCTCAGACGTGTTCCTGGCGCTGCACGCAGATGTCCCGATGTGCAACGAGCCAGCCGAAATGGGGTGAGCATCTATCACGGTACGCCGTGCGCGACGCACCTGATTCCGGTCAGCTTTCGCCGCCGGCCTCCTCCGACGCGGCCTGAGCCGCCTGCGCGGCCGCGCTGCCCGGACGCTTCCGGGCCACCCAACCCTCGATATTCCTTTGCTGGCCACGGGCCACGGCCAGCGAACCCGACGGCACGTCCTTCGTGATGACAGACCCGGCCGCGGTGTAGACACCGTCCCCGACCGTGACGGGCGCCACAAACATATTGTCCGATCCGGTACGGCAGTGAGAGCCGATCGTCGTGTGGTGCTTGGCCACACCGTCGTAGTTCACGAACACGCTCGCGGCACCGATGTTGGTGTGATCGCCGATCGTCGCGTCACCGACGTACGACAGATGCGGAACCTTCGTGCCCTCACCGATCGTGGCGTTCTTCATCTCCACGTAGGTACCGGCCTTCGCCTTCGCGCCCAGCCTCGTACCCGGCCGCAGATACGCGTACGGGCCGACCAGCGCACCGGCGCCCACCTGCGCCCCGTCCGCCACGGTGTTGTCCACCCGGGCGCCCGCGTGCACGACGGTGTCCGTCAGCCGCGAGTTCGGACCCACCTCGGCGTCCTCCCCGAGGTGCGTCGCACCCAGCAGTTGCGTACCCGGGTGCACGATCGCGTCCCGCTCGTACGTCACCGTCACGTCGATCAGCGTCGACGCCGGGTCCACCACGGTCACCCCGGCCGTCATCGCCCGCTCCAGCAGCCGCTGGTTCAGCAGCCGGCGGGCCTCCGCCAGCTGGACCCGGTTGTTGATCCCGAGGATCTCCCGGTGGTCACCGGCGACCGAGGCACCGACCCGGTGCCCCGCCTCACGCAGGATCGACAGCACATCGGTGAGGTACTCCTCGCCCTGGCTGTTGTCCGTACGCACCTTGCCGAGCGCGTCCGTGAGCAGCTGCCCGTCGAACGCGAACACCCCGGAGTTGATCTCCCGGATCGCGCGCTGCTCCTCTGTGGCGTCCTTGTGCTCGACGATCTCGGTGACCGCACCGGTCGCCGCGTCGCGGACGATCCGTCCGTACCCGGTGGCGTCGGGGACCTCGGCGCTGAGCACGGTGACGGCGTTGGCGTCGGCGGTGTGGGTGGCGGCGAGCGCGGCGAGCGTCTCGCCGGACAGCAGCGGGGTGTCGCCGCAGACCACGATGACGGTGCCCTCGACGGTCCCGCCCAGCTCGTCGAGCCCGACGCGCACCGCGTTCCCGGTGCCCTTCTGCTCGGCCTGGTAGGCGGTGCGCACCTGGGCGTCCGCGGCGGTGAGGTGGGCGGTGACCTGCTCGCTCGCGTGGCCGACGACCACGACGAGGTGCTGGGGCGCCAGCTCGCGGGAGGCCGCGACGACATGTCCGACGAGCGAGCGCCCGGAGATCTCGTGCAGAACCTTGGGGGTCTTCGACTTCATGCGGGTGCCCTCACCCGCTGCGAGGACGACGACGGCTGCCGGGCGTTCGGAGCTCACGGATTGGCCCTTCGGCTTCGGGTGGTGGACATCCGCAGGATACCGGGGGGTGTTCGACCGGGCATGAGTGCGGGCCCCGACCGCTTGGGTCGGGGCCCGCTGTGTGGGCTCCCCCACCAGGACTTGAACCCGGACAAATAGCACCAAAAGCTACTGTGCTGCCAATTACACCATGGGGGATTAACACCGACTGAACCGGACAATGGTCCGGGTCGGCCGGATCGGCACCCAACACTATGCCGTACCGAGCCCCTTCGACGCGACGCTGAAGTCCGGCGCTTTCTGGTACGCGGATTTCGTCTCCGTTCGAACGTGCGACGTGCTGTCCGGGTCACCCGAAAATGAGGTGCGCCCGCCCGTACGCTGGATGCCATGACCGCAACGGGGGCAGACCGGGAAGCGGCGGGACAGACCACCCGCGGCTACTGGTGGTGGGAACGGCGACGGAGTGTCGCACTGGATGTGGGACTGGCGCTGTTCTCGGCGCTGGAGTGTGCGCTGGAAGGGGTGGAATTCGCGGGGGACACCGGGCTGCCGGTGCCGCTGGGGGTGGTTTTCGGGTTCTTGGCGGGGGCCGTGCTGCTGGTTCGCCGGCGGTGGCCGATCGCCGTGGTGCTGGTGTCCGTCGCCACGACACCGGCCGAGATGGGCTTCCTGATGGGCCTGGTCGGCCTGTACACGCTGGCCGCGTCCGACGTGCCCCGGCGGATCACCGTGGTGCTGATGAGCATGTCGCTGGTCGGCACGTTCATCGTCACGTACGTACGGCTGCGCCAGGGTGTGTCTGCCAGTGCCGACTTCGGGCCGGGCGACTGGTACGTGCCGATGCTGTCCCTCTTCATGGCGGTGGGGCTCACCGCGCCGCCCGTGCTGTTCGGCCTCTACATAGGGGCCAGGCGCCGGCTGATGGAGAGCCTGCGGGAGCGGGCCGACTCGCTGGAGCGGGAGCTGTCGCTGCTCGCGGACCGGGCCGAGGAGCGGGCCGAGTGGGCGCGTACGGAGGAGCGGACCCGGATCGCCCGCGAGATGCACGACGTGGTCGCCCACCGGGTGAGCCTGATGGTCGTGCACGCCGCGGCGCTCCAGGCCGTCGCGCCCAAGGACCCGGCGAAGGCCGTGCGCAACGCGGCGCTGGTCGGTGACATGGGGCGCCAGGCGCTGACCGAGCTGCGCGAGATGCTCGGGGTGCTGCGCACGGGGGAGCCGATGGTGGCGCGGGTGACGAAGGTGCCGCTCGCCTCCGTCGGCCGGACGGCCCCCGTCGCGGCGGAGGACGGGCCCCGGCTGGACGAGGTGGAGACGCTGGTCGGGGAGTCGCGGGCGGCGGGCATGACGGTGGAGCTCTCGGTGGAGGGCGAGACGCGGCCCTACCCGCCCGAGGTCGAGCAGACGGCGTACCGGGTCGTGCAGGAGGCCCTGACGAACGTGCACAAGCACGCGGCAGGCGCGAAGACGTGGGTGCGGCTGGCCCACCGGGGCGCGGAGGTCGCCATGCAGGTGGAGAACGGCCCCTCCGACTCGGCCATGGCGGACGCGGGGCTGCCCAGCGGCGGCAACGGGCTCGTGGGCATGCGGGAGCGGGTGCTCGGGCTGGGCGGGGTCTTCGTCTCCGGGCCGACGGACGCGGGCGGCTTCAGGGTCTCTGCGGTGCTGCCGGACGCGACGGGCCCGGATTCGTGACGGCCGCGGTGGCCCGGCAGGGTGCTTGGGCCACCACCAGCACCCGGGGCCACTCCCAGCCCGTCCGGCGATTGAGGACGGAACCCTGGGGGTGTGTGCCGGGGACTTCGCGTGAACTCGTCCGCGCTGGCTACCGGCTCCGAGCCGGACGGTTCCGTCCTCGAACGCCGGACGGGCTGGACGGGGGCGGCCCCGCTTCGGTCAGGCCGAGATCAGGCGTTCCGGCTGGGCGCCCGTGACGAGGGTGGCGAGGGCCTGGTCGATGTCGGGGCCGAGGTACCAGTCGCCGGTGTGGTCGACGCTGTAGATCCGTCCCTCGGCGTCGATCGCGAGCACCGCCTGCCCGTCCCCCTCCTCGCCCAGCGGGGCGACCTCGGTCTCCAGGGCGCGGCCGAGGTCCGCCAGGGTCCGGGCCAGGTGCAGCCCGCGCAGCGGGTCGATCCGCACGGTCGCGGGTGCGATCTGGCGGCCGGGTGCGGTGGGCGTGAGCTGCAGCCCGCCGAATTCGGCCCAGGCCTCCACGGCGGCGGGGAAGACGGCGTGCTGGTGGCCGGCTGGTGAGGCGTGCGAGCGCAGCGCGTCGGCCCACTCCTCGGCCTGCCGGATGTCCCAGCGGCCGGGCTGCCAGCCGGCGGCGCGCAGGGCGGCGTCGACGGCGACGGGGAAGCGGGTGGAGGCCTGGCGGTCGTGGTTCGCCGGGTTCGCCTGTTCGGGGAGGTCGTGTCGGTCGGCCATGGGGGCGCGGTCAGCCCTTCTCTGCGGTGGTCGCCGCTCCGGTGGTGGTGAGGTCGATGGGGCGTACGCCGAAGTGGGCGAGCATCACCGAGCAGGAGCGGCAGGGCGGTGCGTAGCTGCCGTGCAGGGGGTCGCCGTCCTCGCGGATGCGGCGTGCGGTGAGCCGCGCGTGCTTGAGGGCGCGGCGGGCCTCGCCGTTGGTGAGGGGTTTGCGCTGGGCGCGCTTGGAGCGGCCGGCCTCGGCGGCGGTGAGGTGCCGGGAGAGCAGTATCGCTTCGGGACAGCGGCCGGTGAAGCGTTCCCGCTGGCCGCTGGTGAGGGTGTCGAGGAAGTCCTGGACGAGGTGGTGCAGTACGGGTGGCTGGTCGCCCTTGCCCGCGGTGCAGGTGAGTGTCTCGCCGCGGACGGACAGGGCTGCGGCCACGGCGGGCAGGATGCCGTCGCGGCGGTGGGTGAGGCGGGGTGCGTGGCTGGTGTCTGTGCTGCTCCAGCTGAGTCGTGGGTCCCCGGATGTGACGGTGTGTGCAGAGTGTGCGGTGTGCATGGTGCGTTGTCCCTCCCGTGCCCGCAGCGGCCGCTGCCGAATGTGCACGCCCCCGTGTATGCGGGTGACAGCCTGCCAAATGTGTCGGGTCGTGTGAAAGCTGGGTCGGGAAAACGTGTGTGCGTGTCGCCCGATGGTGTCCCCGCCGTCGCTCATCCGGCACAGCGTTGTGACGGTTCGTGACGGAAGTGGCCGGGGGTCGGTGGGGCGGGACCCGTTCTTGCGGCACCGCATAGGCTGTGCCTGGACCGCCCCCCATGGGCAGGTCGGTCCTCATCAGCCAGACGCAGCAGGGGGCAACCGCCATGACGACAGGTCGGCTCGGGCAGCAAGCCGCGCCACCGAACGGGGCCTACGCCGGGCAGCTCGTGCACTTCCCGGATCCTGTCCGGGCGTCCCGCCACCCCAGAGGTGTGCGCATGGACGGGAACGGGTGTCCGGAGTTCGCGCCGTACGCGCGCGCCGCCGCCGAGATCGCGGAGCCCCCGCAGGGTTTCGGCGTCGACGAACTGCGGCTCACGGACTACGTGTCGGCGAACGCGGCGCTGGCGGCCACTGGCCATGAGCTGTGGGACACGATTCCGGCGGTGGCCACCCCGCACGGCTGGACCTGGCACCACGTGCCGGGCGGGCGGCGGATGGAGCTGGTCCCGGTCGAGGTGAAGGCGCTGCTGCGGCACCACGGCGGGCTCGCGACGACCGCGGTGGACCAGAACAAGCGGGGCACGCGTCCGCTCCAGGAGACCCGGCCCGCGCACTTCCGGCTCCCGAAGGGGGCCGTGGCGGTGAGCGAGCAGCAGATCCAGGGTGTCGAGGAGGACCTCGGTTACCGGTTGCCGGGGGCGTACCGCACGTTCCTGAAGGCGGCGGGCGGTTCGGCCCCGGTGGGTGCGGCGCTCGACGCGGAGCTGGGACTGCTGGTCGACCAGCCGTTCTTCACGGTGCGCGACGAGGCGGCCGTGAACGATCTGGTCTATGTGAACAAGTGTTTGCGGGACCACCTGACCAAGGACTACCTGGGGGTCGGTTTCGTCCAGGGCGGCATTCTCGCGGTGAAGGTCCGGGGCCAGGGCATCGGCTCGGTCTGGTTCTGCGCGTACGACGACGCGCGGGATCAGGACGGCTGGAGTGTCCAGGAGCGGGTGGACCGGCTGCTGTTGCCGTGCGGCGTGGACTTCGATGCCTTTCTGCAGCGTCTCGCGGGCAACCCGCCGGAGCTGGAGACGGTGGCGAACCTGATGGTGGACGGCGGCTTCGCGCGCGCCGTCCCGGTGGAGGGGTGAGCGCGATGGTGACCTTTGCGCAGGCGCAGGAGCGCGCGGACGAGTGGGTCAACGGCGACGTTCCGGCGTATCAGCACCGTGAGGTGCGGGTGCGTGAGTTCGAGCTGGGTTTCGTGGTGTGGGCCGAGGACCGGGCGAACGGTCCGGTCTCCGACGGTGGCCGGCAGCGGCTGGTGATCGCCAGGGACAGCGGTGAGGCGACGTTGTGGCCCGGCCTGCCGGTCGGTGAGGTGATCCGGCGGTACGAGGAGGAGTACGGCGCGACGGAGGTGGCGCAGGCCGCTCCGGAGCCGCCGCAGCGCATCGATCTGAATCAGACGTCGTTCCTGTTGAGCCCGCCGGAGTGGCTCCAGGAGGCGGCGGACAAGCTCGGCATCCCGGACCGGCGGGCGGAGGGCGCGGGGGACCAGGTGCCGCCGCAGGCATCGCCGCCCCCGGCCGTCCCTGCCGCGCCCTCAGTCCCTGCCGCGCCTGCTCCGGTTCCTTCTCCCGCGTCTCCTCCCGAGTCTCCTTATTCTTCCGCTTCTTCCGCTCCCGCTGCTCCCGCTTCCGCGTCGGACGGGCGGGGTGCGTACGAGCCCACCGCCTACGAGGGGGTTCAGGCGTCCTCTCCGCAGCCGCCGGTGGGGGCCACGCCGTGGGCGGGGACCGACACCAACGCGGGTTCCGACGAGGGGGCGGTGGGGCTGCCGGCCACGGTGTTCGCGCCGCCGCTCTCGGGTGCGGACGACGAGGAGGAGCCGCCCCGGGTGTCGGCCGAGGCGCCGACCGCGCTGATGTCCGGGGGCAGCCAGTTGCCCCGGACGGCGATCGTGCCCGGCCTCGACTCGCAGAGCCCCGGACCCCAGGGACCTGGCGCGCCCGGTGCGCCCGGTGCTCCGGGTGTTCCCAGCGCTCCCGGTGTTCCCGGTGCGCCCGGTGCTGCGGACATCTCGCAGGAGGCCACCAGCAAGGCGGCCGTTTCGCCGCGGGGCGCGCGTGGCGGTGGTTCGACGACTCCGCCGCCGCCGGGCGCCCCCGGTATTCCGGGTGCGCTGCCGGGTGCGCCGGTGCCGCCGCCCTCGGGACCGGGTGCGCCCGGCGCCCCGGCGGGCGGGTACATGCCGACGCAGCTCGCCCCGCAGCAGGCTCCGCCCGGTGCGCCGCAGCCTCCCGGCCCGCCCGGTCCGCCCGGTGCGACGCCGCCGCCCGGCAGTGACGTGCATCAGGCGGCCACGATGTTCGCGACCCCCGCCCAGGTGGGTCCGCCCGGTGCTCCGCAGCCGCCCGGTCCGCCCGGCCGGCCCGGTGCTCCGGGTGCTCCGCAGCCTCCCGGTCCGCCGGGTCCGCCCGGTCAGCCGGGTCAGCCCGGTCCTCCCGCTCCTCCCGGTCCGCCTGGTGCGACGCCGCCGCCCGGCAGTGACGTGCATCATGCGGCGACGATGTTCGCGCCCTCCGGCCAGGTGGGTCCGCCCGGTGCGCCGCAGCCTCCCGGTCCGCCCGGTCCGCCCGGTGGATCGATGGGGGGTGTCCCCGGACAGCTGCCGCCGCCCGGCCACACCCCGCCGCCGGCGGCGTACGGGTATCCGCAGGCGCCCCCCGGGCAGCCGATCGTCGGCCCCGGCTACCAGGCCGTGCTGCGCTACCGGGGCCCCGACGGCAGTGAGCAGCAGCTGATCCGGCGTTCGGCGCCGGGCACCCCGCACCCCGAGTGGCAGATGCTGCACGAGCTGCGGGCCATGAACGTACCGCCGCAGCAGGTCATCGAGCTGCACACGGAGCTGGAGTCCTGCGAGCTGCCGGGTGGTTACTGTGCCCGGATGATCCGGGAGACCTGGCCGCAGGTGCGGATCACCAGCGTGGCCCCGTACGGCACCGATCACGCGAGCCGGCAGCAGGGCATGCAGCATCTGCTCACCCATCAGGGCGAGCTGCACCAGGTGGCGGACGGTCCGGCGCGTCCGGCGCCGGTGCGGGCGCCGTTGCCGCAGCTGCCGCCCGCGATGCCGGTACCGCCGGAGGCCGTCGCGGAGGAGCTGCTGCAGACGTTCGGTCCGCAGGGTGTGCTGCGCTTCGACCAGCGTGCGGTGTCCCGGCAGGGAGTGCCGGAGATCGTGGCGCGGACGCTGGTCTGGGCCGGGCTGCCCGCCGACTTCGGGCCGTTCTTCTGGGCGCAGCCGGGTCAGCCCGTGGTGCCGACGCTGGCCGAGCTGGCGGCGCAGCGTCAGGTGCAGCCGGCGCCCGACGCGGGGTCCTACCTCGTGATGGGTTCGGACTTCGGCCGGGCGATCTGTGTGCAGTACGGGACGGCGAACATCGTGGCCGTGCCGGTGGAGGCGGGGCCCGGCGGGCAGTCGGTGGCGCCGCAGTTCGTGAACACCGGGCTGCCGGAGTTCACCCGCTCTCTGGCCCTGCTGGGCCGGATGTGGCGGCTGCGGTTCGGGCTCAATCCGGAGCAGGCCGGCCGTTGGACGGTCGACTTCCAGGCGCAGCTGGTCGCGCTGGACCCGGCGGCGCTCGCGTCGCCGGAGAGCTGGTGGTCGGTGCTGCTGGAGCAGATGTGGGACGGCTTGATCTGATCGTCGAACATCCGTAGCACGTCAGTGGGTGTGGTGCCCCGTTCCCGGCAGGATCGCTGCTGGGAGCGGGGCACCACACCTTTTGGCGGCTGTGATGCCGGTCGCTTCCGTCCGGAAAGCATCGAAAGGATTCCGACTTCTCAGCCAATTGCCGCATCCTTGACGTATTGCTCGATGGTCGGGCCCGGAGAGTCGGAAAGAGGCGTCAAGGATGAGTTCTGCACCGGTGTCCGCGCACGGCTTCGTCGGCGTGCGCGGACGTGGCTACCGTCCGGAGCAGGTGGACCGCATGGTGGCGGGGCTGTCCGCCGAGCGGGACGAGGCCCAGGAGCAGGTGGCGAGGCTGACGGCGCTGGCGGAGGCGCTGATCGCGGAGTCGGCCCGGCTGGATGAGGCCGTCGCCGTACTGGCACCGCAGGACTACGCGTCGCTGGGGGAGCGGGCGCGGCAGATCCTGGCGCTGGCCGAGGGTGAGGCGGAGGCGTTGCGGGGGGCTGCGCTGGAGGAGTCGCAGTCCGTGCGGGACGCGGCGGACGCGGCGGCGCGGGCCGTGCGCGGGTCGGCCCGTGCGGACGCGGAGGCGATGCGGGCGGCCGCGACGGACCGTGCGGAGCAGTTGGTGACCGCGGCCGAGGGTGCGGCCGGTGAGGCGCTGGCGGCGGCCCGGCTGGAGGCGACGACGGTGCGCGAGGAGGCGGACGCCGCGATGGAGGCGACCCGCAGCCGGACGGCGAGTGTGCTGGCGCATCAGGAGCAGGAGCACGCCGAGCGGTGGAAGGCGGACGGGCAGGAGCTCGCGGACGCCGAGGCGCGGCAGCTGGCGGAGCACACGGAGCTGACCGGCCGGGCGGATGCGCTGCTGGCCGAGGCGCGCCGGGCGCTGGCCGAGGCGGAGGAGGCCGCGCGGCACGGCCAGGAGGACGCGGAGGCGCGGGGTGCGGAGCTGATCGCGGCCGCCCGGGTCCGTGAGGAGCGGGTGGTGCGGGAGACGGAGCGGGTGCTGCGGGAGCACGAGGAGGGGCGCGAGGAGGTGCAGGCGCACATGGCGCATGTGCGTAACTCGCTGGCGGCGCTCACCGGGCGGGTGACCCCGGCGGGGGACTGAGAGGTACCTAGAGGGGGCTGAGGGGGCCGGCCGGGGTCAGGGGCGCGGCCAGGGCTGCTTGGAGAGCTGCTCGATGCCGCTGTTGAAGCGTTTGAGGTAGCCGGCGAACGCGGCGATGTCGTCCTCCGGCCAGTCGTGCATGACCTGGTCCAGGGCGCGTACGACGCGTTCGCGCTCCTGGTCGAGGAGGGCGGCGCCCTTCTCCGTGATGCGGAATTTGCGGGCCATGCCGCCGCCCGGGTCCGCGATGCGTTCGGCCAGTCCGGCGCGGGTCGCCGCCGCGGTCTGGCGGTTGAGGGTGGAGGCGTCGAGTCCGAACGCCTCGCTCAGTTCGCCGTTGGACATGGGGCCCTGGATCCGGATGCGGCTCAGCAGGATGTAGGCGCTGCGGTCCATGAGGGCGTATTTGTGCCGTCCGCCCCTCTGGTGGGCGAGGTCGTGCCGCCCGAGCAGCATCTGCTCGTACTCCACTTGGTCCGTGGGCCTGGCCATGTCTTAGCGGCCTCCTGCTCTCCGATGGGCTCCGGATCATGCTCTCACGCGGCGTGCATCTGGCACGTGGTGTGTATGACACATTAGGCGTGTACGAT
Source organism: Streptomyces sp. NBC_00341 (assembly GCF_041435055.1). Lineage (NCBI taxonomy): Bacteria > Bacillati > Actinomycetota > Actinomycetes > Kitasatosporales > Streptomycetaceae > Streptomyces > Streptomyces sp. NBC_00341. Next base: position 3,460,437 of record NZ_CP108002.1, on the reverse strand, counting down.
GCACATCGCTATCTCAGGCGGGCTGCCCGGCGCACTGTCCAGCGGGCCGTCCAGCGAACTGTCCGGCGGACGTCCCGGCGGACCGGACGACGACCCTTTTAGGAGTTCCTCCTCATGGATGCCCCCCAGCCGACAGCCAGAACGGGCGGTGTGGTCGCGACGCTCGCGTTCGCCGGAACCGTGGCGGCCGTCATGCAGACCCTGGTCACACCGCTCATCGCGGAGCTGCCGAAGCTCCTCAACACGTCCTCCTCCAACGCCACTTGGGTGATCACCGTCACCCTGCTGGTCTCGGCGGTGTGCGTGCCGGTCTCCGGGCGGCTGGGTGACCTGCTGGGCAAGCGCCGGATGCTGCTGGTGTGCTCGGTGCCGCTGTTCGTCGGTTCCGTGGTGTGCGCCCTCGCGTCCTCCGTCGTCCCGATGATCATCGGGCGCGGTCTGCAGGGCATGGGCATGGGCATGGTGCCGCTCGGTATCGCCCTGCTGCGTGACGTGGTGCCGAGGGAGAAGCTCAGCTCCTCCATCGCCCTGGTGAGCGCCTCCCTCGGGATCGGCGGCGCCCTCGGCCTGCCGATCGCCTCCGCGGTCGCCCAGTACGCGAACTGGCGGGTGCTGTTCTGGGGCTCCGCGGCGCTGGCCCTCACCATCTCCGCACTGATCTGGTTCCTGATCCCGGACGTCCCGGCCGGCGCCAAGGGGCAGCGTTTCGACGTGCCCGGCGCGCTCGGTCTCGCCGTCGGCCTGGTCTGCCTGCTCCTCGCCGTCTCCAAGGGCGCCGAGTGGGGCTGGGCCTCCACGACGACGGTCGGCCTGTTCGTCGCCTCCGTCGTGGTGCTCCTGGCCTGGGGATTCTGGGAACTGCGCACCAGGGACCCGCTGGTCGACCTGCGCACCACGGCCCGCCCCCGGGTGCTCATCACCAACCTCGCCTCGCTCTTCGTCGGCTTCGGCATGTACGCGGGCATGCTGATCGCGCCGCAGTTGCTGCAGTTCCCCGAGGCCACCGGCTACGGACTGGGCCAGTCGATGCTCGCGGCAGGCCTGTGGATGGCCCCCGGCGGCATCATGATGATGATCGTCTCCCCGCTGGGCGGGAAGCTCACCGACGCCCGCGGGCCGAAGTTCACCCTGATCAGCGGGGTGCTGGTCATCGCGGTGGCCTACGGTCTCGGCATCCTCCTGATGGGCTCCGCCTGGGGCCTGATGCTGTTCCTGATGGTCAGCAGCAGCGGTGTCGGCCTCGCCTACGGCGCGATGCCCGCCCTGATCATGAGCGCGGTCCCGGCCTCCGAGACCGCCGCCGCCAACGGGTTCAACACCCTCATGCGCGCGCTCGGCACCTCGATCGGCGCCGCCGTGATCGGCGCGGTCCTCTCGCAGATGACGACGGAGACGGGCGGCTTCAGCCTCACCTCGGAGGCCGGGTTCCGCACGGGGCTGGTGTTCGGCTGCGCCGTCGCCGTCATCGCTGCGGTGATCTCGACGTTCATCCCGGCCGTCCGTGGTTCGGCCACCGGCGAGAAGACCGACGCGGCCGCCTCGCCCGAGGTGGCCCCGGCCAGGGGCTGACCTCGGTCCCGCGGCACCGGGTGAGGGCGTGCGGTCGGACTCCAGGTCTGGAGCCCGACCGCACGCCCTCCCGCGCTCACCCCTCGTCCAGCGCCGCTGCCTGCCTCTGGAGGGCCCGGACCAGAGCCGTCACCTGGAGGCGGCTGCGGCGGTGGCCGAGCGTGGCCACGCCGATGTGCCGTGCCGGAGCCGGTGGTTGGACCGGGACGGCGCGTACGCCCGGTACCTCGGGTGCCAGTGCGATGGACGGGATCAGCGAGACACCCACGCCCGCGGCGACGAGCGAGCGGGCGAAGAAGTAGTCGCTGGTCGTGCCGCGCACCTCCGGTTCGAAGCCCGCCCGCTCGGCGTAACGCCGCAGGTACGCCTCGGTCTTGAGGCAGCCGAGCACCCAGGGCTCGGCTGCCAGCTCGGCCGGGTCGAGCGCCTGCCGGCCGGCCAGGCGGTGCCCCTCGGGCAGGACGACGTGCAGCGGGTCGTCCATGAGCGCCGTCCACTCCAGCGCGGGGCTGCCGCCGCCCGGCCGGCCGGGCAGCGGGCCGTCGAAGCGGTAGGCGAGCGCGAGGTCCACGGCGCCCTGACGGACCAGGGGCAGGCTGTCCTCCGGCTCGAACTCCCTGACATGGAGGACGGTGCCGGGATGAGCCGCCGTCAGCTCGGTGAGGGCGCCGGGGAGCAGGAGCCTGCCACCGCTGGAGAACGTGGCGACGGTGAGCTGGGCCCGGCCCGTACTCAGCTCGGTGACCTGTTGCGCCGCGTGTTCGAGTTCGGCGGCGACCGACTCGGCCGCGCCGACCATGATGCGGCCGGCCGCGGTGAGGGTGACACCGCGCGTGCTGCGCGCGAAGACCTGGCTGCCGAGGCTGCGCTCCAGGGCGGCCACGTGCTGGGAGACGGCCGAGGGAGTGAGCCGCAGGGCGGCGGCCGCCCGGTTGAAGCTGCCGTGCTCCGCCACCGCCCGCAGGACTCGGAGCCGCTGCACATCGATCAACAGTATTCCTTAATACCCGTCCAGTAAGCCGATACTTCTGCTGATGACGCTACGTCTCCAGGATGGGGGCATGCAAAGGATCTGCGTCATCGGCGGAAGCCGCTACTTCGGAAAGCTCCTGGTCGAGCGGCTGCATGCCGCCGGACACCGGGTGACGGTCATCAATCGCGGCTCCACCCTGCCGCCTCCGGGTGTCGAGCACCTCGTCGTCGACCGCGACGACGGGGCCGCCCTCGCCGCCGCCCTCGGTACGCGCACCTTCGACGTGGTCGTCGACCAGGTCTGCTACACCCCGGTGCAGGCCGCGATCGCCGTCCGCGCCTTCTCCGGCCGCACCCGGCGGTACGTCATGACGTCCACCATCGAGGTCTACGATCCGGCTTCCGCCGCCCTGCCGGCCGTCGCGCGGCACACCCCGGTGCCGGAGGAACTCGTGGACCCGGCCACCTGGACGGTCCGCACGGACCTGCCCTGGCACGACGAGACCTATCTGGAGGACCACTACGCCGAGGGCAAGCGCCAGGCGGAGGCCGTCTTCACCAGGGACGCCGCGTTCGCGTTCGCCTCCGTGCGCTGCGCCCACGTACTGGGCGGCGGATCGCGGGAGTTCACCGGCCGGCTGGCGTACTACGTCGACCGCCTCGCCGGGGGAGGGGAGATCATCGTGCACGCACGGGAGCTGCCCACGGTCTTCATCCACTACGAGGAGCTGGCGGACCTGCTCCTGTGGGCGGCCACGGCGACCGGCTTCACCGGCCCCCTGAACGCCTGCTCCGACGACCTGCTCGACGTACGCGAACTGGTGGCCGCCATCGCGGCCCGGTCCGGCCGTCGGCCCGTGTTCCGGACCGCCGCCGACGGCGAGCAGGCCGGCCCGTTCTCCTTCGACCGGCACTACGCCATGAGCAACGGCCGGGCGAAGGAACTGGGTTTCGTCTTCTCCCGCACCGGCGACTGGCTGCCCGGCGCCGTCGCAGAAGCCCTTGCCGCGTCCGACGTCCCCGCTGCCTGAGGAGCCTGCGCACCATGCACTACCGGTCCATCGGAAACAGCACGGTCAGCGCCATCGGTCTGGGCGCCATGCCGCTCTCCATCGAGGGGCGCCCGGACGAACAGCGGGCCGTCGCCACCGTCCACGCCGCCCTCGACGCGGGCATCACGCTCATCGACACCGCCGACAGCTACCACTGGCACGCCGACGAGAGGGGCCACAACGAACTCCTCGTCGCCCGCGCCCTGCGCAGCTACGGCGGCGACACCTCCGGCGTCCTGGTCGCGACCAAGGGCGGGCGCGGCCGGCCCGGAGACGGCAGCTGGACGGTCAACGGCACCCCTGCCCACCTCAAGCGCGCCGCCGAGGCCTCCGCCGGGCGCCTGGGCGTCGAGGCGATCGGCCTCTACCAGCTGCACAAGCCCGATCCGGCCGTGCCCTGGGCCGACTCCGTCGGCGCGCTGCGCGAGCTGCTCGACGCGGGCACGATCCTGGCCGCGGGGATCTCCAACGTGACCACCGATCAGATCCGGGAGGCGCACGCGATCCTGGGCGGCGCACTGGTCTGCGTCCAGAACCAGTACTCACCCGCGGTGCGCGGCGGCGAGCCCGAGCTCCGGCTGAGTACGGAACTGGGCCTCGCCTTCCTGCCCTGGAGTCCGCTGGGCGGCATCACCCGAAGCGCGCTCGACGGCCCGGCGGGTCCGACCTCCGCGGGCACCGCCTTCCACGACATCGCGGCCGAGCACCGGGTCAGCCCCCAACAGGTAGCCCTGGCTTGGCTGTTGGCCCGCTCCCCGGCGGTGATCCCGGTGCCGGGAGCCAGCCGCCCGGCATCGGTCCAGGACTCGGCGCGGGCCGCGGGGCTCAAGCTGAGCGAGGCGGAGCTGACGCGACTGGAGGACGCGAGGTAGCGCGGCTGCCCCGAAGGGCCCGAACGGTGTGCACCCTTGGAACCAGTCCCTGAGAAACCTCTCCACCCGGGGGCCGAGACCCCTAGGGGTAGCTCCCTACTTCTGCCCAGGGGCCGTTCCTCCCGGCGGAGGACGTGGTCGGTGCCGCCCTCTCCGTAGCGTGGTTCACACACCGCGATTGCGGCTGACCGCAGGGGGCGGGGTGGGGAAAACCCCACCCGAAGACTGCGCTGGGCACCAGCGCGCGGGACCCCCTCGGGCCGACAGACTTCAGAGCAGACAGCGACCACTCGGCGCAGACGGCGCCCGCTCGGCGCTGACCGACATAGGAGAGAAACCGTGACAACGGCTGTGACCATTCCCAGGCACGAGGGCACTGGAGGGCGTACGGCTGTTGCTGCGCGAGCGCGGCAGGTCGTCAAGGCGTACGGGGTCGGAGAGACCCGGGTCGTCGCCCTCGACCACGTCGATGTGGACATCGCACGCGGGCAGTTCACCGCGATCATGGGCCCGTCCGGTTCCGGCAAGTCGACGCTGATGCACTGCCTGGCCGGACTCGACACCGTGACCTCCGGGCAGATCCACCTCGCCGAGACCGAGATCACCGGCCTCAAGGACAAGAAGCTGACCCAGCTCCGGCGGGACCGGATCGGGTTCATCTTCCAGGCGTTCAACCTCCTGCCGACGCTGAACGCGCTGGAGAACATCACGCTGCCGATGGACATCGCCGGCCGCAGGCCGGACGCCGCCTGGCTGCGGCAGGTCGTGGAGACCGTGGGCCTCTCTGAGCGGCTGAAGCACCGGCCGACCGAGCTCTCCGGAGGCCAGCAGCAGCGGGTCGCGGTGGCGCGGGCGCTCGCCACGCAGCCGGAGATCATCTTCGGTGACGAGCCGACCGGGAACCTGGACTCGCGGGCCGGCGCCGAAGTGCTCGACTTCCTGCGCAAGTCCGTGGACGAGCTGGGCCAGACCATCGTCATGGTCACCCACGACCCGGTCGCCGCCTCCTACGCGGACCGGGTGCTGTACCTCGCGGACGGGCGCCTCGTCGACGAGATGCTCAACCCGACCGCGGACCAGGTGCTGGACCGGATGAAGGACTTCGACGCGCGCGGGCGGACCTCATGACCGTCTGGAAGACCTCGATGCGCAACTTCTTCGCGCACAAGGGCCGGATGGCGCTCTCCGCCGTCGCCGTCCTGCTGTCGGTCGCGTTCGTGTGCGGCACGCTCGTCTTCACCGACACGATGAACACCACGTTCGACAAGCTCTTCGCCGCGACCTCCGCCGACGTCACCGTCAGCCCGAAGACGGCCAAGATCGACGACACCCCCGAGAACGGCAGGCCCGAGTCGCTGCCCGCCTCCGTCGTCGCACAGGTCGAGAAGGCCGACGGGGTGAAGAAGGCCGAGGGCGCCGTCTCCAGCTCGGCGGTCACCGTCGTCGACAGCCACAACAAGAACATGGGCTCCGACACCGGCGCCCCCACGCTCGCCGGCAACTGGACGCGGAACGACCTGCGTTCCATGGAGATCACCTCCGGCCACGCCCCGCGCGGCCCGACCGAGGTCATGGTCGACGCCGACACCGCGGACAAGCACCACCTGAAGATCGGTGACGAACTGCGCACCATCGCCGTCACCGGCGACGTCCGCGCGAAGATCAGCGGCATCGCCACCTTCAAGGTCACCAACCCGGGCGCGGCCATCGTCTACCTCGACACCGCCACCGCCCAGCAGAAGCTCCTCGGCAGCCCCGACGTCTTCACCCAGATCTCCGTCACCGCCGAACCCGGCGTCAGCGACACCCAGTTGAAGAAGAACGTCGCCACCGCCCTGGACGGCTCCGCCGCGTACAAGCTCCAGACCCAGAAGGAGGCCGCGGACGCCAACAAGGACTCCATGGGCTCCTTCCTCGACGTCATGAAGTACGCGATGCTCGGCTTCGCCGGGATCGCCTTCCTCGTCGGCATCTTCCTGATCGTCAACACCTTCTCGATGCTGGTCGCCCAGCGCACCCGCGAGATCGGCCTGATGCGGGCCATCGGCTCCAGCCGCAAGCAGGTCAACCGGTCCGTGCTCCTGGAAGCGGTGCTCCTCGGCATCGTCGGATCGCTCCTCGGCGTCGCCGCCGGGGTCGGCCTCGCCGTCGGCCTGATGAAGGCCATGGGCGCGGTCGGCATGGAGCTGTCCACCCAGGACCTCACCATCGCCTGGACGACCCCGGTGACCGGGCTCGCGCTCGGCATCATCGTGACCGTGTTCGCCGCGTACATCCCGGCCCGCCGGGCCGGCAAGGTCTCCCCGATGGCCGCCCTGCGCGACTCCGGCACCCCGGCGGACGCCAAGTCCGGCTGGATCAGGGCCGGTATCGGCCTGGTCCTCACCGGCGCGGGTGCGGCGGCCCTCTGGGCGACCACCCAGGCGGACAAGTCGAGCGACGGCTCGGCCTTCCTCGGCCTGGGCGTGGTCCTCACCCTCATCGGCTTCATCGTGATCGGCCCGCTGCTCGCCGGCGTCGTCGTACGGGGGCTCAGCGTCGTCGTCCTCCGGTTCTTCGGGCCGGTCGGCCGGCTGGCGGAGCGCAACGCGCTGCGCAACCCGCGGCGCACCGGAGCCACCGGGGCGGCCCTGATGATCGGCCTCGCACTGGTGGCCTGCCTCTCGGTGGTGGGCTCCTCCATGGTCGCCTCGGCCACCGACGAGCTGGACAAGTCGGTGGGCGCGGACTTCATCGTGCAGGCGCCGGACGGCCGGCTGATCGTGCCGCAGGCCGCGAAGGCGCTGGCGACCGCACCCGGCATCGAGCACGTCACCAACTACAAAGTCCTCGGTGCGAAGCTCACCAACCCCGACGGTTCGACGGCGGACGAGGACGTCACCGCCGCCGACCCGACGTACCCGCAGGACCTGCGGCGCGAGACCGTCGCCGGCGACCTGCCCGCGGCCTACGGCAAGAACGCGATGTCGGTCGGCGACGACTACGCCACCGCGCACGGCATCAAGGTCGGTGACACGATCACCGTCGGGTTCAAGGCGGGCACCCCGGCGAAGCTGAAGGTCGCCGCGATCACCTCGGACGACACGAGCGTGGACCAGGGCGCGATGTACCTGAACACCTCGACCGCCGAGCAGTACGTCCCCGCCGAGAAGATGCCGGCGAACGTGATCATGTTCGCCAAGGCGCAGGACGGCAAGGAGAAGGAGGCCTACGCCGCCCTCAAGAGCTCGCTCGCCGAGTACCCGCAGTACAAGGTGCAGAACCAGGCCGACTTCAAGCAGGACCTGAAGGACCAGATCGGCCAGCTCCTGAACATCGTGTACGGACTGCTCGCCCTGGCGATCATCGTCGCGGTCCTCGGGGTCGTGAACACCCTGGCCCTCTCGGTCGTCGAGCGGACCCGCGAGATCGGCCTGATGCGCGCCATCGGCCTCTCCCGCCGCCAGCTGCGCCGCATGATCAGGCTGGAGTCCGTGGTCATCGCCCTGTTCGGCGCCCTGCTCGGACTCGGCCTCGGGATGGGCTGGGGCACCTCGGCCCAGAAGCTGCTGGCCCTGGAGGGCCTCGGGGTCCTGGAGATCCCGTGGCCGACCATCATCACGGTCTTCGTCGCCTCGGCCTTCGTCGGACTGTTCGCCGCCCTGGTCCCCGCGTTCCGGGCCGGCCGGATGAACGTCCTGAACGCCATCGCCACCGACGGGTGAGACGGCGGTCCACGTAGACCACGGATCCGGCCCCGGGCGTTCCTTTAAACGCCCGGGGCCGGATCCGTGTGCCCGCGAGCGAGGCAACCGGGGCCCGCGCGGGGTGGCCCCGGTGCCTGTTGCGGGAGCGGCTGTCCGACCGGAGTCGTACGCTGGAACCCCGGCCCGTGCTACGTGTCGGGCCCTTCGCGTTGCCCCTGGCAGCAGCCGGCTGCCGGACCCTCGCCCTCGTTACCCGGATGGAAGCCCTTCATGAGCCTGCACGGTCTGCTGGATGTCGTCGTACGTGACCCGGCACTGTCCGAAGCGGTGCAGGCCGCCGGGGACAGCCACCGGATGCACATCGACCTGGTGGGACCGCCTGCCGCCAGGCCCTTCGCGGTGGCCGCGCTGGCCAGGGACGCCGGGCGGACCGTGCTCGCCGTCACCGCCACCGGCCGCGAGGCCGAGGACCTCGCGGCGGCGCTGCGCACGCTGCTGCCGCCGGACACGGTCGCGGAGTTCCCGTCCTGGGAGACGCTGCCGCACGAGCGGCTCTCGCCCCGCTCCGACACCGTGGGCCGACGCCTCGCCGTGCTGCGGCGCCTGGCGCACCCCCGGCAGGACGACCCGGAGACCGGGCCGGTCTCCGTCGTCGTCGCACCGGTGCGGTCCGTGCTCCAGCCGCAGGTCAAGGGGCTCGGTGACCTGGAACCCGTGGCGCTGCGGATCGGCCAGAGCGCCGATCTCGGGGAGACGGTCGAGGCGCTCGCGGCCGCCGCGTACTCCCGGGTGGAGCTGGTCGAGAAGCGCGGCGAGTTCGCGGTGCGCGGCGGCATCCTGGACGTCTTCCCGCCGACCGAGGAACACCCCCTTCGGGTGGAGTTCTGGGGCGACGACGTCGAGGAGATCCGTTACTTCAAGATCGCCGACCAGCGGTCCCTGGAGATCGCGGACCACGGGCTGTGGGCGCCGCCCTGCCGTGAGCTGCTGCTGACGGACCAGGTCCGCGAGCGGGCCGCCGCCCTCGCGGAGGCACACCCCGAGCTGGGCGAACTCCTCAACAAGATCGCCGAGGGCATCGCGGTGGAGGGCATGGAGTCGCTCGCCCCGGTCCTCGTCGACGAGATGGAGCTGCTGATCGACGTGCTGCCCGAGGGCTCGATGGCCGTGGTCTGCGACCCCGAGCGGGTCCGCACCAGGGCCGCGGACCTGGTCGCCACCAGCCAGGAGTTCCTCCAGGCGTCGTGGGCGGCCACCGCGGGCGGCGGCGAGGCCCCGATCGACGTCGGCGCGGCCTCGCTGCGCGGCATCGCGGACGTCCGCGACCGGGCCCGCGAGCTGGAGATGATGTGGTGGTCGATCTCCCCGTTCGCCGCCGACGACGAGGTGGACGAGGACACCCTCAAGCTCCGGATGCACGCCCCGGAGGCGTACCGGGGCGACACCGCCCGCGCGCTCGCGGACACCAAGGGCTGGCTGGCCGACGGCTGGCGCACGGTGTACGTCACCGAGGGCCAGGGCCTCGCCTCCCGTACCGTCGAGGTGCTGGGCGGGGAGGGCATCCCGGCCCGTCTCGACCCGGATCTGGGCGAGATCTCGCCGTCCCTGGTCCACGTCTCCTGCGGCGCCATCGACTACGGCTTCGTCGACCCCGAGCTGAAGCTCGCCGTCCTGACCGAGACGGACCTGACCGGCCAGCGCACCGCCATCAAGGACCTGGGCCGGATGCCGGCCCGCCGCCGCAAGAGCATCGACCCGCTGACGCTGGAGACGGGCGACTACATCGTCCACGAGCAGCACGGCGTGGGCCGCTACATCGAGATGGTGCAGCGCACGGTGCAGGGCGCCACCCGCGAGTACCTCCTCGTCGAGTACGCCCCCGCGAAGCGCGGCCAGCCCGGCGACCGGCTCTACATCCCGACCGACCAGCTGGAGCAGGTCACCAAGTACGTCGGCGGCGAGGCGCCCACCCTGCACCGGCTCGGCGGCGCCGACTGGACCAAGACGAAGGCCCGCGCCAAGAAGGCCGTCAAGGAGATCGCCGGCGACCTGATCAAGCTCTACGCGGCCCGGATGGCGGCCCCCGGCCACGTCTTCGGCCCGGACACCCCCTGGCAGCGCGAACTGGAGGACGCCTTCCCGCACGCGGAGACGCCCGACCAGCTCTCCACCATCGCCGAGGTCAAGGAGGACATGGAGAAGTCCGTGCCCATGGACCGGCTGATCTGCGGCGACGTCGGCTACGGCAAGACGGAGATCGCGGTGCGCGCGGCGTTCAAGGCGGTCCAGGACGGCAAGCAGGTCGCCGTCCTCGTCCCCACGACCCTCCTGGTCCAGCAGCACTTCGGCACGTTCACCGAGCGGTACTCCCAGTTCCCCGTCAACGTACGGGCGCTGAGCCGCTTCCAGTCCGAGTCCCAGTCCAAGTCGACGCTCGAAGGGCTGCGCGAGGGCTCCGTCGACCTGGTCATCGGCACCCACCGGCTCTTCTCCGCCGAGACGAAGTTCAAGGACCTGGGCCTGGTCATCGTCGACGAGGAACAGCGCTTCGGCGTCGAGCACAAGGAGCAGCTGAAGAAGCTCCGCGCCAACGTGGACGTCCTCACCATGTCCGCGACGCCCATCCCCCGTACGCTCGAAATGGCGGTCACCGGCATCCGCGAGATGTCGACGATCACCACCCCGCCCGAGGAGCGCCACCCCGTCCTCACCTTCGTCGGCCCGTACGAGGAGAAGCAGATCGGCGCCGCCATCCGCCGCGAACTGCTCCGCGAGGGCCAGGCGTTCTACATCCACAACCGCGTCGAGTCGATCGACCGGGCCGCCGCCCGGCTGCGCGAGATCGTCCCGGAGGCGCGGATCGCCACGGCCCACGGCCAGATGTCCGAACAGGCCCTGGAACAGGTGGTGGTGGACTTCTGGGAGAAGAAGTTCGACGTACTGGTCTCCACCACGATCGTCGAGTCCGGCATCGACATCTCCAACGCCAACACCCTGATCGTGGAGCGCGGCGACAACTTCGGCCTCTCCCAGCTCCACCAGCTGCGCGGCCGCGTCGGCCGTGGCCGCGACCGGGGCTACGCCTACTTCCTCTACCCGCCGGAGAAGCCGCTCACCGAGACGGCCCACGAGCGCCTGGCCACGATCGCCCAGCACACCGAGATGGGCGCGGGCATGTACGTGGCCATGAAGGACCTGGAGATCCGGGGCGCCGGAAACCTGCTGGGCGGCGAGCAGTCCGGCCACATCGCGGGCGTCGGCTTCGACCTGTACATCCGCATGGTCGGCGAAGCGGTCGCCGGCTACCGGACCGCGCTGGAGGGCGGCGCGGAGGAGGAGGAAGCGCCGCTGGAGGTCAAGATCGAGCTCCCGGTCGACGCGCACATCCCGCACGACTACGCCCCCGGCGAGCGGCTCCGCCTCCAGGCCTACCGCTCGATCGCCTCCGCCACCTCGGAGGACGACATCAGGGCGGTCCGCGAGGAGCTGACCGACCGCTACGGCAAGCTCCCGGAGCCGGTCGAGAACCTCCTCCTGGTGGCCGGACTGCGCATGCTGGCCCGCGCCTGCGGCGTCAGCGACATCGTGCTCCAGGGGCAGAACATCCGCTTCGCCCCGGTGGAGCTGCGCGAATCGCAGGAGCTGCGCCTCAAGCGCCTCCACCCCAAGACGATCATCAAGCCGGCCCTCCACCAGATCCTGGTCCCGCGCCCGACGGCGGGCCGGATCGGCGGCAAGCCGGTGGTGGGCCGCGAACTCCTGGCGTGGACGGGGGAGTTCCTGACGACGATCCTCGGGTCGTAACAGCCCGGAAGGTTACTGGCAGTCAAGTTGTGAGAGTTGACTCTCACAATATGTGAGAGGAGACTCTCACGTCATGGACTCCGGTAACCGCATGGGCGACCTCGAAATCACCGACCCGCAGACGATGCGCGCCCTGGCGCACCCGGTGCGCCTCGCGATCCTCGAACGGCTGGGCCGGGACGGTCCGGCGACCGCCACCGAGCTGGCGCCGGACGTCGGGGCGACCCCTTCGGTGACCAGCTGGCACCTGCGTCACCTCGCGACGTTCGGCCTGGTACGGGACAGCGCGCCCGGCCCCGACCGCCGCAGCCGGCGCTGGGAGGCCGTGGCGCGCGGATTCCGGTTCGAGGAGTCGCAGGACCCGGCGGACGACGAGGGCCGGTCGGCCGCCCGGGAGCTCTCACGGCAGATGTTCCTGCGCTACGCGGACGCCCCGGTCCGCTGGTCGGCCGAGGTCGAGCCCGGACTCGATCCCGCGTGGCGCAGGGCCGCCGGGCTCGCCAACACCCGGATCAGGGTCTCCGCGGAGGAACTCGCCGCCATCCAGGACGGGATCGAGCGCGTCCTCGCCCCGTACGTCACCCGCGACCCGGCCGACCGCCCGGACGGCAGCCGTGACGTCGTGCTGATGCGCTACGCCCTGCCGGAGGGCGACGGGGAACCGGACGAGGGCCCGGCGGAGCGGACGCCGTGAACGGCACGGACGGGGCCCCCGCCATATCGCGGTCGGTGTCGCTGTGGCGGGACCGGCGGTTCACGCGGTTCTGGGCGGGCAACTCCGTCTCGCAGTTCGGTGACCGGATCACCGAACTGGCCCTGCCCCTGATCGCCGTCGGCGCGCTGAACGCCTCGGCCAACCAGGTGGCCTGGCTGACCGCGCTCATCTGGACCCCCAACCTGCTCGCGATCCTTCTGGGCGCCTGGGTCGACCAACAGCCCCGCAAACGCCGCCTGATGATCCTCGCGGACCTCCTGCGCGCGGGAGTCCTCCTGAGTCTGCCGGCCGCCTACGCGCTCGGCGCGGTGACGCTCGCGCACCTGTACGCCGTGGCGGTGCTGGCGGGCGCGGCCGGGGTGCTGTTCAACACCTCCTACCCGCCGTTCTTCGTACGCCTCGTCCCGCGCGCCTCCTACGTGGATGCGAACAGCAAGCTCAGCACCAGCCGTTCGGCGTCGTACGTCGTGGGCCCCGCGATCGGCGGCGCTCTGGTCCAGGCGCTCACCGCCCCCGTGGCCATCGTGGTGGACGCGCTGACCTTCCTGGCCTCCGCGGTGCTGATCGGCAGGATCCCGGACGACGAACCGCCGCCGGCCACCAGGGACAAGGACGCGTCCTCCCTGGCGCGGCGCGCCGGGGAAGGCCTCCGGTTCGTCGTGCGTCACCCGGTGCTGCGGGCCTCGCTCGGCTGCGCGGCCACCGTCAACTTCTTCACGTTCGTGGCGGGCAGCGGCCTGCTCGTGCTGTTCGCCAGCCGGAGCCTGGGCCTCTCGGCGGGCACGATCGGCCTCGCGCTCGGAGTGGGGGCGACCGGCGCCCTGCTCGGCGCGGTGTGCGCCCCCGCGATCTCGCGCCGGCTGGGAGTGGGGCGCAGCATCGTCGCGGGCGCCGTCCTGTTCCCGGCGCCGATCGCCATCGCGGCAGCGGCGGACGGCCCCGTCTGGCTCCGCGCGGGGGCGCTGGCCGGGGCGGAGTTCCTGTCCGGCTTCGGCGTCATGCTGTTCGACATCAACCTCAACTCCCTCCAGGCATCGGTGATCCCCGACGGGATGCGCAGCCGCGTCGCGGGGGCGTACAGCACGATCAACTACGGCATCCGCCCCGTGGGCGCGGTCGTGGGCGGCCTGCTCGCCACCCTCGTGGGCCTGAGGCCGACCCTCCTCGTCGCCGCCGTCGGGGGAGCCCTGTCGGTGCTCTGGCTGCTGCCCTCACCGATACCGGGCATCCGCTCCCTGGCCCTGGACGACGCTGGGAGCGCGGTCGGTGGCGGGGACGAAGAGAGCCGATCCGCGTCCCGAGCGGCAGACCGGTGAAGGCGTTGGTGTCGGCTGGGAGGAGAACGGCATGGGGGCCGGCAACCTGGCCTGAGAGGAGAACGGCTGCGGCTGGAGGAAGGGAAACCCGTGCTTCAGCCGACCCGGCTCACGCTGGACGGAGCGGACCGGCCCATCCAGGTCGACATCATGGCGATGCCGCCGCGACGCCAGAAGCTGCGGTACGAGATCAGGATCAACTGACCGGCCCGGCCGCCGGGTGGCAGCGGGGCCGGTGCGCGGTCGCCGGGGCCGTCAGAGGCCGCTCAGGTCCAGGGACCCGGCCATCGCGTGGTAGCCCGCGTCGTTCGGGTGCAGGTGGTCGCCCGAGTCGTAGGCGGGGGCGATCCTGGTCCGGTCCGCGGGGTCGGCCGTGGCGTTGTCCAGGTCGGCCACCGCGTCGTACTCGCCGGAGGTGCGGATCCAGTTGTTGACGGCTACGCGCTTGGCCTCGTTGGCGGGGCTGTCGTAGGACGAGCCCCCGATGGGGGTGAGGGTCGCGCCGATCGCCTTGATGCCCTTGGCGTGGGCCTGGCGGATCAGTGAGCGGTGTCCGGCGATCAGCTGGGCGACGGAGACCTCGGGGCTCGGAGTGCCCACGGCGCCCGTGCCGCCGGCACCGATGTCGTTGATGCCCTCCAGCACGATGACCGTGCCCACGCCGGGTTCACCGAGCACGTCCTTGCGGAAGCGGGCCACCGCCTTCTCCCCGGCCCAGTCCGTGTCCTGGGTGACCTGGTTGCCGGCGATCCCCTGGTTGACGACGCTGCGCGGCTTGCCGGTGGCCGCGAAGCGCTCGGCCAGCTCGTCGGGGTAGCGGTTGTCCGCGTCCAGGGTGGACCCGACGCCGTCGGTGATGGAGTCGCCGAAGGCCACCACCCCGTTGCCGCGAGCCGTCCGGCCGCCGCTGACCTCGACGCCGGTCAGGTAGTACGAGGAGTCGCTGGTCTCCGTGAACGCGGTGCCCGCGCGGTCGGAGCGGTGGTCGCCCTGCGCCCGGTAGCTCGTGGACGAGGAGATCAGGTGGAAGGTGGCCGGGCCGGTCGGCTCGGCCAGGTACAGCGTGACGGTCAGTGACTCAAGGGCCTCGGTCCTGAACGGCAGGGCGTCACTGGTCAGTTCCGCGCCCGCCGGGACGGTCGCCGAGCGGTGGCCCCCGAAGGACAGCTGCCGGAGCGAACCCGCCCTGACCGAGGCCCCGTTGTCCGTACGGCCCACGGTCGCGCCGGTGATCCGCAGCGGGGTGCTGCCGTAGCGGTTGGACAGTTCGACGCGGGCCCGGGTCCCGCCGGTGCTGACCCGTACCACCTGGCGCACCGTCTGGTCCGCGAAGCCCTGCTGCGACCAGTTCGGTGCGAAGGGCGCGGCCGGGGCCTGCGGCGAGGTCGCCCAGCCGCCCTGCCAGTGGTCGTGGTCCCGCTGTGACGCGGCGCCGTGGGGCCCGGCCGTCGCGGCATGTGCCGGTCCGGTGAGGGCCTCCCCGCCGGCGACCGGCAGGAGTGTCAGTGCGGCCGCGGTCAGCATCGTGACAGCCGTGCGCCGTGATTTGTGCGTGGTTCTCATGGTTCCCCACCCTGTCGTCTTCCGAAGTCCATGTCGTCGATCACGTGCGCACGACACGGTCAAGCGTCGACAGGCATCGGGCTATTCCCGTGGGGTGAGGCTCAGTTGGTCCCGTCCGCCTCGAACATCAGGGCGGTCAGCGCCCGGAACACCTCCTCCGGGTCGCGCTCTCCCACCGCGCCGCCCAGGTTGCCGCTCAGCAGCAGCGTGGCGAAGCCGTGGGCCAGGGACCAGGCGGCCATGCCCGCGAGCCCGGCGTCCTCGCCGCGGCGGGCGGTGGGGAGCCCGCTGACTCCGGTCCGCAGTTCGGCCGAGGCCCGGTCCTTCGCCGCCACCAGGTCCGGGTCCTCCGCGCGGAAGAGCTCCGGCCGGAACATCACCTGGAAGTGCGCCGGGTGCCCGGTGGCGAACCGTACGTACCGCACGCCGCGCTCCCGCAGGTCCGGGGCGTCGGCCAGGGCGTCGGCGAAGAGCTCGTAGCCCTCGGTGGCGATGGCGGTGAGCAGGCCCGTGCGGTCCTTGAAGTGGTGGGCGGGCGCGGCGTGCGAGACGCCGGCGCGGCGGGCCAGGTCGCGCAGGCTCAGCGCGCCGGGGCCCTCGGTGCGGATGACGTCGAGCGCGGCGGTGAGGACGGCCCGCCGCAGATCGCCGTGGTGGTAGGTGCGGGTGCTGGTCATGGCAGCAGGTTACGCGGAATCTAGTCATTGACAAGTTGCAGGAGGGAGGGGCAGTCTGTGGGATCTAGTCACCGGCAAGATTCAGAGGAACGCGGAAGGCGGAGAGATGTACGAGGAGTTGGGTCGCGCACGGCAGATGTGGCACCTTCTGGAGCCCCTGCACGCTGTTCTCTACTACGCGCCGGAGGCCTTCGAGGAGGCCGCCGCGCTCGGCTACCGGACCGACGAGCGCTGGCCGAGCTACTTCGCCTGGCGGGCGGCCCCGCTCGGGGACGCGAGCGCCGTCCGGGTCGCCGGGGCCTTCTACAGCTTCAGCCCGGCCATGGTGGACGAACACGTGCCCGCCGCCTGGTCCGTCGCGTCGTCCGCCGCCGTGCTCGCGGCCCGCACCAGGGCCGTCGACCGCGCGTACCGGACCCTGCTGGGCGAGGCGTGCGCCGCCCCGGACACGGCGGAGGCCGTCGAGCTCCTGCGCCGCGTCACGGATGCGGCCGACACGGCGGACCGCCCGCTCGCCAAGGCCAACGCCGCGCTGCCCTGGCCGGACGAACCCCACCTCGCGCTCTGGCGGGCGGCGACCGTCCTGCGCGAGCACCGCGGCGACGGGCACGTCGCCGCGCTCGCCCGCGCGGAGCTCGACCCGGTCGAGTCACTGGTCTCCTTCGCGGCCGTCGGCGCGGCGGCGCCCGAGGTGTTCGCGAGCCGGGGGTGGAGCGAGGAGGAGTGGCGGGCGGCCCGTCAGCGGCTGCTGAAGCGGGGGCTGTTGACGGACGCCGGTACGGCGACCGAGGCGGGCCGGGCGCTGCGCGCCGAGGTGGAGCGGCGTACCGACGAGGCGGCCGCCGCCCCGTGGCGGGAGCTCGCGGACCAGGAGCGGGAGCGGCTCGTGGAGCTGCTCGGGCCGTTGTGGGTGGCGGCGATCGGGTCCGGGATGCTGCCGTCCGAGACGACGCTGGGCATCGGAAAGGTGTGATTCGGGCCGCATCCGGGGTGAACGGCAGTCATGAACACGTCGTGGCGGGGAAAACGTCCATAGAATTCCCGAGTTGGTTCGGCTTTCTCCCCGTCAGGACGGCTTCGAGTGATATCTCCCCGCGCATACCGAGTGATGGTGCCCGCCCTCGGCGTGGCCGCTGTGCTGGCCCTGGCGGGCTGCGACCCCGAGAAGATCACCTCCGGTGCCGAGTCGCCCGGCACCGGCTCGAACGGCGGCGGCGGCCCGGTCACCGGCTTCGGCGCCAGGCCGCTCGACAACGCCGACGGTACGAAGGCCGGCCTGGCACCCCTCACCTCCGACCGGGACCGGGCGGCGGCCCGGAAGGTCATCGAGAAGGTGGCCACCAAGGGGCGCGGCCCGAAGACCGGATACGAACGGGACAAGTTCGGGTACGCCTGGAAGGACTCCGTCGACGGCGTGCCGCTCTCCCACAACGGCTGCGACACCCGCAACGACCTGCTGGCCAGGGACGGCAAGAAGGTCGTGCTCAGGTCGGGTTCGAAGTGCGTGGTCGTCTCGATGACCCTCAAGGACCCGTACACCGGCAAGGCCATCGAGTGGCGCAAGCAGCAGGCGACCAAGGTCCAGATCGACCACGTCATGCCGCTGTCGTACGACTGGCAGATGGGCGCCGCCCACTGGAACGAGGCCAAGCGGCAGCAGATCGCCAACGACCCGCTCAACCTCATCCCGGTGGACGGTCCGGCCAACAACGCCAAGCGCGACTCGGGCCCGGCGTCCTGGCTGCCGCCGTACAAGCCGGTCCGGTGCTCGTACGCGCTCCGGTTCGCCCAGGTCTCGCTGAAGTACGAACTCCCGGTCACGACGGCCGACAAAAAGGTCATGCTGGAGCTGTGCGGCGGCTGACGGTTCCCGTCGGCCGGGCGGGGGCCCGTGCCCGTCAGCGGGCGGCCGGTTCCGAGCGGGTGGGCCGGGCGCTGTGCGCCAGGTGTCCCGCCGCCTCGCCGATCGCCGTCACCGCACGCGCGGTCCGCTTCTCCGACTCCCGGATGGAGCGGCTGAACTCGACGTGCAGGAAGGGCAGTTCGGCCGCGGCGGCGGTCCGGCCCTGGACGTTGGTGCGGCCTTCGAGGGAGCAGCGGCGTACCCAGACCCGGCAGACCTCGAAGCCCTCCTGCCGCAGCGCAGAGGACAGCCCCTCGCCCCAGGAGCGGCCGTGGTCGCCCTTTCCGGTGGAGACGATCACGTCGTAGTCCGGTTCGGTGGAGTCGGCGTAGCCGTGGAGCTGGATGCCGGGCAGCCGGTGGGCGACCAGTTCGGCGCAGACCGCGTGGAAGACGGTGTCCCTGCGGTGGGCCACGTCCGCCGCGTCGCCCTCGCCCGCCCTGCGGTTGGCGCCCGCCAGGACCATGACCCCGCCCGGTGTGCCCCGCCAGGCGCCGACGCCCAGCTTCTCGCTGTCGGCGTCCGCGACCGGGTGCGGGACCTGGACGGACCAGGTCGCGGCCGGGCGGGACAGGTCTATGTACACGCGTCCCCAGCCCCGGGCGGACTCCCGGGCCCGGTCGGCTATCTCCGCGAAGCGCCGGCCGGTGGCCGTGTCCGTGAACGTGGCCACCCCGAAGTCGACCTCGGAGAGTCGCTCGGCCGCGTCCTTGTGACGGCCGTCGAGGTAGAGCCCGACGCCGTCCGCGATGGTGCGGCGGTCCAGGGCGGTCGGCGGGTGGAACGCGCTGCCGCGGATCGTGTCCCGGGTGAACGTGTCGATCCTGGCTGCCAGGTCGACACCGTCCCGGGGCCGGGCACGCTGCGGCCGGTCCCCGTCCGAACCCCCTCCTCCGGAGGAAGTGACGAGCACCACAACAGCGGCTACAACAGCTGTGACCAGCAATGTTGCAGAGATGGTCGAACTTTTGGCCCATTTACTCGTCATATTCAAGTAAAAATACATGGGTGACCCGACGTCCTTATGTTCCCTTCACCTCTCGCGCTGCCGTGGCCGTGCTCCTCGCGCTGGCCGCCACGGGCTGCTCCCTCATGGGCGGTGACGCCGGGTCCGACGGGGGAGGTCAGGACAAGGGCGGCGGGACGACGTTCACGGTCGCCGCGGCCGGCGACATCCTGATCCACCCGCCGCTGATCGAGCAGGCCCGCAAGGACGCGAAGGCCGAGGGGAAGCAGGGGCTCGACTTCTACCGGCTGATGGCCGGGGTGAAGCCCGTCATCTCCCGCGCCGACCTGGCGATCTGCCACTTCGAGCCGGTCGTGGGCAAGCCCGACGGGCCGTTCCGCAGCTTCCCGGACTTCCTGGTGCCGCCGCAGATCACCACCGCGGCGAAGCAGATCGGGTACGACACCTGCTCGACCGCGTCGAACCACACCCTCGACCACGGCAAGGCGGGTGTGAAGCGCACCCTCGACGCCCTCGACAAGGCCGGGCTGAAGCACACCGGCTCCGCGCGCACCCAGGCCGAGGCCGACAAGCCGTTGATCATGGACGTGAAGGGCGTCAAGGTCGCCCAACTCTCCTACGCCTTCGGCTTCAACGGGCGCGAGGTCCCCAAGGCCACGCCCTGGATCGTCAACCAGAACGACTTCGCCCGGATCAAGGACGCCGAGAAGCGGGCCCGCGCGGCCGGCGCGGAGGTCGTCATCCTGAGCATCCACTGGGGGCGCGAGCACCACCCGGAGCCGAGCTCGGGGCAGATCAAGCTGGCGCGCAGGATCGCCCGGGAGACCGGCATCAACCTGGTCATCGGCCACCACGCCCACGTCGTGCAGCCGATGGAGAAGATCAACGGGACCTGGATCGCGTACGGACTCGGCAATCAGGTCGCCCGGCACGAGGTGCCGTCCGGACTGACCGAGGAAGGCATCATCGGCTGGTTCGAGTTCCACAAGAGCGGCAAGTCGTGGGACGTGCGCGCCCGGTACGTACCGACGCTCGTCTCCATTCCGCCCGAGGCGGACCCGGCGAACCCGGCGCCCGCCGACGCGGTGCAGGACCACCGGCTCATCGACGTGGCAGAGGCGCTGCGCGACGACAAGAACCTCACGGCGGAGGAACGGGCCCGCTACCGGCTGGCGTTCGAACGCACGCAGGGCACGATGCTCAACCGGGGCGCCGCGCAGGACGGACTCGAACCCCTGGAGAGCCTGCCCGGCTGACGGGTCCACGGGCTGCCGGGGCTCGCGGGCCGACAGGCCCGTGGCCCGGCTGACCTGCCGTCAGTGATGGCGGTCAGGTGAACTCCGGATGTCCGCTTGGTTCACCCGGACACCCCCGTGGCCTGATTCGAGTGGCCTGCGTCACAACCGCCCCTTTCGCTACAACCGTTCGGAATACGAACGAGTCATGATCTTCCGCGTGGACGTTCGATTATTCGGGTGTGTCCGCCTGCGCCGAAGCCCTGAATCCTCCTGAGAGAAACAGAAGTCCCGGAACTTCCGTATCGAGCCGAGATCGAAACGGAAGTCCCGTTCGCCCCGCAGTGTCGACCGCCCCTGCGGCGCCGCAACACCAGCACCAGAACCGCAAGAAGTTCCAGAAGGGATCCACCATGGCCGCCTCGCCTGTGAAGCGGCGACACAAGGTCCGCCGCCGGGCCGATATGTCGCTGCTGGGTGGTATACGGCCGCCCATCGCGGTCCTCTCGGCCCTGTTGCTCGCGCTGGCCGGCATCACCGCGCTGGGCCTCGGCCGCACGGTGCAGGACCGGGTCCCCGAAGCGGTGCTCACCTCCCAGCAGCAGTTCGCGGAGGACGGCGCCATCGCGCTGCGCGCCTCCATCGACGAGAGCTTCACCGACCTGGGGCGGACCGCCGGACTGTTCAACGCCGCGGACCCGGTCTCGCCCGACGCCGTCCTCGACAAGATCAGCAGCGTCTACCAGAAGTGGACCGGCACCGCGGTCGTCGAGATCTCCTCCGGCAAGCTGCTCGCCGCCCGCGGCGAGAACGTCCCCCTCGCCGCGATCGACACCTCCGAGCTCAGCGGCAAGGACGCGCTCGGCCCCCGCATGGTGCGGCTGGCCAACGGCGAGACCCGGCTGCTCTCCTTCGCGCTGCTCTCCTGGCCCGGCACCCCGCAGCAGCTCCTGGTCGCCTCCAGCAACCTGCGGTTCCCCGGCATCAGCCTCGGCCAGTTCCGCTCCATCGCGGTCATCGACGCGGACGCCGCGATCCTCTCCAGCGACGGCATCCCGCAGCCCGAGCAGCTGCTCACCGACACCCAGCGCGCCGACGCCAAACGCGCGGACAAGCAGCTGAAGAGCTTCGCGAAGACCGCCTCCGTCAAGGTCCGCAAGCACCCCCTCTCCGCCAAGGAACCGGGCTCCGGCGGCTTCCCCGGCGTCAGCGGCAGCCTGCTCGGCAGCGTGCGCGCGGGCGACCGGAACGTCGCCGGCTACGCCTCGCTCGCCGGCCCCCAGCCCGGTGAGCCCACCATCGCCACCGGCCTCGGCCTCAGCGTCGTCTCCATGGTCCCGGTGGCCGAGAACCCCACCGCGGTCGCCGGACCCCTCTTCGGCCTGGTCGCCGCGGGCGCCCTCGTCATCGTCGGCGCACTCGCCGTCGCCCTGCTCCTGGGCACCGTCCAACGGCCGCTGATCCGGCTCTACCTGGAGAGCCGGCGGCTGACCCGGGGCGACCTCACCCGACCCGTCAGCACCCCCTCGTACGGTGAAGCCGCCCGGATCGGGCACTCCCTGGAACGGCTGCGCCGCCAGCTGCTCGGCGAGCCCCGCTCCACGGAGCCGCCCCGGCGCGGCCGGTTCGGCACCCGAGGACTGCTCGTCGTCTGCGGCGTACTCGTACTCGCCTGGTGCGCCCCGATGCTGCTGCTCCTCAACCGGGCCGACGCCACCGCCGTCGTCCCCCAGCAGCTCGTCAACGACCAGCGCGAGCGCACCGACACCCTCACCGACCGGGTGCGCCGGGCCCTCAACGAGGGCCAGGCCGACCTGCTCTCCGTGGCCACCCTGATCGGCGCGGACACCTCGCCCGCCGACATGCGCACCGTCCTGGAACGCACCCGCCTGGAGCACGACCGCTACCAGTCGCTGTACGTCGTCGACGCGACCGGGAAGGTCGTCGCGCACGCCGGGGACACCCCGCACCAGCCGGCCGGCAAGGCCGCAGAGGGCGGCCCGATCCAGGTCCTCAACGACTCCGGCAAGAAGCCGGTCATCGTCGGTGACGCCGGGATACCCGGCCGCGACGGCGCCTTCGTCGTCGGCGAGTTCCGCATCGAGTTCATCAACGGCCTGCTCAAGCGGCCCGGCCTCGGCCAGGTCAGCATCGTCGACGACAAGCAGCGGATCATCGGCGGCAACACCGGCTACCGCGCCTTCCAGGAGCTGCCCGGCGAACGGCTGCGCACGCTCGTCGCCGGCACCAACCAGAAGACCGGCGTGAGCATGCACCCCAGCGGCATCCTGTACCGCGACGGCGGCAAGGTGCAGATCGCCGCGGCCGCGCCCTTCGTCGGCGGCGGGGCCGCCAAGAGCCTCGGCTGGACCGTGGTCAGCCGGCAGCCCGCGAGCTCCCTCGCCATCCCCGAATACCGCAGGCAGAACCTCACGGTGCTCGCCGGGCTGCTGGGGATGGCCGCGGCCATCGCCTGCCTGGGCTGGCTGCACATCGTCGTCGTACGCCCGCTGCGCGCCCTCGCCGACCAGGCGGAGGCACTCGCCGGCGGCGACCGGCGCACCGTCCTCTATCCGCGCCACCACGACGAGGTCGGCGCCGTCACCCGCTCCCTGGAGCTGGTACGCCAGCAGCTCCCGGCGCAGCAGAAGCGCGAGCCCGCGCCGACGGCGCCCACGACCTACGCCGAAAGGACCTGACCGGCCGTGCTGTTCCTCTACACCGTGCTGGTGGTGTGCTGCGCGATCCTGCTCATAGCGGGCATCGTCGAGCAGCGACGCCACTTCATCAACCTGGAGCGCATACCCGCCCGGGTCCTGGTGAACGGCATCCGCGGTAAGTCCTCCATCACCCGGCTCTGCGCCGGCGCACTGCGCGGCGGCGATCTGGTGACCGTCGCCAAGACCACCGGTACGGCGGCCCGGTTCATCCACCCGGACGCCACGGAGGAGCCCGTCTACCGAAAGTTCGGCCTGGCCAACGTCGTCGAGCAGATCGGCATCGTGCGCCGCGCCGCCTCGTACGACCCGCAGGCGCTGGTCATCGAGTGCATGGCGGTGATGCCGGCGCTCCAGGAGATCAACCAGTCCAAGCTGATCCGCTCCACGATCGGCGTGCTCTGCAACGTCCGCGAGGACCATCTGGCCGAGATGGGCCCGACCCTGGACGACGTGGCGCGCTCGCTCTGCCGCTCGATGCCGGAGGGCGGCATCTGCGTCACCGCGGAGGTCGACCGGTTCGCGATCCTCCAGGAGGAGGCCGACGCCCGCGGCTGCGAGCTGATCTACGCCGACCCCGAGACCGTGAGCGACGCGGAGCTGCGCGGCTTCAGCTGGTTCACGTTCAAGGAGAACGTGGCCATCGCGCTGAAGGTCGCGGAACTCCTCGGCGTGGAGCGCGAGACGGCGCTCCAGGGCATGTACGACGCCCCGCCGGACCCGGGCGTCCTCTCCGTCGAGCGGTATGTGACGCCGGACGGCAAGAAGCTGCGGTTCGCCAACGTCTTCGCGGCCAACGACCCCGAGTCCACGCTGATGAACGTCAACCAGCTGCTGGACCTGGGTGCCGTGCACCGCCCGCTGAACGTCGTCATCAACTGCCGCCCCGACCGGGTCGAGCGCAACGGCCAGATGGGCGAGATCATCCCCGATCTCCAGCCCGACAAGGTCTTCGTCATCGGTCACCCGGCCAAGAGCGCCATCGACGCGATCCCCGCCGAGTGGCGCAGCCGCGCGGTGGACCTGGGCGGCGACCGGCGCGACCCCGAGGAGTTCATGCGCGAGCTGCTCGGCCACCTCGGGCCCGACTCCTCGCTGATCGCCATCGGCAACATCCACGGCCAGGGCGAACTGCTGCTGGAGCACCTCAGCGAACTGCCGCCCGACGAGACCCCGGACGAGCAGTCCGGCGAGAGCGGGCACGAGCAGCCCGGCGAGGCCCCGCAGGAGTGGACGCGGGAGACCCCGGACGAGCGGCCCGACCCGCCCGCCCCGCAGCACGTCCGCCACGACGAGACGCTGCCGCTCCAGCAGTACCGGCCGCACCTGGACCCGTTCGCGCCCTACCCGGAGGCGTACGAGACCCGCTACCAGCCGCACCCCACGGTCCAGACTCTGGAACCGGCACCTGCACCGGCAGCGGATCAGACGCATACACAGACGCATACGCAGACACAGGCACCGGAACCGGAACCGTCGGTGGAGCAGACACAGGCAATGGCTGCCGTCGCCGCTCCCGTACCGGCCCGGGCCCGGCCGCGCGGCATGTTCGAGCCCGCCGTGCACCCCGACCCCCAGCACCAGCAGAACCACCGGCACGGGGAGCAGCATCCGGACGGGCAGCAGCCCCCGGCCCCGTACCCGCCGCAGGACCCAGACCAGCAGAGCCGGCAGCACAGCGCAGGAGACCCCCGTTGATCCCCACCGTCCTGACGCCCGAGATCGCCGCCATCGGCATCGCACTCGGCCTGATGTTCTCCCTGGTCTGCTACCTGACGACCAACCTCTCGCCCGGCGGCATGATCACCCCCGGCTGGCTGGCGCTGACCCTCGTCGAGGACCTCCAGCGCGCGGCCATGGTGGTCGGCGTCACCGTCCTCACCTACGTGTCCGTGCTGCTGCTCCAGAAGGTCGTCATCCTCTACGGGAAGCGGCTGTTCTCCGCGGTGGTGCTGACCGGGGTCATCCTCCAGGCGACCGTGATGATCGTGCTCCAGGTGGAGTTCCCCCTGATGTACGCCAACCAGACCCTCGGCTTCATCGTCCCTGGCCTCATCGCCTACCAGCTGGTCCGCCAGCCGAAGGGCGCGACGCTGCTGGCCACCGGTTCGGTCTCGCTGCTCGCCTACGTCGTCCTGACCGCCGGCATCCTGCTCGGCGCCCTCCCGTCTGCCTGAGGTGATCTCATGACCGCTCCCCGTACCAAGCAGTCCAAGCGTCCCCGCCAGGTCCTGCACGGCGTCACGGTGGTCGCGCTGCTCGCCGCCAGCGCGTACTTCACCGTCGAGCTCCGCAAGGACGAACAGGCCAAGGCGCCCGCAGTCCAGGCCATCACGGACAAGCCGGCGGGAGCCACGCTGAAGTCCGGGAAGGAGACCTGGGAACGGCTGAACGCACCCGCCCGCTCGGTCCTGCGTGACGCCGGCGGCAAGGTCCTCGCCACCTTCACCGACCACGCCCGCACCGCCACACTCACCGGCCCCTCCCGTACCTTCTCCGAGCCCACCACCACCAAGTCCCGGGTGGTCACGGAGAGCTGGGTGCGGCTGATGCCGGAGAAGTGGAAGAAGGGCGCCGAGAAGCAGCAGTGGTTCAAGGACTGGTTCAAGACCTACTACGGCAGCGAGGAGGACGACCTGTTCGCCTTCGCCTTCCAGTACGTCGAGGGCGCGCCCCTCAAGAAGGACGACGAGGGCGTCCCCTACGCCGGTGACGCCCAGTTCGGCCCGATCAACCCGGTCGGCAGCGAGGGCAACGACCTGCGCCTGGAGCAGTCGGACTTCTTCGACTACCTGGGCATCCCGTACACCTTCCGCAACGGCGTCACCCGCCAGCCCGACAAGGCCCGCTACCGGTCCATCGACTGCTCGGGCTTCATGCGGACGATCTTCGGCTACCGCGCCCGCTACCCGCTCGCCCCCCTCGACGGCCAGGGCGACGGACTGCCCCGCACCGCCAACGGCATCGCCCGCTCCAAGCTCGGCGCCGACGTCATCCCGCTCAAGGGCATCTCGGCCGCGGACCGGCCCACCTCGATCGACGTGCTGCAACCGGGCGACCTGGTCTTCTTCAAGCTCGACCAGCGCACCGGACAGCGGCTGGACCACATCGGGATGTACATGGGCCACGACTCGGACGGCCACCTGATCTTCGTCTCCAGCCGGGAGGAAGTGAACGGCCCGACCATCGGCGACAAGGGCGGCACCTCACGCCTCGACGGCAACGGCTACTACGCGGCGACCCTGCGCAGCGCGAAGCGGCTCTAGCTCGGACTAGGGTGCGTGCGGAACCACAACGGTTCCGCACAACCCCGGTCCGCCGGCCGGTGCCGCCCTCTACCCTCGGAGCTGCGCGTACGTCCGTGCGCGCGGACCTTCCCCGACCAGGGATCCAGGAGCAGCCATGTACGCGCCGGGTTATCCGCAGAGCGTTCCGCCCAGAGTTCCGGGGCGGGCCTGGATCGTGTCGATGCGGGTGCTGTTCTGCGCGCTCTCGGTGTTCTCCATCGGGATACTGCTCTGGGCCCCGCTGCTCCGGCTGGCGTTCGTGCGCCGCAAGGCCTTCGACTGGTGGATGGCCGCCGGTGCGTTCGCGTTCGTCGTCGCGATCGTGATGGGCATCGGCCGGGACCAGCACGAAGCCCACGGCATCGACTTCGTCCTCATACCCCTGCTCCTCCTGGCGATGCTGATCGCTCCCGTGTACTACCTCGTCGCGGACATCCGCCACTACGGGCAGCGCGGGGCGAAGCAGCACGCCGTGGGCGGGTACGTGCCGCCGACGCCCGGGTACGCGTACGCGACCACCACCCCGGTGACCGGTAAGCCGGGCCCCGCCCCGCAGCCCCCGCACCAGCAGCAGACCTTCCCGCAACAGCCCTTCTCGCAACAGCAGTACGGGCAGCGGCAGAGCCCGCCGCAGACCCCGACCCCGCCCCTCACCCCGACGCCGCCGCACCCCCCGTACCCGCAACAGCCCCACCCGCAGCCCCAGCGCATCGACCAGGTCCGCGCCGAACTCGACGAGCTGAGCGACTACCTCCGCAAGGAGGAGGGCCGGTGAGCGGTCGCGTCATCGGCGGGCGGTACGAGCTGGCGGCCATTCTCGGCCAGGGCGGCATGGGCCAGGTCTGGACGGCCTACGACCAGCGACTGGACCGCCGGGTCGCCGTCAAACTGCTGCGCCCGGACCGGGTCACCGGCCCCATGGGCAGCGAGGCGGCCGCCGAACTGCGCAGCCGCTTCGTCCGCGAGTGCCGGGTCACCGCCCAGGTCGACCACCCCGGCCTGGTCACCGTCCACGACGCGGGCAGCGACGGCGACGAGCTCTTCCTCGTCATGAGTTACGTCGAGGGCGCCGACCTCGCCGACCATCTCGCCGAGCACACTCCGTACCCCTGGCAGTGGTCCGTCGCCGTCGCTGCCCAGCTCTGCGCCGTCCTCAGCGCCGTGCACGCGGTCCCGATCGTCCATCGCGACCTGAAGCCCCGCAACGTGATGGTGCGCCCCGAAGGCACCGTCCTCGTCCTTGACCTCGGGGTCGCCTCCGTCCTGGACACCGACACCACCCGCCTCACCCACACCGGCACCCCCATCGGCTCCCCGGCCTACATGGCCCCCGAGCAGGCGATGGGCGGCGCCGTCGGCCCCTACACCGACCTGTACGCACTCGGCGTCCTGCTCCACGAACTCCTCACCGGCGACGTGCCGTTCGCCGGCTCCACCGCGCTCGGCGTGCTCCACCGCCACCTCTACGAAGCGCCCGTCCCCGTCCGGCGGCTCCGGCCCGACATCCCCGAGGCGCTCGAAGCGCTCGTGCTCCGGCTGCTCGCCAAGGACCCGCAGCACCGCCCGTCCGGCGTCCAGGAGGTCTACGAGAGCCTCGCCCCGCTGCTCCCCGTCCGGGGCGGCGGACCGCCCGGCGGACCGCTCGACCCGACCCGCCCCTTCCTGCGCCCGCACGCCCCGTGGCCCGACCGCGCCACCACTCCGCCCGCCGCCGCCCCCGCACCGGCGCCCGCACGGCCCGATGTGGCCGCCGCGGTCGACGAGGTCAAGAAACTGCTCGGCCAGGGTCGGATCACCCATGCCGTCGACCTGCTCGGCGGCATCCTCCCGGCCGCCGCGGAACAGCACGGCGAGAGCTCCCCGGTCGTGCGCATCCTGCGCAAGCAGTACGCGGCGACCCTGATGGACGACGGCCAGTACCGCCGCGCCCTGCCCGAACTGCGCCGCCTCGCCGACGACCGCGCCGCGGAGGCCGGACCCGCCGACCCGCAGACCCTCCAGTTCCGCCAGGACACCGCGCAGTGCCTGGAGCAACTGGGCGAGCCCGCCGCCGCGCTCGCCGAGTACCGCGCCGTCCTCCCGTACTACGAGAACCGCTACGCGACGGGCGACGACCCGGCCCGCTCCTACGAGATCCGCCACCGCATCGGCCACCTCCTGCTCGCGCTCGGGGACCACGCGGCGGCCATCGGCGGACTCCAGTCGCTGCTCTACGACACCGAGCGCAGATACGGCCCGAACCACCCGCTGCCCGCCGAACTGCGCCGCCAGCTGGACCGCCGCCGCAAGGTCCGGGGCGGCTGAAGACCTCGCCCCGCAGCGGGCCCGGGGCGGCTGAAGACCTCGCCCCGCAGCGGGCCCGGGGCGGCTGAATCCGTTGCACCACGGGCCAGTTCACCCAATGTCCGCCCCCAGGCCACACCCGGCATCCGCTCCCGACACGTTGACCGGCTGATCTGCATGGGTGCTGATCTCGCTGGTGGTGCCCTGCTTCAACGAGCAAGACATACTCGAACGCTTCCATGAACGCGTGACGGATGAGATGACCCGGCTGGGTCATGAGTTCCAGCTCGTGTACGTGGACGACGGGAGCGCGGACCGGACCCTGCCGATCCTGCGGCAGCTGGCCGCCGCCGACCCACGGGCCCGCTACGTCTCCTTCAGCCGCAACTTCGGCAAGGAAGCCGCCATGCTGGCCGGCCTCCGGCACGCCGAGGGCGACGCCGTCGTCATCATGGACGCCGACCTCCAGCACCCGCCGGAACTCGTCGGCCGCATGCTGGAGGAACACGCGCAGGGCCACGACCAGGTCATCGCCCGGCGCACCCGCAAGGGCGACCGCGTCACCCGCACGCTCACCGCACGCGCCTACTACTGGCTCATCAACCGCCTCGTCGACGTCGAACTCGTCGACGGGGTCGGAGACTTCCGGCTGCTCTCCCGGCGGGCCGCCGACGCCGTACTCGAACTCACCGAGTACAACCGCTTCTCCAAGGGCCTCTTCGCCTGGGTCGGCTTCCCCACCACGACGTTCAGCTACGAGAACGCCGTCCGGGAGGAGGGCCGCTCCGCCTGGACCTTCGGGAAACTCCTCAACTACGGACTCGACGGACTGCTCTCGTTCAACAACAAGCCGCTGCGCGCCGCGCTCTACCTCGGCCTGCTGCTGCTCTCCCTCGCCCTCGTCTACTCCGGCTGGATCGTCGGCGTCGCCCTGGTGAAGGGCGTCGACACCCCCGGATACGTCACCCTCCTCGTCGTCGTCACCGCCCTCGCCGGGGTCCAGATGGTGATGGTCGGGGTGGTCGGGGAGTACGTCGGCCGGATCTACTACGAGGTGAAGCGCCGCCCGCACTACCTGGTGCAGGCCACCAACACCGGAACCCGCGGACCGGCACCGCAGCCGGAACCCCTGGAGTTCGTACGCCGATGACGGTCAAGGCACAGCTGGTCCGCTTCGCCCTGGTGGGCGTCGTGAACACCGGCACCTACTACGGCTGCTACCTCGCCCTGCTCACCCGGCTGCCCTACATAGCCGCGCACGTGGGGGCCTTCGCGCTGAGCATGGCCGGGTCGTTCTTCCTCAACTGCTGGTTCACCTACCGGACCCGGCCCACCTGGCGGAAGTTCCTGCTCTTCCCGCTCACCAACGCCGCCAACTTCGTCATCACCACCGGCGGCGTCTACCTGCTCGTCGACCTGGCCGGATTCAGCAGCCGGTACGCCCCGCTGGTCGCGGCGGCGGCCGCCATCCCGATCACCTTCGTCGTCTCGCGCACGATCATGCTGCGCCCCGACGCACCCCGGAAACCCTCCGTACCGGCCCGCTGACCGGTGCGCCGACCGGGCCCCGGGGAGCCCACATCCCCAACTCCTCCCGAATCGTTGGTCGAATCAGCCGAATCAGTGGCCCAGACCGGTTCCCATGCCTAACATCGATCATCGCAAGGCCTTGTGCACCGCCGCACAATCTCCTCGGGAGGCTCCTTTGCACCGCCGCCGTCGCACCGCGCTCACCGTTTCCGCCGTGACCCTCGTCGCAGCGCCGCTCCTCTCCGCCTGCGGCAGCCAGGCCCACCCCGGCGCGGCAGCCGTCGTGGGCGGCGACCGGATCGCGGTGTCCACCGTGCAGGCCCAGGTGGCGGACGTGCGCGACGCCCAGGACACCTCGAAGCAGGCGGCGCAGACCACCGACCAGTCCGGCCAGCTCGTCCGCGCCAAGCTGCACGGGATCATCCTGGACCGGGTCCTGGACCGGGCCTCCGCGGACGCCGGAGTCACCGTCAGCCGCGCCGAGATCCAGCAGATGCGCCAGTCGGCCGTCGCCCAGTACAAGGGGGAGAAGGGGCTGCGGGCCGCGGTGCTCCAGGAACGCTGGATCTCCCCGGGCCAGATCGACTCCTTCCTGCGCGAGCAGGTCCAGCTGACCAAGCTCTCCCAGGCACTCGGCGCGGACCCGTCGACCCCGGCCGGCACGAAGGCCCTCGGCGACGCGCTGACGAAGGCCTCCAAGGCCCTCAAGGTCGACGTCAACCCGCGCTACGGCAGCTGGGACAACAAGCAGATCCAGCTCGCGGACTACAAGGCCCCCTGGATCAACCAGGTGACCAAGCCCGACCGGGCACCGGCGGAGGCCGGGGCGTAGCAGCGGCCGGCCGGCCGGGTAGATTCGCAGCGTGAACGCTGAAGACCCCGGCCGTATCGTCCTGCTCACCGCCAGCCACCGCGTCGCGCCCGGACTGCTGTCCTGGCCCGCCTGGCAGACGCTGCACGCCGCGGACCGGGTGCTCTGCGGGGAGCCCGGCCAGCCGCAGCTGCCGTATCTGCGCGAGGCGGGCATCACCGTAGAAGCGGCCGTCCCCGACGCCGAGGAGCTCGTCGCCTCCTGCGCCGGGGGCCGGACCGCGGTCGTCCTCACCGGCGGCGAGGGCAACCAGCCGCTGACCGACGGGCTGGCGAGGCTGGCCGGTTCGGGGCGGGTGCAGATGCCGGACCTGGAGCTGCTGCCCGGCTCGTACGATCTGCCGGGCGCCCGCCTCCTCGATCTCGTCCAGGTCATGGACCGGATCAGGATCGAGTGCCCCTGGACCTCGCAGAAGACCCACAAGGGCCTCGCCAAGTACGCCATCGAGGAGGCGTACGAGCTCGTCGAGGCCATCGAGGACGGCACCCGCGAGGAACTGCGCGAGGAGCTCGGTGACGTACTGCTCCAGGTCGTCTTCCACGCGCGCATCGCCGAGGAGGACGAGCAGGAGCCCTTCTCGGTGGACGACGTCGCCGCCACGCTCGTCGAGAAACTGATCCACCGCCACCCGCACGTCTTCGGCGACGAGACCGCCGAGACCCCGGAGGACGTCCACGCGCACTGGCTGCGGACCAAGGCGATCGAGAAGCAGCGCGAGTCCGTCACCGACGGGGTACCCCTCGGCCAGCCCGCCCTCGCGCTCGCCGCGAAGCTGGCCGGCCGCGCCCGCACCGCCGCACTCGACGTACCGCTCCCCGAGGGCGACGGCATCGGCTACCGGCTCCTCGCCCTGGCCGTCCGCGCCCAGGAGGACGGCACCGACCCGGAGGCCGCCCTGCGCGCGGCGGGCCGCGCCTACCGGGACGCCATCAGGGCGGCGGAGGGCAACGGATAGCGGCACCGGCCAGCGGATAACGTCGGGGGGTGAACGACAGCCCCGCCGACACCTGCCCCGCCCACCCGGCCGACGCCGTGCCGCCCGCCCCCGAACTCTTCACCTGGGAGTTCGCCACCGACCCGTACCCCGCGTACGCCTGGCTGCGCGAGCACAGCCCCGTGCATCGCACCACCCTGCCCAGCGGGGTCGACGCCTGGCTCGTCACCCGGTACGCGGACGCCAGGCAGGCCCTCGCTGACACACGGCTCTCCAAGAACCCCGCGCACCACGCCGGGCCGGCGCACGCCAAGGGCCGCACGGGCATCCCGGGCGAGCGCAAGGCGGAGCTGATGACGCATCTGCTGAACATCGACCCACCCGACCACACCCGGCTGCGGCGTCTCGTGTCGAAGGCGTTCACGCCCCGGCGCATCGCGGAGTTCGCGCCGCGCGTGCAGGAGTTGACGGACCGCCTCATCGACTCCTTCGTCGAGAGGGGGGAGGCGGACCTCATCCACGAGTTCGCCTTCCCCCTCCCCATCTACGCGATCTGCGACCTGCTGGGCGTCCCGCGCGAGGACCAGGACGACTTCCGGGACTGGGCGGGCATGATGATCCGCCACGGCGGCGGCCCCAGGGGCGGCGTGGCCCGTTCCGTGAAGAAGATGCGCGGATATCTGCTCGAACTCATCCACCGCAAGCGCGAGAACCCCGGGGACGACCTGATCTCGGGGCTGATCCGGGCGAGCGACGACGGCGAGCACCTGACCGAGAACGAGGCCGCCGCGATGGCCTTCATCCTCCTGTTCGCCGGCTTCGAAACGACCGTCAACCTCATCGGCAACGGCGTTCACACCCTGCTGGGCCATCCGGAGCAGCGCGAACGGCTCCAGCGTTCCCTGGCGGCGGGCGAGACGGCGCTGCTGGCCACCGGCGTCGAGGAACTGCTGCGTTTCGACGGCCCGGTGGAGCTGGCGACCTGGCGTTTCGCCACCGAGGCGCTGACGATCGGCGGGCAGCGGATCGCGGAGGGGGATCCCGTGCTCGTGGTGCTCGCCGCCGCCGACCGGGACCCCGAACGATTCGGCGCTCCCGACACGCTGGACCTCTCGCGGCGTGACAATCAGCACCTCGGCTACGGGCACGGCATCCATTACTGCCTGGGAGCACCGCTCGCTCGGCTGGAGGGACAGGCCGCGCTCGCGACGTTGCTGAAACGCCTCCCGGACCTGCGACTTGCGGGGGAAGCTGCCGATTTGCGCTGGCGTGGCGGGCTCATCATGCGCGGACTGCGGACGCTTCCGGTGGAGTTCACCCCCGGGGTCACCACCAAGGGAGGTGACACTCTGTCAACTCTGTGACTTTGGCGTGATCTCCGCTGCATCGACTTGTGACACACGTTCGAGTCCCGCTAGGTTCACCGTTCGACTCACCAGTCACCTTGTCAGTCACACGGAAGGCATTCCCATGGGCTCCGCGAACGGCAGACACCGTCGCCCTCGTCAGGCACCCGCGATCATCGTCGCCGCAGGCGTGACCGGCTCGGCCATCGCCATCCCGCTGCTCGGTGCCGCAGGTGCGCACGCCGCCGACGCCTCGACCTGGGACCGGGTCGCGGAGTGCGAGAGCGGCGGCATGTGGAGTGCCGACCTCGGCAACGGCTTCTACGGCGGCCTGCAGTTCTCGCAGGAGGTCTGGAAGTCCTACGGCGGCGAGACGTACGCCCCGCGTGCGGACCTCGCCAGCCGCTCGCAGCAGATCGCCGTGGCGGAGAAGGTGCTGGGCGATCAGGGGCCGAAGGCGTGGCCCAGTTGCGCCGTCATCTCCGGCCTCACCCCGGACGGCTCCCTGCCTGGTGTCGACCCGGGCGTCGATCCGGCCGCCACCCCGTCCGCGGATCCGTCCGAGAGCGCGGACCCGTCCGCGAGTGCCGATCCGTCAGAGAGCGCCGATCCGGCGGACGGCGCGGCCAAGGACGCGACGAAGGCCCCGTCGGACGACGCCACGGCCGACCCGGCCGGCAAGGACCGCAAGCCGGACTCCTCCGCCTCCCCGGACGCCACACCCCCCGCCTCCGGCTCCACCGGCGCGGGCGACCCCTCCGGCGGCCCGGACGGGTCCTCCCCGGCCGCGGAGGCGGGCGGCAAGCACCGCGGCACGCCGGCCCCGGAGCGGACCGGTGACGGCCGGGACTCGGGGCGGCACGCCTCGCGCGGCGAGGGGGACGGGCGCGCCGCGGGCGCGCCGGCCGCCGACGGCACGTACACCGTCCGGCCCGGCGACAACCTCTGGGCCATCGCCGACGCGCAGGAGCTGCCCGGCGGCTGGACCGGGCTGTACGAGGCCAACAAGGCGGCCGTCGGCTCGGACCCCGACCTCATCCTCCCCGGCCAGCACCTCGATCTCGGCGTGAAGACCGGCTGAGACCGGACGTCGGGGCGATCGTGGAAGCGGCCGTGGAAACGGTCTGATCAACAGCTGAAAACACCTTGAACCTGGGGTACTTAAGAGGCCTATGTCCCACTTTTGACTAAGTGAGACATGGGTCTCTTCGCGTGAACTCGCGCGTCTTGTCCGGGAGGTCCCCCCGCATCCGTTCCGACCTGCGCAAACAGGTGTTAATCCGATGCAATTAAGGGCTGATTATCCGGTATGTCCTTCTTTGAATGTAGGGGTTGGGTGTGTTTACGGTCAGAACCGCTCGCACCGCGGGCCCCGTCGATCGTCACGCCGAATCCTGCCGTCGGTCGAAGGGAACAGACGCGTAAAGCGCCGTAGGCAGGAGCGGGGGACCCAGGTAAGTGCCGGGCCCGATCGTCGCAAGACGGATCAGGACCGGCTTGGGGTTAAGTCGTGCGCTAGGACGTGCGACCGGGCAACTCACTTGGCCCGAACCCGACAGCTCACCTCGCAGGCGTCGGTGAGGAGAAGTCTCGATGCTGCTGAACAGCAAGGGCAACAAGCACCGCCGCCCGTCCAAGGCCGTCCGTATCGCCACGCTCGCCGGTGTGACCGGTGCCGCCATCGCAGTGCCCCTGATGGGTGCCACCGGCGCCTCCGCCGCCTCCGTCTCCACGTGGGACGCGGTCGCCCAGTGCGAGTCCGGCGGCAACTGGTCCATCAACACCGGCAACGGCTACTACGGCGGTCTGCAGTTCTCGCAGTCCAGCTGGGCCGCCGCCGGCGGTACGCAGTACGCGGCCCGCGCCGACCTGGCCAGCAAGGCCCAGCAGATCGCGGTCGCCGAGAAGCTCCTCGACATGCAGGGACCGGGCGCCTGGTCCTGCGCCGGTGCCGGCAACCTGAGCAACGACGGTGTCGACCCGGGCGTCGACACCGGCTCCAGCGCCCCCAAGGCGGAGACCGCTCCGAAGCAGGAGTCCGCTCCGGCGCAGCAGGCCGAGCCGAAGAAGGCCGAGCGCACCGAGGCCCCGGCCACCAACCGCTCGGACCGCTCGACCGCCCCCGAGGCCGGGCAGAAGAAGACCGTGACCACCCCGACCGGCGAGAAGGTCAAGAAGGGCGACGGCGAGTACAAGGTCGTCACCGGCGACTCGCTGAGCAAGATCGCGGCCGACCACAAGGTCAAGGGCGGCTGGCACCAGCTGTTCAAGCTCAACAAGGACATCGTCAAGGACGCCGACATGATCTTCCCGGGTCAGCAGCTCCACCTGGTGAAGTAGTCCCGGCACTCTCCTCGCCGATCTCCCCGGCCCGGTTCGCGTCTTCCCCCCACGCGTGCCGGGCCGGGGTCTGCCGGTCCCCGGTCCGGCGGCTCGGTGGCTCGTGGCGCGGCTCGTGGCGCGGCCCGTGGCGCGGCTCGTGGGATTGCGTGTTGATTGTTCAACTGTTGTTGTTACTGGTCAGTAAATTTCTGGCCTTTCATCCCGCTATGACTGCTCTTGGGTCCTTTTTCGTCCCAGGGGACGGGCGGGCGGCCGACTGAGACGGCCGGGCCGGTTAGGCTCTTGTCGCAAGGCCAAAGCGACCCTGCACAACCAGCGTCATATCCCAGAAGGAGATGCCTCGTGCCGTCCATCGACGTCGTCGTAGCCCGGGAAATCCTCGACTCCCGGGGCAACCCCACGGTCGAGGTCGAGGTTGGCCTCGACGACGGCAGCACGGGCCGTGCTGCCGTTCCGTCCGGAGCCTCCACCGGTGCGTTCGAGGCCATTGAGCTTCGCGACGGTGACCCCAACCGCTACCACGGGAAGGGCGTCGAGAAGGCGGTCCTCGCCGTGATCGAGCAGATCGGCCCGGAGCTCGTCGGCTACGACGCGACCGAGCAGCGGCTGATCGACCAGGCCATGTTCGACCTGGACGCCACGGAGAACAAGGGCTCGCTCGGCGCCAACGCCATCCTCGGCGTCTCGCTCGCCGTCGCCCACGCCGCGTCCGAGGCCTCGGACCTGCCGCTGTTCCGCTACCTCGGTGGCCCGAACGCGCACCTGCTGCCCGTCCCGATGATGAACATCCTCAACGGTGGGTCGCACGCCGACTCCAACGTGGACATCCAGGAGTTCATGATCGCCCCGATCGGCGCGGAGTCCTTCTCCGAGGCCCTGCGCTGGGGCGCCGAGGTCTACCACACGCTGAAGAAGGTCCTGAAGACCAAGGGCCTGTCCACCGGTCTCGGTGACGAGGGCGGCTTCGCGCCGAACCTGGAGTCCAACCGCGCCGCGCTCGACCTCATCGTCGAGGCCATCAAGGAAGCCGGCTACGCCCCCGGCAAGGACATCGCGCTCGCGCTCGACGTCGCCGCCTCGGAGTTCTACAAGGACGGCAAGTACGAGTTCGAGGGCAAGTCCCGCTCGGCCGCCGAGATGACCGAGTACTACGAGGAGCTCGTCGACGCGTACCCGCTGGTCTCCATCGAGGACCCGCTGTACGAGGACGACTGGGCCGGCTGGAAGGTCATCACGGACAAGATCGGCGCCAAGGTGCAGATCGTCGGCGACGACCTCTTCGTCACCAACCCGGAGCGCCTGGCCCGCGGCATCGAGGAGGGCTCGGCCAACGCCCTGCTCGTCAAGGTCAACCAGATCGGTTCGCTGACCGAGACCCTGGACGCCGTCGAGCTGGCCCAGCGCAACGGCTTCAAGTGCATGATGTCCCACCGCTCCGGCGAGACCGAGGACGTCACCATCGCCGACCTCGCGGTCGCCGTGAACTGCGGCCAGATCAAGACCGGCGCCCCGGCCCGCTCGGACCGCGTCGCCAAGTACAACCAGCTGCTGCGCATCGAGGAGATCCTCGACGACGCCGCGGTGTACGCGGGCCGCTCGGCGTTCCCGCGGTTCAAGGGCTGACAAGCCCGACCGGGTCCAGCGACCCGGCCTCCGTCCGTCCCCGCACTCGGTCCCGTACCGTGTGCGGGGACGGACGTGCGTAATGGGGAGGCGGAGACATGGCCGCGAAGGACCGGGACCGGTTCTCCACCGCGACCCGGCTGAGGCTGCTCGGTGAGCAGACCGCAGCCCGCGTCTACCGGTCCCAGAGCAAGCGCCAGGCCCGCCGCTCCCGCCTCACCGGCCGGGCGGCCTTCCTCGCCCTGGTCGTCTGCTCCCTGGTCGTCGCCCTCGCGTATCCGATGCGGCAGTACGTGTCGCAGCGTGACGAGATCGCGGACCAGGAGCGGCTCGCGCAGGAGGCCGAGGCACGCACCGAGGAGCTGCGCGACGAGAAGGCGCGCCTCCAGGACGACGCGTACATCAAGCGGCTGGCCCGCGAGCACCTGCACTACCTTCTTCCGGGAGAGACCAGCTACACCGTGGTCGATCCCGACGCGGTCAAGGAGCGCAACGGAGTACCGGACGAGTCCGGCCGGCCGTGGCACTCCAACCTGTGGGACGGCGTCGACAGCGCCGACCGGGGCTGACCCGCGGTCCGTCATTTCGCATTGCACCGTCCGGCTGCGGCACCGCGGTCCGGGCGGCCCGATCAGAACCTAGGCAGGCATGGAAACGCCCCCTCCCCAGACCGAGTCCACCGCGCCCACCGACGCGGACATCGCCGCGTTCCAGCAGCAGCTGGGGCGCCCGCCGCGCGGGCTGCGTGCCATCGCGCACCGCTGTCCGTGCGGCAACCCGGACGTGGTCGAGACGCAGCCCCGGCTGGAGGACGGTACGCCGTTCCCGACGACGTACTACCTGACGTGCCCGCGTGCGGCGTCCGCGATCGGCACGCTGGAGGCGAACGGGGTCATGCGGGAGATGACCGAGCGCCTCGGTACGGACCCCGAGCTGGCGGCCGCGTACCGGGCCGCGCACGAGGACTACATCGCGCGGCGCGACGCGATCGAGGTGCTGGAGGGCTTCCCGAGCGCGGGCGGCATGCCGGACCGGGTGAAGTGCCTGCACGTGCTCGTGGGGCACTCGCTGGCGGCGGGGCCCGGGGTGAACCCGCTGGGGGACGAGGCGATCGCGATGCTGCCGGAGTGGTGGCGCAAGGGTCCGTGCGTTTCGCCGTGCGGTGTGCCTGACGGGGACGAGGGCTGAGGTTCCCCTCTCGGGGGCTGAGGTTCCCCCCTCGGGGGCTCCGCCCCCGGACCCCCGCTCCTCAATCGCCGGAGGGGCTGGGAGGCATGACGCGTCGGAGGGGCTGGAGACGTGACGCGTCGGAGGGGCTGGAGACGTGACGCGTTGCAGGGGCTGGAGACGTGAGGCGGCGGGGCTTGATGAAGAGAGGCTTGAAGGTATGACGCGTGTGGCCGCCATTGACTGCGGTACCAACTCGATCCGGCTGCTGGTGGCGGATGCCGACCCCGCCACCGGGGAGTTCACCGAGCTCGACCGGCGGATGGAGATCGTCCGGCTCGGCCAGGGCGTCGACCGGACCGGGCGGCTCGCACCCGAGGCGCTGGAGCGGACGTTCGCCGCGTGCCGGCGGTACGCGGCGGTGATCAAGGAGCACGGTGCGGAGAAGGTCCGCTTCGTCGCGACCTCCGCCTCCCGGGACGCGGAGAACCGGGACGACTTCGTCCGGGGGGTGCTGGACATCCTGGGCGTCGAGCCCGAGGTGATCAGCGGTGACCAGGAGGCGGAGTTCTCCTTCGCCGGGGCCACCAAGGAGCTCGCCGGGCGCGACGACCTCGCGAAGCCGTACCTCGTGGTGGACATCGGCGGTGGCTCGACCGAGTTCGTCGTCGGCGACGACCGGGTGCGGGCCGCCCGGTCCGTGGACATCGGCTGTGTCCGGATGACCGAGCGCCATCTCTCGCGGGACGGCGCGGTCATCGACCCGCCCACGCGGGACGCGGCCGACGCGATCCGCGCGGACGTCGCCGCCGCCCTGGACCTGGCCGGGCGCAGCGTCCCGCTCACCGGGGCGGGCACGCTGGTCGGTCTCGCCGGCACGGTCACCACGGTGGCCGCGATCGCGCTGGGCCTGGAGGAGTACGACTCCGCGGCGATCCACCACTCCCGGGTCTCCCTGGAGCGGGTCCGGGAGATCACCGGGCGGCTGCTGTCCTCGACCCACGCGGAGCGTGCCGCGATCGGCTCGATGCATCCGGGACGGGTCGATGTGATCGCCTCAGGGGCGCTGATCCTGCTGGCCGTCATGGAGCGGACCGGGGCCCGTGAGGTGGTCGTCAGCGAGCACGACATCCTCGACGGGATCGGCTGGTCCATCGCGTAGCGCGGTCCTCCGGGGCGGCGCCGCTCAGCGCCCTCCTGAGGCCTGCCGGCGAGGCCCCGGTGGCCGGGTGCGGGTGGGCGCGGAAACGTCGCTCATACGCATTCCTGCCTGCACCTTTGAGACGCTCAGGGCCACCCGGGGGAGTCCTTGTGGGACACGCCGCGACGAAGTTCGTGAACTTCTTCACAAGGAATTGGGTCCCTGGGGGCGGACTTCTGCTCCGGACGGGCCCCCGGGAGCGTGTGCGGGGTCACTCGCGGCGTGAACGGGGTGGTTCCGGGGGTGTTGCATGCGTGTGAACAGAGAGGGTGGTTCTTCTCGCCCTGCGGCTCAAGGGCCAGCTCACAAGCGGTGAACAACGTTCGCCACGGTGTCGTGGTTCCCTTCCGGGGCCATGACCTGGGTCACGTGGGCGGCGAAGTGTAGCAGAGGGTGGGCCATACCTTGTGAAGGGGCTCACGAGCTCACCCCCGGGGAGGGGTGGATACTCGATGGCATGAGCACCACGGAGCGTCCCAGGATCCTCGTAGTAGGCGGTGGGTACGTAGGCCTGTACGCAGCTCGGCGCATCCTCAAGAAGATGCGCTACGGAGAGGCGACCGTCACGGTCGTCGACCCCCGGTCGTACATGACCTACCAGCCCTTCCTCCCCGAAGCTGCTGCCGGCAGCATCTCGCCCCGGCACGTCGTCGTCCCGCTGCGACGCGTGCTGCCGAAGGCCGAGGTTCTCACCGGCCGTGTCACGACCATTGACCAGGACCGCAAGGTCGCCACGGTCGCGCCGCTCGTCGGCGAGGCCTACGAGCTGCCCTTCGACTACCTGGTCATCGCGATGGGCGCCGTCTCGCGCACCTTCCCGATCCCCGGCCTGGCCGAACAGGGCATCGGTATGAAGGGCATCGAGGAGGCCATCGGCCTGCGCAACCATGTACTGGAGCAGCTGGACAAGGCTGACTCGACGACCGATGAGGATGTCCGCCGCAGGGCGCTCACCTTCGTCTTCGTGGGCGGCGGGTTCGCCGGTGCGGAGACCATCGGCGAGGTCGAGGACATGGCCCGCGACGCGGCGAAGTACTACACGAACGTGAAGCGCGAGGACATGCGCTTCGTGCTCGTCGACGCCGCCGACAAGATCCTTCCCGAGGTCGGCCCGAAGCTGGGCACCTGGGGCCGGGAGCACCTGGAGTCCCGCGGTGTCGAGGTCTTCCTCTCGACCTCCATGGACTCCTGCGTCGACGGTCACGTGGTGCTGAAGAACGGCCTCGAGGTCGACTCCAACACCATCGTGTGGACGGCCGGCGTGAAGCCGAACCCGGCGCTGGCCCGCTTCGGCCTGCCGCTCGGTCCGCGCGGTCACGTGGACACCTCGGAGAAGCTCCAGGTGCAGGGCACCGACTACATCTGGGCCGCGGGCGACAACGCCCAGGTTCCGGACCTGGTCGGCCGCAAGGCCGGCAACCCGAACGCCTGGTGCCCGCCGAACGCCCAGCACGCGCTGCGTCAGGCCAAGGTCCTCGGTGACAACGTCATCTCCGGGATGCGCGGCTTCCCGCAGGCCGACTACAGCCACGCCAACAAGGGTGCGGTCGCCGGTCTGGGCCTGCACAAGGGCGTCGCGATGATCGTCGTCGGCAAGATGAAGATCAAGTTCAAGGGCCGCCTCGCCTGGTACATGCACCGTGGCTACCACGGCATGGCGATGCCGACCTGGAACCGCAAGATCCGGATCTTCGCCGACTGGACGCTCGCGATGTTCCTCAAGCGCGAGGTCGTCTCGCTCGGCGCCATGGAGACGCCGCGCGAGGAGTTCTACGAGGCCGCCAAGCCGGCTCCGGCCCCCGCCGCCGCCCAGCCGGTGGCGGAGAAGGCCAAGGCCTCCTAGCGCACCCCGGGCCGGGGGCCAACACCTCCCGGTCCGCCCGCGGATGTCCGTATCCGCGTACAGCAGTCGCACGACGCCCGAAGGGGCCGTCCGCCATCCGTGGTGCGGGCGGCCCCTTCGGCGTATCGGCGCGGGGTGGAGCGGGGCACGGTACAGGGGGAGCGGGGCCAGTGGCCCGGCGGATGCATGGTTCATACAGGTATTTTGCCGTTCCATTGCGCAGTAGCGGGATGGCCAGGCCGCCGGAAACTGTTGAGGGGGGTGTACCTCGCCGCGGCGCCAATGGGTGCCGGGGCGTGGTCCGAGACATGTGTGGGCATGTCTGGGCACGTTGGGAAACACCATCACGGAGGTGTGCGCCATGGCAGACGCCGCGTTGCGGCTGACCGCTCTCGCCCAGGAGTTGCTGGGAGAACCCCTACCGGTCCGGATCCGGGCCTGGGACGGCAGCGAATCCGGACCGCCCGAGGCCCCCGCCCTCGTCTTCAGGAGCCGTCGCGCCCTGCGCCGGCTGCTGTGGAAACCGGGCGAACTGGGCCTCGCCCGCGCCTGGGTGGCCGGGGAACTCGATATCGAAGGCGATCTGTACGAGGCCCTGGACCTGGTGGCCGGGCTGATCTGGGAACGCGGAGCGGAGGCGAAGGACAGCGTCCACCCGGTCCGCGACCCGAAGGTGCGGGCGGCCGCCAAGGGGCTGCT
Source organism: Streptomyces sp. NBC_00341 (assembly GCF_041435055.1). Classification (NCBI taxonomy): domain Bacteria; kingdom Bacillati; phylum Actinomycetota; class Actinomycetes; order Kitasatosporales; family Streptomycetaceae; genus Streptomyces; species Streptomyces sp. NBC_00341. The sequence goes on along the minus strand of NZ_CP108002.1, from coordinate 3,418,262 downwards.
GCAACTCGCCGGTCCGTGGCCGCCGCCCCCGCCGCCGCCGGAGGAGGTACGCCGCCGCACCGGTGCCCTGCACACCAAGCGCCGCGACAAGGAGGCCATCAGCCACCACTACGACGTGGGCAATGACTTCTACGAACTGGTCCTCGGCCCGTCCATGGTCTACTCCTGCGCCTACTGGGAGGACGGCGGCACCCTTGAGGACGCCCAGCGCGACAAGCTCGACCTGGTCTGCCGCAAGCTCGCCCTGAAGGAGGGGGACCGCCTCCTGGACGTCGGCTGCGGCTGGGGCTCCATGGCGATCCACGCGGCCCGCGAGTACGGCGCCCGGGTCACCGGCGTGACCCTCTCCACCGAACAGGCCGCCTTCGCCCGCAAGCGCATCGCGGAGGAGGGGCTGACCGACCGGATCGAGATCCGGGTCCAGGACTACCGGGACGTCAGGGACGGCCCGTACGACGCCATCTCCTCCATCGGAATGGCGGAACACGTCGGCTCGGTCCGCTACCGCGAGTACGCCGACGACGTCTACGCACTCCTCAAGCCCGGCGGGCGCCTCCTCAACCACCAGATCGCCCGCCGCCCGGAGAAGGACGAGTCCGCCTACCACGTGGACGAGTTCATCGACGCCTATGTCTTCCCGGACGGTGAGCTGGCCCCGCTGGGCCGGACCGTCGCGACCCTCGAGGAAGCCGGCTTCGAGGCCCGCGACGTCGAGTCGCTCCGCGAGCACTACGCGCTGACCCTGCGCCGCTGGGTCGCCAACCTGGAGAAGGAGTGGCCGCGCGCGGTGAAGATGACCTCGCCCGGCCGGGCCAGGGTCTGGCGCCTGTACATGGCCGCCTCCGCGCTCTCCTTCGAGCACAACAAGATCGGCGTCAACCAGATCCTGGCCGTGCGGCCGGCGGAGGGCGGAGCCGCCCGGATGCCGCTGCGCGCCCGCGACTGGAAGGCGTCCGCGACCGGCTGAGCCGTGCACACGCGTGAGGGCCGGTATCCGCAGTTGCGGATACCGGCCCTCACGCGTGCGCCGTCCGGCGCTACTCGGTCTTGATGGCCGTCAGCATGTTGAGCTTCGCGGCGTTGCGGGCCGGCCACATCGCGGCCAGCACCCCCACCAGTCCGGCCAGCAGCAGGAAGAGCGCGATCCGGCCCCACGGCACGACCAGTTCGTACTGCGGGATGCTCGACGACGCGGACTGACCGATCGCCCAGCCGAGGAACATGCCGAGTCCGATGCCGACCACCGCGCCGAACAGCGAGATGACGACCGCCTCCAGCCGGATCATGCGCTTGACCTTGCGCCGGTCCAGGCCGATCGCCCGCAGCATGCCGATCTCCTGCTGACGCTCGAAGACCGACATGGCCAGGGTGTTGACGACCCCGAGCACCGCGATGATCAGGGCCATCGCCAGCAGCCCGTACATGATGTTCATCATGAGGTTGATGGAGCCGCCGAACATGTCCCGGATGTCCTGGCGGTCCATGATGCTCATGGCGGGGTTGTCACCCAGCGCGTTCACCACCGACTTCTCGTTGGCCGCGCTCGCGCCGCCGTCCGTCTTCACGTAGATCTCGCGGATGTCCGCACTGCCCTCGTGCGGGGCCACCTTCTCGCGGGGCATCAGGACCGGCGACAGGAACTCGTTGTCCTTGTAGAGGGCGCCGACCTTCAGGGTCTCCTTCTTGTCGTCGTCGTACGTCACCGTGACGCTGTCCCCGGTCTTCCAGCCGTGCGACTTCGCGGTCTTGTCCGAGACGGCGATCTCGCCCCTGCCGAGCGAGTCCACCGAGCCGGAGACGGTGTCGACGTTGAGGACCTTCTGCACATCGCCGGGGGTCACGCCGGACGCCGAGAGCCCGTCGTCGCCGATCGTCAGCCAGATGGACTGCTGGGGCGAGACCGCGGTGACGCCGTCGGCCTTCTCCAGAGCGGTGAGCGCCGACTCGTCGAGGGAGTCCCCGCTCGCCATGGAGATCATGTAGTCGGCCTTGATGTTGTCCGTCGTCATCCGGTCGACCGCCTGGCCGAGGGTGACGCCGAGCACCGAGATGCCGGTGACGAGGGTGAGACCGATCGCCAGAGCGGAGGCGGTGGCGCCGGTGCGCCGCGGGTTGCGGACCGCGTTCTGCGTGGCGAGCTTGCCGGAGACCCCGAACAGCCGCCGCAGCAGCGGGCGGACCAGGGCGATCACCGGTCGGGACAGCAGGGGAATGAGGATGATGACGCCGATCAGCGCCAGGAAGGCGCCGGCCGCGATGGCGAGCTGGGCGTTCGTACCGGACTGCGTCGAACCGGCCACGACCGCGGCCGCGCCGAGCAGGGTGATGACCGCGCCGATCGAGTTGCGCAGCACCAGGGACTTCACGGTGGCCACCGCGTACTGGCTGTTCATCGCCGCGACCGGCGGGATCTTCGCGGCCCGTCGGGCGGGCAGCCAGGCGGCCAGCACGGTGATCAGGACGCCGACGGCGAAGGTGGCGACGACCGTGCTCGGGGCGACCACCAGCGGACCGGCCGGGATCTTGCCGCCGATCAGGCTCATCGCGGAGCGCAGCCCGGTGGCGAGACCGATGCCCAGTGCGAAGCCGATGACGGACGCGATCACACCGACCACGGCCGCTTCGAGCAGCACCGAGCGCTTGACCTGGCGGCGCGAGGCGCCGACAGCACGCAGCAGCGCCAGCTCCTTGGTGCGCTGGGCGACCAGCATGGTGAAGGTGTTGGCGATCAGGAAGATGCCGACGAAGAGGGCGATGCCCGCGAAGCCGAGCAGCAGCCTGTTGAGGCTGCTCAGGCTGCGCTCGGTCTGCTCGGCCTCCTCGTTCGCGACCACCTTGCCGGTCTTGGCCTCGGCGTCCTTGGGCAGCAGCGGCTTCACCGCGGCCAGCACCTGCTGGTCGGAGGTGCCGGGTGCGGCGGTGACGGAGACGTCCCGGAACTCGCCCGGCCGCAGGAAGAGCTTCTGGGCGACGGCGGTGTCGAAGAGGACCAGGCTGCCGCCGGCATTGACCGCGCCGTCCTCGGTGGTGAAGACACCGGAGAGGGTGTACTCCTTCACCGGCCCGTTCGTGGCGACCCGTACCTTGTCGCCGACCTTGTACTCGCCCTTCTTCGCGGTGTCCTTGTCCAGGGCGATGCTGCCCGCCGCGACCGGGCCGGAGCCGTCGGTGAAGGTGTACTGGGCGTCCTTGCCGTCCTTGCCCGGGGCGAAGTTGCCACCGGAGTTGGTCCAGCCGTTGCCGATCAGCTTGCCGTCGGGGTCGGCGACCCCCGCGAAGCCGTCGACCCGGCCGGTCGCGCTCTTCACACCGTCCAGGGCCTGGATCTTCTTCAGGGCGGCGGCGTCGATGGAGGGGGCCTTCTCGTCACGCTGGTTGGCGTAGGTGGTGACCGCGACGGCGACGTCGTCGTAGTTCTTGGCCGACTGGTTGCGGAAGGCGTTTCCGAGGGTGTCGGTGAAGACCAGGGTGCCGGAGACGAAGGCCACGCCGAGCATCACGGCGAGGACGGTCATCAGCAGCCTGGCCTTGTGCGAGAGCACATTGCGCAGGGCGGTACGGAACATGGCTGTGTCCTGGAGGGGAGGGGTTCCGGAAAGGGGCACGGTTCGGGCGCCGCACGGCACCGGGTGGTGCGAGGCGGTGCGACGTCGGGGCCGGGGCTGCGGCCCGGGGGCTCAGCTCAGCTGGTGCGCCCCTTGGCGTCGAACGCCTTCATCCGGTCCAGCACCCCGTCCGCGGTGGGGTGCATCATCTGGTCGACGATCGCCCCGTCCGCGAGGAAGATGACCCGGTCCGCGTAGGAGGCGGCGGCCGGGTCGTGGGTCACCATGACCACGGTCTGGCCCAGCTCGCGCACCGAGTTGCGGAGGAAGCCGAGGACCTCGGCGCCGGAGCGCGAGTCCAGGTTGCCGGTCGGCTCGTCACCGAAGATGATCTCCGGCTGCGAGGCCAGGGCGCGGGCCACCGCGACGCGCTGCTGCTGGCCGCCGGAGAGCTCGGTGGGCCGGTGCTTGAGGCGGTCGGAGAGCCCCACCATCTCGATGACCTTGTGGAGCCAGTCCTGGTCGGGCTTGCGGCCGGCGATGTCCATCGGCAGCGTGATGTTCTCCAGCGCCGTCAGCGTCGGCAGCAGGTTGAACGCCTGGAAGATGAACCCGATCTTGTCCCGTCGCAACTGGGTGAGCTGCTTGTCCTTGAGGGACCCCAGCTCCGTCTCCCCGATCCGGACCGATCCGCTGCTGAAGCTGTCGAGGCCGGCCACGCAGTGCATCAGCGTCGACTTGCCGGAACCCGACGGGCCCATGATCGCGGTGAACTCGCCCTGCGGGAAGTCCACGGTGACCCGGTCCAGCGCGGTCACCTTGGTCTCGCCCTCTCCGTAGACCTTCGACAGTTCCGTGGCGCGGGCAGCCACCGCGGTGGCGCGGTGAGCGGTGGTCATGGTGGTCACGGGAGGCTCCAGGGTGGGGTGCGTACGGGACGGGGGACGCTCGGTCCGGGGGACGTCGGTCCGGGGCTGTGAGGCAGGCACCGAGTGACGCGGCGCCCTCCTCGGAGGCACAGCTCCATCGTCTCCGCCGTTCCGCCGCGGATCGTCACTCCCGGTGCCCGTTCCCGGGGCCGCCTTGAGTCGCACCGAAGAGCGTCCGCGTCCTCCTGCGGTATGACACCGCCCCCGAGACGGGTGCGCCGACGGAGGGGGTGCGGCACGGTGTTCACGATCACGGAGGCGGCCCCGGCGGACCCGGAGTCCCAAGGCGGGCACCCGGTCCCGGGCCGCCCGAACGACCCCGCCGGCCGGCCGGGGTGGCGCGCCCCTGGCGATCCGTGGCGCGCCCCTGGCGAATCGGCTGTGTGGGTGCGGCGAATTCACGTCAATTCGGATTGCCGGTCGCCGCGCTCACAACCCGTCCAGGCGTGTGACTATGCCTCTCGGGTGTGCTGACGCACCCTCAAGCGGTCAATAAAATAAGACAACATCGAGCCACTGTTCGGCTGATCGGGGGAGCCCCCCGGATAGGGTCATGTGCCAACGCAGAGCCGCGCCAAGCCCGGATGGTGGAATGCAGACACGGCGAGCTTAAACCTCGCTGCCCCTCGGGGGCGTACCGGTTCAAGTCCGGTTCCGGGCACCACCGCGATCTCATCCCTGGGGAGCCGGCCGGCGACGATCCGTTCGAGGATTCCGGCGTCGGGGCGAGCGTACGGCCGTCGCCGACCACACTCCGCGCCACCGGTACGGGGCACCACTCTTACGGACCCACTTCAGCGGGACGGCGGCCAGCCTCCCGGCGGTTCCGGGACGACCATGGATGATCATGGCCTTCCGGTCCGTTGCCACGAGCGGCACGCGCGTGCGCGATCACATCGCCGCTGGAGGATGCCCGCATGTTCCGTCCGCTGCGCGCCGCGATGTCCTCGGCACCGGGTTCGGCGGACCACGACGGCGTCACCGCCATCCGCACGCCCGCCACCCGCCACGTCGTCCTGGCGACCCTGGCGGCGACGGCCGTGGTGGTCGTCCTCGGTCTGCTGACCGGGACCGCGATTCTCCTCCTCGGGCTGCTGGTGTTCCTGCCGGCGTTCGCCGCTGCCCTGTGCAGCCCGGGTCAGACGGCGCTGGTCTCCGGCTGGGTGAGCCTCGTCGTCGTCGAGCCGGTGGTCTTCCAGCCCGGGGAACGGATCCTCGACCGGGTGATCCTGGCGCTGTTCGCCGTCGGCTTCGGCGCGCTCGCCGTCTTCGGCGCCCGGATGCGCCTCACGCGTGAGGGCGCACTGGTGCGGCTGCGGTCGACCGCGGCCGCGATGCAGCGCCAGATCCTGCGGCCGTTGCCGCTGCTCACCGACGACGTGCTGGTGGACGGTGTGTACGAGCCGCTGCAGGAGGACAAGCTCGTCGGCGGCGACATCTACGACGTGGCGGCCACTCCCTGGGGTACCCGGGTCCTGATCGGTGATGTCCAGGGGAAGGGGCTGGCCGCCATCGGGATGGCCATCGACGTGGTGGGGGCGTTCCGGGAGGCCGCCCACCGGGAGCCGACGGTGACCGCGCTGGTCGACGCGCTGGAGGCGGCGGTGGTCCGGCACAACGACTACGCCGGACAGCGCGGCGAGCCCGAACGGTTCGTCACCGCGCTCGTCCTGGGGGTGGACGAGGGCGCCGACACCCAGGTCGTCGGGTGCGGCCACATCCCGCCCTACCTGCTGCACGAGGGCGTCGTCACCGTCGTCGGCGCGGGGGACGAACACGTACCCCTGGGCCTGGCGAGCCTGGTCGGCGAACCGCGCACGGTGGCGTGGTTCGCCTTCCCCGCCGGGGCCACGCTGCTGCTGTGCACCGACGGCCTGACCGAGGCGCGTTCGCGCGACGGTGCCTTCTATCCGCTGGAGGAGCGTCTCGGCGGCCACGTCGACATCACCGCCGGCCGGCTGATCGGTTCGCTCGTCGACGACGTGCGGGACTTCACCGCGGGGGTGCAGCAGGACGATCTGGCGGTCCTCGCGGTACGCCGTGCGCCGCACCGGGCGGAGTAGGGCTACTCGACCGTCGCGGCGCGGGCGGCCGGTGCCGGACGGTCCCACGCGCGGCGGGTGACGGCGCGGACCGCGGCGCCCAGGGCGAAGCCGTAGACGGCCACCAGGCCGTGGCCGTTGGACTGGGCGAACCAGACCGCCAGGCCGAGCACCGGTACGCCGGCCGCCAGCAGAGCTTCCTTCAGGCGCTCCCGGCCGGGGCCGCGTTCGGCGCTGCGGCCGGTGCTGCGGCCGGTGTGCAGGACGCGCAGGAGCAGCGCCGCGGACAGGGTCGCGGCGAGGAAGTACGTGGCGCCGGAGCTGCCGGCGAAGTTGCGGGGGTCGGTGCTGTGGCCGCTCTCGCCGAACAGGGTGTCGACGTACCCGGGCAGCAGGATGCCGGCGAGGAACAGGCCCAGCGTGAGGGGCGTGCCCCAGAACCAGTCGGCCAGGGCGGCGATGACGGCGAGGGTGGCGATGTTCCACGCCCCGCCGAGCAGGCCGCCGTTCTGCATGAACGTCGAGGTGACGACCCGCCACCAGCCGGACCTGGCCGGGTCGCTGTCGAGTGCGTCCATCGCGCCGGACCAGCAGAGCTGGGTGATCACCCCGGCGACGGCGACCGAGGTGAGCCCCACCGCCGCCCACGGGATGCGGCGTCCCCGCAGGGTGCCCTGGCCCAGCAGGGTCAGTCCGCCGTTGAGCATCAACATCATCAGTGCCGCCGTGGTCACGTTGAACAGCAGTCCGCCCATCGTCACCACCCCCCTTCAAACGCTGTTTGATTCCCGTCGGTGATGACAGTAGACGTGTCTCCGGCACTTTTCAAACAATGTTCGAAAGTCGGTTACAGTGGGTCCCATGAAGCTGAGCGCGGACCGGATCATCGACGCGGGCATGGCGGTGTTCGCCGAAGCCGGCTACCACGGGCTGTCCATGCGGCAGGTGGCGAAGCGGCTCGACGTGCACGCCGGCAGCATGTACTACCACGTGCCCAACAAGAGCGCCCTGCTCCAGCTGATGGCCGACCGGCTGGCTCAGCAGGCGTACGACGCGGGCACCGCCGCCCTGGCCGCACTGCCCGAAGGGGCCGGCTGGCCGGAGCGGGTCGAGGCCCAGGCCGTCTCGCTCCGGCAGAGCCTGCTGAGGCACCCCGGTGGCGCGGTCATGTTCGCGGACAGCCCCAAGGTGCTCAGCACCGGAGCGCTCTCCCTCATGGAGCGGCTGCTGCGGACCCTGAAGGACGCCGGTATCCGGGACGAGGACCTGGGCATCGCCGGTGACGCGGTGCTCAGTCACCTCACCGGGTACGTCCTCCAGGAGCAGGGCGAGCCGCCCGCCGTCGAGGTCGGCCCCGAGGATGTCGCCGAACTCCACCGGCGCTTCCCGCTGACCGTGGCGGCGGCGGCCGGCGGGGACCAGGACGAGAAGTTCGTCCGCAGCGTGCGACTGCTCTGCGCCGGAATCCGGGGGCTCGACGAGTCGGGGGGCCGGTGACGGCTCCACGGCCCGCCCGGTCACCCTCCGATGATCATGACTGACGCACTGTGGACATCAGGTCGGGGCTGTGGAGAATGGACCTCCTCATACGGACGTACTGGGGGGTCACGTGAGCGTTATGTCAATCAGTGGGTTAGTGCTGATAGTTGTCATCGTGCTGGCCTATTTCGTGCCGACTGTCGTCGCTTTCACGCGAGGGGTGTCGAACAGCGGCTCCGTGTTCGTGCTGAACCTGTTCCTCGGCTGGACCCTGGTCGGCTGGGTCGTGGCGCTGGCGATGGCGGCGCGCAGCACCGAGCCGCGCCCGCGGATGTGAGCCACCGCCCCTGCGGTGGGTGCTGACCGAGGGGTGACGGTGCGCCAGGTCCCCGTCGGTCCGAAGCGCACCGCCATCCTGGCCGGCAGCCCGCGCGGTCAGTGGTCCCTCCTGTTATCCGTACATGCCGACCTGGTAGTCGCCGGCGGGCTGCTGGACGATCACGTTCAGCCGGTTGAAGGCGTTGATCACGGCGATGACGCAGACCAGGGCGGCGAGCTGTTCGTCGTCGTAGTACTTGGCGGCGTTCGCCCAGACCTCGTCCGGGACGCCACCGGCCGCGTCCGCGATGCGGGTGCCCTGCTCGGCCAGCTCCAGGGCGGCGCGCTCGGCGTCGGTGAAGACGGTGGCCTCCCGCCAGGCCGCGACCAGATTGAGGCGCACCGCGGTCTCCCCGGCGTGCGCGGCCTCCTTGGTGTGCATGTCGAGGCAGCCGGCGCAGCCGTTGATCTGGCTGGCACGGAGCTTGACCAGCTCCTGCGTGGCGAGCGGCAGCGTCGACTCCGCGAGCGCGCCGCCTGCCGCGATGATGTGCTTGAGGGCCTTGCCCGCGACCGGGCTTTCGAGGAGCTTCAAACGGGCGTTCATGGTGCACTCCCTTGCGGTGTTTTGGTGCCTGTACCTCTCTGACCGATCAGCCCGGCACGATGTGACAGCAGCGGTTGTGACCTACGTCTCACCATCTCGGCATCTTCCAGCCGCTGCTGGTGGCCCGCGCGAATAAGCCGTTGGACGCGGGTCGCGCTCCTGGCAGATTGGGCCCATGAACGCGACCGGCCACAAGCGAGACCTCCACCTGTATCTGCAGGACGCCCGCGACACCTTCCTGTGGAAGCTCGAAGGGGCCTGCGAATACGACATCCGGCGCCCGCTGACCCCGACCGGCACCAACCTGCTGGGGCTGGTCAAGCATGTGACCGGGGCCGAGGCGTTCTACTTCGGTGCCGCCTTCGGCCGGCCCGTCGAGGCGCCGGAGCTCTGGATCGCGGGTGACGCCGAGCCGAACGCGGATCTGTGGGCCACCGCCGACGAGTCGCGTGCGGAGATCGTCGCGGGCTACCGCCGGGTGTGGGCCCACTCGGACGCGACGATCGACTCACTGGAACTGGACGCCGTCGGCCGGCTCCCCGGGGAAGCGCGAACCGAGCTGACGCTCCACCGGATTCTCGTCCACATGGTCGCCGAGACCCAGCGGCACGCAGGGCACGCCGACATCGTCCGGGAACTCGTCGACGGGACCACGGGCCTGCGGGCCGGGGGCGACAACATGGCTTCCGGCGACGCGGCGTGGTGGGCGGACCACCGCGACCGGGTGGAGCGCGCGGCCCGGCAGGCCCCGGACGCGCAGGCCCAGGACGTCCCGGACCCGGACGCGCCGAAGGCCTGAACTACGCCGCACCGGCCTGGCCCGGTGCCGGTGCCGGTTCTGCTGCGGGACCAGGACCAGGACCGGGACCAGGACCGGGACCGGAAGCGGGGACTGCGGCGTGGGGCAGCCGGCGTACGGCGCGGGATGCCAGGGGGAGGGCCGCTGCCGCCGCCGAGACGACGCCGGCGACCGAGGCGACGCGGAAGGCCCCGTACGCCTCGGCCAGCGGGCCGACGCACAGCTGGCCGACCGGGATCGCGACGTACGAGAGCAGTTCGTCGTACGAGGCGACGCGCGAGAGCACCTGGGGCGGCACGTGCTCCTGCAGCGAGGTGTCCCAGGCGACGGCCGTGACGGCGGAGCCCAGCCCCGCGACGAACGCGGCGCCCAGCAGCCACGGGGCGTGCAGCCGGGCGCCCAGGGCGAGCAGGGGGAGCGCGGCGAGGACGCTCGTCAGCTGTCCGAGGCGCAGCAGGTGCCGGACCACCAGCCGGTACATCAGCAGGCCCGACACCAGCAGCCCGACGCCCCGGACGCTGAGCACGAGACCCCAGGTCTCCTCACCGCTCAGCCGCCGGGTGAGCTGGGGGCCCAGGATCTGCCAGGTGCCGGTCTGGGCCAGATTCACCAGGCAGAACGCCAGCGTGCCGATCCACACCCAGCGGATCGCGCGGAACTCCGTCCACCCGTCGCGGATATCGGCGGCCAGGCCCGACCGCCGCCGGGGCGGGTCCGCGGCGCCGGTGAACGTGAGCCGCGCGAGGAACCCCGCCGCCAGCAGGTACGTGAACGCGTCGAAGGCGATGGCCGGGCCGCTGCCCACCGCCACGACGAGCACCCCGGACAGGCTCGGCCCGAGGATCTTGGTGGCGTTGCGGGCCGTACCCAGCAGGGAGTTCGCCTGCTGGAGCCGGGTCCGGTCGACGAGCTGCGGCAGGACTCCGCGCAGGGCGGGGGCGGTGAACGCGCCGAGCGCGCCGTTCAGGAACTCCAGCACGGCCACCGGGGCCAGTGAGTAGTGGCCGGTCAGCAGCAGCGCCGCGACGCCGCCCTGGGTGAGCGCCGAGCCCAGATGGACGGCGACCAGCACATCGCGGCGCGAGGAGCGGTCGGCTACGGCCCCGCCCACCAGGAGCAGCGCCAGCAGCGGCAGCATGTGGGCGGCCAGCACGACGCCGAGGTCCTGGGAGCTGCCGGAGGCGTCCAGGACCGCGAAGGCCAGCGCGACCGGGGCCATCGAGCTGCCGAGCAGGGACACCAGACGCCCGGCGTAGAACACGCGGAACCGAGGCTGCCTGAGCAGAGAACTCGAAGCGGGAAAGGGAGGGGAAGGCGGGGCGGGAGGTGGCTGCACCGGCAGGATTCTGCGGAGCCCGCCCCGGCGCGCGCTAACGTTTCGGCAGGAGGCGAAAGATGGTGCTGCTGCGGCTGAGCCCGTTGGCCCTGTCCCGGTCCAGGTTCGCGCTGTCGCCGCTGGCCGAGACGCTGGGGTCGATGAGCGTGCTGACCAAGCCGTGCGCCGATCCGTGGCTCGGCCCCTGGTACACCCGGCACCACGACGCCTTCCGCGCCGTCCTCGACGCCGATCCCTTCGCCGGGGGGCTGGTCGAGCTGATCGGCTCGACCAAGTACCTCCCCGGCTTCATCACCCTCCCGCCGCCGGGCGGGATGCGCACCACCCTGGACGAGGAGCTGGCCCCGGTCGCCGCGGCGTCCGACGCGGCCGTGCGCGCCGACCTCGAAGCGGCGGTGGCGCACAGCTGGAAGCGGCACGACCTGCGGTGGCTGACCGGGCACGGATGGGGAGCCCGTACGGCCGGTCTGTTCCGGAACGCGTGGGAGGCGCACATCCTCGCGGACTGGCCGCGCCGCCGGGCGCTGCTGGAACGGGACGTCAGCCACCGGGCCGGGCTGCTGGCCGCCTACGGATGGCCCCGCGCCCTCCAGCGGATGAACCGGCGCAGCGCCTGGGTCGGCGCGGACGCGATCCGCTTCAGCCACCAGCCGGGACCGGACCGCGTCGTCGGTGCGGACGGCATGCTGTTCGTGCCGGTCTGTGTGACGAGCGGCACCTGGCTCTGCGAGGAACCGCCCGCCCGGTACGCCCTGGTCTATCCGGCCCGCGGGTCCGCTGCCGCCGCCACCGGTCCGCCGAGGCCGGACCTCGCCCTGGAGCGGCTGATCGGCACCGGCCGCGCCGCCGTGCTCCACGAACTGGAACGCCCCGCCACCAGTACAGAACTCGCCCACCACTTCGGCCAGTCGCTCGGCACCGTCGGCGGGCATCTGGCCGTCCTGCGCGAAGCGGGCCTGGTCGCGGGCACGAGAGTCGGCCGGCGTGTCGTCTACCGGCGCACCGAGGCCGGTGACGCCCTCGCCGGGGGCGCTCCGGCCGACGGGTGACCGGCGCGATGAGCGGAATCGGTGTGATCGGGCGATCAGTGCGATCAGTGCGATCAGTGACGATCACACGGAAAGATCCTCCCCTGGCACTAGAGAGTTTGTTTTGCCTACCCATTACTCTTGTCGCAAGGCCGCGCTGGGTGGCCATGGAGGAGTGAGATGAGGAGCAGCAACCCGGTCTTCTCGCGACGGGGCTTCAGCCGCGACAACGGTTACGCGAACGTCAACGCGGCGCCGCAGGCCGGGGCCCCCGTAGCGGGTGCCAACCCGTACGCCACCAACCCCTATGCCCAGCCGGACGCCCAGTACGGCGCCCCGCAGGCGCCCGCGCGTTCCGGTGCGATGACGATCGACGATGTCGTCACCCGTACGGCGCTGACGCTGGGCACGGTCGTGGCCGGTGCCGCCGTCGCCTGGGCCCTGCTCCCGGTCGACGAGGCGAACCTCAACAAGTCGTACGGCATCGCGATCGGCGCCGCGCTGATCGCCTTCGTGCTGTCGCTCGTCCAGTCCTTCAAGCGCACCCCGGTCCCCGCGCTGATCATCGCGTACGCGGCCTTCGAGGGCGTCTTCCTCGGGGTCATCTCCAGCGCGGTCAGCACGTACATCGGACCGGGCGTCGTGATGCAGGCGGTGATGGGCACCATGTGTGTCTTCGCCGGTGTGCTCTTCGCGTACAAGATGCGCTGGATCCGGGTCACCCGCCGGTTCTACGGCTTCGTGATGGCCGCGGCCATGGGCTTCATGCTCCTGATGGTGGTCAACCTGCTGTTCGCCGCCTTCGGTGGCGGTGACGGCCTCGGCTTCCGCAGCGGCGGCCTCGGCATCCTGTTCGGTGTCGTCGGCATCATCCTCGGCGCGTGCTTCCTGGCCCTGGACTTCAAGCAGGTCGAGGACGGCGTCGCGTACGGCGCTCCGCGCGAGGAGTCCTGGCTGGCGGCCTTCGGCCTCACCATGACCCTGGTGTGGATCTACCTGGAGATGCTGCGCCTGCTCTCCATCCTGAGCGGCGACGACTAGACAGCCGCCGGACCGCACAGCGACCGATCGGCCCGCAGGCTCCTTCGCAGGAGCCTGCGGGCCGTTTCTGTGCCGTGTTCTGTTCCGTGGGGACGGGGGCTACATGAGCTTGCGGGCTGCTCTGCGCAGGTCGTACTCGTGGATGAGCGCCTTCGCGTGTCCATAGGCGAGGTCGTGCTCGCCCCGCAGCCAGCTGACCTTCTCCTCGAAGCGGAGAGCGGGGCCGTCCTCGACGGTGCGGAGCCAGTCGGAGATCTCACGACCGGTGCACTGCGGGATTCTGGAGAGCAGATTGCGATGGGTCTCTTCGGACAGGACTTGGGACATCGGCGCCTCCGACGCGTTGTGCGCGGTACTGGTCCTTCCCGACACCGTGCCTGAGCGTCGGCCCGTTGGCAACCATCCGGGCAGGGGCGCGTAGGGTCGCGGGGTGCTCGATACGACGCCCCTGATCATCGCCGTGGACCGATTCGCCGACCGGCTGCGTGCCGCCCCGCAGAGCAGACTGCGGCGGGGAGCGGCGGCCGAGGGACTGGCCGTGGCCAGGCAGTTGGCGGTGCGGGCCCAGCGCGTCGAGGCGCCGGACCGGGAGCCGAGGACCATGCCGGACGCCGGGATGTTCGCGGTCGGCGACCAACTCGCGGTCGCGGGCCGGGAACTGGCAGTGGCACTGGAAAAGGCCCCGTCGGCGGAGCTGGACGAGGCCGTGCGATGCGTCGAGGAAGCGGCCGCCCGAGCCTTCGCCTAGGCGATACGCGCGCGGTGCGGGCGGTGCGCTGCGGCAGCGGCCGGCGAGGGCCGCTGTGTCGGGGGCGCGGGGGTCCGGACGACCGGTCGGGCGGGCTAGAAGCTCGCGATGACGCGGTCGGCCAGTATGTACACGTTCTCCCGTCCGCACGAGAACGTCAGCGCGTACGCGCCGGAGACGCCGGAACCGCCCAGCAGCACCGGGTGCTCACCGTCCCGGAGCGATGTGGCCAGCCGCTCGGCCGTCTCGCGGTGGCCGGGGGTCATACAGAGCGTGGTGCCGTCGGCGAAGACGTACACGTCGAGCGTGCCGAGCGGGCCGGGGCGCACGTCGGAGAGTTCCGTACGGCTGTCGGCCAGCTCCTCCAGGCGGTTCACCGTGCGCTCGTGGTCGGTGACGACGGGTGTCTGCACCGGTACGAAGTCCGGGTGCGAGGGGTGGCGGCGACGGGCCGCGGCCAGCTCGGGGGAGTCCTCCGCGAACTCCGCGATCTCGGGGAGCTCGGTGATGTCGGCCAGCTCGGTCAGCTCGGCCAGTTCCGTCAGCTCCTCCAGCGCCTCCGTGGCGTCGAGGTCCATCGCTTCGAGGCCGGCGAAGTCCGCCTGGCGCGGCATGAAGAACGGGGCGTCCTCACCGATCCCGGCCAGGCCGCCCAGCAGGGACGGGGCGTCGGCGGCGTCCCGCGCTTCCTGCGTGGCCCAGAAGGCCCGCGCCTCGGCGAGCTCCCGCTCCCGCTCCTCGGCCAGCGCCTCGGCCACCGCCGCGCGTATTTCCGAGGCGGGGGTGGCGTCGTTACGGCTCTGGGCGGGGACCGTGGCGGCCTGGGCGCGGCCGTCGGCCAGCTCCCTTCGAAGGGCCGATACCTGCTTACGCAGCCCGTGAGCGGCGTGCAGAGCAGCAGCGCCCACGGCCGTGGCAGCGGCGGTGGTCAGCAACAGGGCAAGAGGCATGGCGCTCACTGACTTACTCCCGGTTTCAATCGATCCCCCGACTTCCTACATCAGCTTGACCCGTACCGGCACCCTGTGTCAGTGCATTACGTCACGAATTGGACAGGTCTTTGTGCCCGGGGTTTAACCCTGATGCTGGTGTGACCTGCGGGAATGGGTCTCCCCCAGGACATAGGTCACATCCTGGGGGAGATTCGGTCACGGTCGGAGCTCGGAACCAGCCATCGCGCCCGCTCCGAGGGCGCCGGATCCCGCCCAGGAGCGGGATCCGCGTCAGCTCAGCTCAGCTTCAGCTCAGCTCAGCTTCAGCTCAGCCGCTCGATGACCATCGCCATGCCCTGGCCGCCGCCCACGCACATCGTCTCCAGGCCGAACTGCTTGTCGTGGAACTGGAGGCTGTTGATCAGGGTGCCGGTGATCCGGGCGCCGGTCATGCCGAAGGGGTGGCCGACGGCGATGGCGCCGCCGTTGACGTTGACCTTGTCCAGCGGCAGGCCGAGGTCCCGGTAGGACGGGATCACCTGGGCGGCGAAGGCCTCGTTGATCTCGGCCAGGTCGATGTCGCCGACGCTCAGCCCGGCCCGCTTCAGCGCCTGCTTGCTCGCCTCGACCGGTCCGTAGCCCATGATCTCGGGGGAGAGGCCGGAGACGCCGGTGGAGACGATCCGGGCCAGCGGGGTCAGGCCCAGCTCGCGCGCCTTCGTGTCCGACATGATCACGAGCGCCGCGGCACCGTCGTTCAGCGGGCAGCAGTTGCCCGCGGTGACCAGGCCGTCGGGGCGGAAGACCGGCTTCAGGCCCTGCACGCCCTCCAGGGTGACGCCCGCACGCGGACCGTCGTCCTTGGCGACCACCGTGCCGTCCGGCGTCGTCACCGGAGTGATCTCGCGCTCCCAGAAGCCGTTCTTGAGGGCTTCCTCCGCGAGGTTCTGCGACCGGACCCCGAACTCGTCCATGTCCTGACGGGTGACGCCCTTGGTCCGGGCCAGGTTCTCCGCGGTCTGCCCCATCGAGATGTACGCGTCCGGCACCAGGCCGTCCTCGCGCGGGTCGTGCCAGCTCGCACCGGACTCCTCCGCGCGGGCCGCGGTGCGGGCCTCGGCGTCCGCGAACAGCGGGTTGTGGGTGTCCGGCCAGCTGTCGGAGTTGCCCTTGGCGAACCGGGACACCATCTCGACGCCCGCCGAGATGAACACGTCGCCCTCGCCCGCCTTGATGGCGTGCAGCGCCATCCGGCTGGTCTGCAGGGAGGAGGAGCAGTAGCGGGTGACCGTACAGCCGGGAAGGTGGTCCATCCCCATCTGCACGGCGATGATGCGGCCCAGGTTGTTGCCCTGCTCGCCGCCCGGGAGGCCGCAGCCGAGCATCAGGTCGTCGATGTCCCTGGGGTCCAGCTCCGGGACCTTGGCCAGTGCGGTCTGGATGATCGTGGCGGTCAGGTCGTCCGCCCGCAGGTCCTTCAGCGAGCCCTTGAAGGCCCGGCCGATGGGGGAACGGGCAGCAGAGACGATCACGGCTTCGGGCATCACGCGGCTCCATGAGGGCTGGAAGGCTGTCTGGCTGGACTGCTCTGGAAGTTACCCGGACGTACTGCGGAGGTCACCCGCACCGGCGTGTGATGCGGGCCTCTTTTCTAAGCAACCGCTCAGTCAACTGTCCGGGCAACCGCTCGGTCGGCTATCTGGGCGCCGCTCGGTCATCCCGTGGCGGCGGTGCCCGTGTCGCTGCCCGGACGCCGGTCCACCCGGGTCGAGCCGCCTTGTTCACCGCGTTCCTCCTTCACCGCTGCTCCCGGGGAGCGGTGCTGGTACCAGTGCGGATGCGGGTGCGGCTCCGTGGCCGCGGGCAGGCGCCGCCGCCTGCGGTGCTTGAGGAGCGCCCAGGGTGCCCGCGCCCCGGTGACCTCCGTACCGGCCTCCCTGGCCGCCTGGGAGGCCGCCTTGGCCACCGGCAGCATGTCCTCGCGCCGGGCGCCGTCCAGATGATCGGACTCCGGCCACAGCCCCAGCACCGCGCAGAGTGTCGGCAGGACCGCCATCGCCGCGGTCGCGTACCCCTCCGCCGAGGGGTGGTAGTTGTCCGGGCCGAACAGCTCCCGGGGGTTCGCCTCGAACTCCGGGCCCAGCAGGTCGCCCAGCGACACCGTGCGCCCGCCCTGCTCCACGGAGCCGATCGTCTGCGCCGCCGCCAGCTGCCGGCTCACCCGCCGGGCCAGCCACCGCAGCGGCTGGTAGACCGGCTCGATCGTGCCCAGGTCCGGGCAGGTGCCGACCACCACCTCCGCGCCCGCCGTCCGCAGCCTGCGTACCGCCGTGGTCAGGCAGCGCACCGACTGGGTCGCGGGCATCCGGTGCGTCACATCGTTGGCCCCGATCATGATCACGCAGACGTCCGGTGCCCCGGAGGGGTCCGCCAGCAGCAGCGAGACCTGCCGCTCCAGATCGTCCGACCTGGCGCCCGGCTGCGCGACGTTGCGCAGATCCACCGGCCGCTCCGAGACCGCCGCCAGTCCGGAGGCCAGCAGCGCACCCGGTGTCTGCCCGGCCCGCCGCACGCCCTGCCCGGCCGCCGTGGAATCCCCCAGCAGCCCCAGCCGCAGCGGGTCCGCCGGCCCGGCGAACGCCACCCCGTACCGCCCGTCCGCGCTCGGCGGGACCGGGGCGACCCCGCCGCCCACCAGCCGCTTCGCCAGCTGGACCTCCGCCAGCAGGACGCCTACCGCCGCGGCCCCCAGCAGCCCGACGCTGCCGCCACCGTAGGCCGCGCCCGCTGCGATCCGCCGTGCCACCCTTGCCCTCGACACAGTCCGGTCCACCTCCTCGTCGCCGTACGTGCCGTACCGCCGTACACAGAGCTAACTGCCCCCAAGTGGGCAGCGTTCAATCGCTTCACCCAATCCGGTCCCCGTACGCATACTCTTGCCGCACCATCACGGAGACCCCGGAGTACACGGTGCAATTCCACGATTCGATGATCAGCCTCGTAGGCAACACCCCGCTGGTGAGGCTGCGCAGTGTGACGGCCGGCATCCAGGCGACGGTCCTGGCCAAGGTCGAGTACTTCAACCCCGGCGGCTCGGTCAAGGACCGGATCGCCCTTCGCATGATCGAGGCCGCCGAAGAGAGCGGCGCGCTCCAGCCCGGCGGCACGATCGTCGAGCCGACGAGCGGCAACACGGGCGTGGGCCTGGCGATCGTCGCGCAGCAGAAGGGCTACAAGTGCATCTTCGTCTGCCCGGACAAGGTGTCCACGGACAAGATCAACGTGCTGCGCGCCTACGGGGCAGAGGTCGTCGTCTGCCCGACGGCGGTCGACCCCGATCACCCGGACTCCTACTACAACGTCTCCGACCGGCTGGTCCGTGAGACGCCCGGAGCCTGGAAGCCCGACCAGTACTCCAACCCGAACAACCCGCGCTCCCACTACGAGACCACCGGTCCCGAACTGTGGGAGCAGACGGACGGGAAGATCACCCATTTCGTGGCGGGGGTCGGCACCGGCGGCACGATCAGCGGCACCGGCCGCTACCTGAAGGACGTCAGCGACGGCGCGGTCAAGATCATCGGCGCGGACCCGGAGGGCTCGGTCTACTCGGGCGGCTCGGGCCGGCCGTATCTGGTCGAGGGCGTTGGCGAGGACTTCTGGCCGACGGCGTACGACCGTACGGTCACCGACGAGATCGTCGCCGTGTCCGACAAGGACTCCTTCCAGATGACCCGCCGGCTCGCCAAGGAGGAGGGCCTGCTGGTCGGCGGCTCCTGCGGGATGGCGGTCGTGGGCGCCCTGGAGGTCGCGAAGCGGCTGGGCCCGGAGGACGTGGTCGTCGTCCTGCTCCCGGACAGCGGACGCGGCTACCTGAGCAAGATCTTCAACGACGAGTGGATGGCGGACTACGGCTTCCTGGAGAACACCGGCCCCTCCGCACGCGTCGCGGACGTCCTCGACTACAAGGAGGGCCCGATCCCGACGCTCGTCCACATGCACCCGGAGGAGACCGTCGGCGAGGCGATCGACGTCCTGCGCGAGTACGGCGTCTCGCAGATGCCGATCGTGAAGCCGGGCGCAGGCCACCCGGACGTGATGGCCGCGGAGGTCATCGGCTCGGTGGTCGAGCGGGAGCTGCTGAACGCGCTCTTCGCCCAGCGCGCCTCGCTCTCCGACCCGCTGGAGAAGCACATGTCGCCGCCGCTGCCGCAGGTCGGTTCCGGCGAACCGGTCGAGGACCTGATGGCGGTGCTCGGCGGTGCGGGCGCGGCGGACGCGGCGATCGTGCTGGTCGAGGGCAAGCCCAAGGGCGTGGTCAGCAGGCAGGACCTGCTGGCGTTCCTCGCCAAGGACGCGACGGCGGTCGCCAAGCCGTAGCCACCCCGGCCGGAACCCGGGGCTTCGCGAAAACGGTACGAGCGCGACACGTACCCGCAGCACCGGCTTAACACGGATCGGGCAGATTGATGGGTGTCGGCAGGGAAACCCGCCGGCACCGATACGGCGACACGGACTACGGAGCGGCTCCCGGACCTCCACTGTCGTCAGGATGCGAGACCGGCCCTGACCCGGACCGCGTCCCTCGCGGGGACCGCCGTCGTCCCGCCCTCCGGGAAACCGGGGGTGCGGCGGTCCCCGCGATACTCCTCGTTACGCCGCCGCCGTCAGCAACGCGAGGCGCTCCGCCGACTCCGTACCCGGCTCCGGGGTGTAGACCACCAGGCACTGATCGGGATCCCCGGGCACATCGAGCGTCTCGTACGGGAGCGTGAGCGGACCCGCTACCGGGTGGCTGATCTGCTTGACGCCGTACGCCTTCGCCTTCACCTCGTGATCCGCCCACAGCCGGCGGAAGTCCTCGCTCTCCACCGACAGCTCGCCGACCAGCGCGGCCAGTTGCTTGTCGTGCGGGTGCAGGCCCGCGTCCAGGCGAAGGTGGGCGACGGTCTCCGCCGCCACGGAGGCCCAGTCCGGGTAGAGCTCCGGGGAGGCCGGGTCGAGGAACACCTGGCGCGGGACGTTGCGCACATCCGGGGAGAGCCGCGAGAAGCCGAGGAGCGCGTCGGCCGCCCCGTTCCACGCCAGTACGTCCATCCGGCGGCCCAGGATGAACGCCGGTGCCCCGCCCAGGGTGTCCAGCAGCAGACGCAGCCCCGGACGCACCCGTTGGGCGGCGGCCGGGGCCGCCGTGCGCGGCTCGGGGCGGGCCACCGTGCGCAGGTGGGCGTGCTCCGTCTCGTCCAGCCCCAGCACCCGGGCCACCGCGTCCAGCACGGCGTCCGAGACGCTCGGGCCGCGACCCTGCTCCAGCCGGATGTAGTAGTCCACGCTCACCCCCGCGAGCTGTGCCACCTCCTCGCGCCGCAGACCCGGAACGCGTCTGCGGCCGTAGGAGTTCAGTCCGACGTCACCGGGCTGTATGCGGGCACGTCGTGAGCGGAGGAATTCTCCGAGGTCGCCGTCCATGCCGCGAATCGTAGAAGACTCCGTTCGCTTCCCAGCCTGGTACTGCCGGACCCAGGAAAGACGCATCCCTGGGTAGCGGCGGCCCGTGGCGGCAGAGTCGGTGCTCGGCCGGGGAAACGCCCCGGCCCCACAGCACCGGGGAGTACGGACATGTCGTACGGGACACTCGCAGGCCGCACCGCCGTCATCACCGGAGCCGCCAGCGGCATGGGGGCCGCGACCGCCCGGCTGCTCGCCGCCCAGGGGGTGCGGGTGGCGCTGCTGGCCCGCCGCGCGGAGCGGCTGGAGGAACTGGCCGGGAAGATCACCGCCGACGGCGGCCGGGCACTCGCCGTCGTCACCGACGTCACGGACCAGGCGTCCGTGGACGCCGCGGCCGAGCGGGTGCACGCCGCGTTCGGCCGGGTGGACCTGGTGGTCAACGCGGCCGGGGTGATGCTGCCGAACCCGGTGGACGAGGGCCGCACCGACGAATGGCAGCGGATGCTGGACACCAACGTGTCGGGCGCCCTGCGCGTCATCCGGGCCTTCACCGCGGACCTGGTGGCGGCCGCCGCCGAAGGCCGCACCGCCGACCTGGTCAACATCTCCTCGATCGGCGCGCACGTCACGTTCCCCAACTACGCGGTGTACGGGGCGACGAAGGCCGCGCTCACCTATCTCTCGGCCTCCCTGCGCACCGAACTCGGCCCGCGCGACGTCCGGGTCACGAACATCGAGCCCGGCCTCACCGACTCCGAACTGGCCGGACACGTCGACAACACGGAACTCAGCGGCCAGCTCGACGGCATGTTCGACGCGCTCGGCGGGCTGTCGAGCGACGAGATCGCCGACCTGATCGCCTACACGACCAGCCGGGCACGCCACATCAACCTGCGCCAGCTGGTCGTGCTGCCGACCCGTCAGGCGTGAGGAGCGTCCGCCGCTCAGCCCTCCCAGTCGGACTCCCGCCGCTCGTCGTCCCGACGCCGGAAGAGCCGTCCGCCGCGAGAGGCCTGGAAGGCGTTGACGCCGACGATGCCGAGCCAGGCCACGACCAGCCCCTGGAAGCCCGCGTTCACCACACCGATGGCGGACAGCGGTATGGCCAGGACCAGCGAGGCGATCGCGAATCCGTACTGCTCACCGAAATGCCCGGAGGGCCGCTCCGGCGAGCGCGCCCCCCTGACCTGCTGCTCCGCGAGATGACGCCTGACCCGGCGGTCGAGCGTGCCGTCGAGCCGCTGCTCGACCTTCTCCAGAAACGACTCGACGAGCGCGGACTCGTACTCGGCGCCCAGCTCGCTGCGGGCTTTGAGGGTGGCGTCGAGCTCCTTCTTGAGCTCCGTGTCGGAAGCGTCCATGCTTCTACGTTACGAAGCCGCGTCGGCCGGGTCAGTGGGGCTAACCCCCCGGTTTGCGGGGGTGGGAGCACCGTCCGGGCCTACTGGTGCCAGACCACCGCGAGGCCCTTGCCGACCGCCATGACGACGGCGAGGACGAGGGCCGGAACGGCGTATCCGGCCAGCGCCAGGGCGACGGCGCCCACACCGAACCAGCCGATTTCGAAGAGCACCCGTATCGCGCCGTGCACCTTGTAGGACGCCTCGGGTGAGCCGAACAGCGCCCACAGCGCGATCATCACCGCCGGCCCGCCGATACCCGCGAGCAGCCGCAGCCCCCACCCCGTACCGAGAGTGAAGCCCCAGGTGGCCACGGATCCGATGACGGCGAGCTCCGACAGGAAGATGACCAGCAGGTTGAGTGACTTCATGCCGCGCCGCCCGGGGCGGGCGCGCCGGTGCGGCGGATCAGCCACCAGGCGGTGCCGAGGTGGGTGGCCGCCGCGAGCGTCCCGCCGACGGCCATACCGGTGACCCCGCGGCTGACGCCGATGTACGCGTCGCCCGCCTGCGCCGCCCCGGCCACAGCCAGGACGGGCACCAGCGCCCGGCGTTCCCCCTTCAGCGCGTACACCAGCGCGGCGGCGAGCGGGACCGCGCGGACCGCGTACGCCTGCGCGTACACCTGGAGACCGGCCGTGGGCTCGGTGCCGGCCGGCAGCAGGAGCGTGGGGCGTGCCACCGCGATCACGGCCGCGACCGCCGAGCCCGCCGCCATGGCCACGTTGAGGCCGGCCAGTGTGCGTCGCATCTCGTCACCTCTTGAATCATTAACACTGTGAATGATTTCTCGATGATACGATGCGGAGCGTGAAGGATGTCAAGCAGGAGACGCTGACCGGCACCGCGGCCTTCCAGCTCGGCACGCTCGGCGCGATCACCGCCGAACTGTTCGCCGAACGGCTCGCCGTCCACGGCCTGAAGCCCAAGCACGCCGGACTGCTGGCCCTGCTGGACAGCGGTGCGGCGGCCTCGCAGCAGGACATCGCCCGCACCATGCGGGTGACGCCCAGCCTGGTGGTCGGCCTCGCCGATCACCTGGAGGAGCTGGGCGCGGTCACCCGGGAGCGCGACCCCGCCGACCGCCGCCGCCAGATCCTCGCCCTCACGGACCGGGGCCGCGAACTCCTCGCCCGCTGCACGGAGACGGCGAGCGCCATCGACGAGGAGCTGACGGCCGGTCTCGACGACGCGTTCCGCGCGAACCTGCGCCGGACCCTCGCCGTACTGGCCGCGCGGGCGGGCCTGCCCGGATAGCGCGGCGCACGGCGGGCAAGGCGTCTGCATATGGACATGCAGACGCCTTGCTGGCTGAATGGATTCCTCGGCGCCGGACCGCGGCGCGAAGGATCCAGCGAGGGGACAGGATGAGCGGGAGCAGCCCGGCCGCGAGGTTGCAGCAGCTGTTCGAGGGGCGCAGGCTCACCCCCACCCAGCGGCGCATCGCGCACTCGATGGTGCGCAGGGCCGGTGATGCCCCGTTCCTGTCCAGCGTCGAGCTGGCCGAACTCGCCGGGGTCAGCCAGCCCTCCGTCACCCGGTTCGCCGTGGCGCTCGGTTTCGACGGCTACCCCGCGCTGCGCAGGCACCTGCGCGAGGTCTCCCCGGCCGGAAGCTCGGCGGAAGCCGGGGAGGACACGTACAACGAGTACCAGCAGGCGGTGCTCGGTGAGATCGAGAACCTGCGCCACCTCGCGGAGCTGCTCGCGGACCCGGGCCCCGTCGAGCGGGCCGGGCGGCTGCTCGCCGGCTCGCGTCCGCTGCCCGTGCTCGGGCTGCGCGCCGCCTCCTCCCAGGCCCGGGGCTTCGGGTACTTCGCCGCCAAGGTCCACCCCGATGTCCGGGTGCTCGACGAGGGCGGCAGCATGCTGCACGACCGGATCGACGCCGCCCGGCGGGCCGGGGCCACCGCACTGATCTGCTTCGCGCTGCCGCGCCACCCCCGGGAGGTCGTGGACGCCCTCGCGTACGCCCGGGAACGGGGGCTGACGGTGGTCTCGGTCGCGGACTCCGCGTTCGCCCCGGTGGCCGCGCACAGCGATCTGCTGATCCCGGCCGCGGTCGGGACCGGGCTCGCCTTCGACACGGCGTGCGCGCCGATGCTGCTCGGGCGGGTGCTGCTGGAGTCGATGTGCGACGCCCTGCCGGACGCGCAGGCGAGGCTGGAGGAGTTCGACGCGGGGGCGGTGGCGCGGGGCCTGTTCATCGAGTGAGGGTTCCGTCCTCAATCGCCGGACGGGCTTGAGCGCGGGTCCCCCGCGGGGTGCGCCTGCCCCGGTGGGTGGGGGGTGGTGCCCCTCCGGGGCGTCTCCTCGAAAATGGCGTGTTCACCCGGGTACGTGAGGGACCCGGGTCGTACGCCATTTCCTGCGGGGACTCCCCTGCACGTCCCCACCCCAGCATCAGCCGCGCGACGGCCGGGTTCGGGGGCGTGCAGGGGAGTCCCCGCAGGACGACGAACACAGACCCGGGTACGCAATGCGTACCCGCCGCACGTTCGTCGTTCGAGGAGACGCCCCGGAGGGACCCCGGACCCCCACCCACCGGGCAGGCGCCCTGCGGGGGACCCGCACACCAAGCCCGTCCGGCGATTGAGGACGGAACCCCGCGCCCCGAGGACCCCGCTCCCGGTCAGACCTCCAGCTCGGCCTCGATCTTCTTCAGCTTGTGGCGGGCCATCGCCAGGTTGGCTCGGCCGGAGTCCAGCACCAGGTAGAGGAACAGGCCCTTGCTGCCACGGGTTCTGAGCAGCCGGATCAGGTGGTACTGGCTGCCCAGGGTGATCAGGATGTCCTCGATCTCGTCCTGGATGCCCAGCTGTTCCATGGTGCGGAGCTTCGCGCGTACGACGTCGGTGTTGCCGGCCGCCGCGATCTCCAGGTTGAACTCCTTGCCGCCGCCGAGGGTGCCCAGCGCCATGCCGCTCGTGTAGTCGACGAGGGCGACACCGAGGGTGCCCTCGATGTTCGTCATCGCTTCCTTCAGTGACGCTTCGGTGTTCGCCATGAGTGCTCGTTTCCTTTCCCTGACCGGCCGCGACGGCCGGTTCCGTTTCCTGGGTCTGAGAGGCAGAGAGGTGGTCAGGTCGGGCGGTGGGGCAACGTGCCCGGCGGCTGCGGAGTGCGTGGCGCGGGCGGGCGTGCGCCCGGCGGGGGTTGCGGTGCGCGTTCCAGCGCGGTGTCGACGAGCCGGCCGATCCTGGCCCCGGCCCGGCGGCCCTCCAGATGGAGCCTGCCGACGTTGATCCGGTCCTCGGCCAGCAGCGTCAGTACGGCGGAGGAGCCCGCGGCATACGCCGCGATGTAGCCCGTATCGCCGCGGACGAGGAGTTCGCGGAAGCCGCCCCGGCCGGTCGCCTCCGTCATCCGGATCGAGACGCCGAGCGCGGCCGCGGTCAGTGCGGCGACGCCTTCGGCCTCCACCCCCGGGGTGTCGTGGGCGAGAAGGAGACCGTCGGTGCTGGCCGCCAGGGCGCCGGCGAGCATCGGCACCCGCGCCCGCAGCCGCTGGAGTTCGGCCAGGACGTCACGGACTTCGGCCTCGGGCACCATCAGCTGTCTCCTCCCGGCACGCTGTCTGAGCGCGCGTATCACAGGGCCTCCAATGCGTCTCGGAGCCGGCGCAACAGGGCGACGTCGGGGTCGGGCGTGATCTCGGGCAGCTCGATCCGGGCGGTCGCGGAGGCGGCCGGGCCCGTCGGCTGCCGGACCGCCTCGACCAGCCCGGCGGCGGCCAGCCGCCGCAGGTCGACCAGGGTGTGGAACGCCGATCTGCCCAGCTCCAGGGCGATGTCCGTCGCGGTGCGCACCCCGTCCACGCACTCCAGGACGCGCTGCTGGCGCGGCGGCACCGGGCCGTCGACCGGGCAGCCGGTCCGGGCGAGCGGGGCGCTGTCGCCCGCCGCCTCTGGCCAGATCCGGTCCAGCAGCTCCCGGCGCCGGAGCGTCTCGCGCTGCACGGCGTCCACGGACACGGGGCGGACCGGGCCGATCCAGTGGGCGACCCCGTAACGGAAGCGGGCCGGGGTCCGGGTCGGGGCGAGGGCGAAGAACGCCGCGTCGTACAGCACCCCCAGGTGGCACAGCTCCAGCGCGCCGCCCGCCACCCGGCCGCTGTCCACCAGGTAGCGGCCGACCCGCCGGTGGGCGCCCGCCCGGGAGACCGCGTCCCACCAGCCGTCGCGGTGCAGCGCGCCGCCCCGGGTGAGCAGGACGTCGATACCGGGCGTCGCCGGGCTCTCGGCGTGCACCACCTCGCCGTCCGCGAGGTAGAGGGTGCCGCAGTCGCGCATCAGGGCGCCGGTGGCCCGTTCCGCGGCGAGGCGATCGAGCATCGGCGAGAGCACGGTGGTGGGGGAGGGGGCGGGTAAGGGGGCGGCCGTCGTCATGCCAGGACCAGCCGCTCGGCCGTCTCGCCCAGCCGTATCCGGGCCAGGGCGAGGTTCCCCTCCGCGCGGTCCAGCCACAGGTGGAGGAAGACGCTGCTGTCGAAGTCCGTCTCGACGAACCGGAGGATGTGGTACCCGGCCCGGGTGGTGACGATGACGTCCTCGACCGGCGGCTCCGTCCCCGTAACCCCTCTGCCGTCCGCGGTGTCCGGCGGCTGGGCCGCTCCCGAGGTGAAGACGGACTGTTCGGCCGCCATCCGTGCCACCTCCGCCGTCTCGGCGGCGGTGGCCTCGTGATCGCCGTTGGGCGAGTCACCGATGGTGCCGAGGGCGAGACCGCTGGTCCAGTCGACCACGGCGGCGCCACGGGCACCGGGCAGTCTCATGACGTCGAGCAGGCACTCGTCGATTCCGGGCACGCGGACTCTCCTCCGACGCGGTGTGCGGCTGTGACCCAGAGGTTACGCAACGTGCTCGGGACTGGTGGAGGTTCTGGCATTTTCCATAGGTACATGCAGGTGGCCGGTGGAAAATGCCCCGCCGCACATCGGAAGGAGGCCCTCCGGAGACCGTCCACGCCCCCCTGTTGACTGGAGCTATTCAGCCGATCAAGATGTGAATAGAAAATTCACAGTCGCGAGGAGGCATTGCCATGTCAGGACCCCGCCCCGTACGGGCACCGCGCGGTACCGAGCTGAGCGCCCTGGGATGGCAGCAGGAAGCCGCCCTGCGGATGCTGCAGAACAACCTGGACCCCGAGGTCGCCGAGCACCCCGACAAGCTCGTCGTCTACGGCGGCACCGGCAAGGCGGCCCGCGACTGGCGCTCGTTCGACGCGATGGTCCGCACGCTGCGCACCCTCAAGCAGGACGAGACGATGCTCGTACAGTCCGGGCGGCCGGTCGGCGTCATGCAGACGCACGAGTGGGCCCCGCGCGTGCTCATCGCCAACTCCAACCTGGTGGGCGACTGGGCGAACTGGGAGGAGTTCCGCCGCCTGGAGGCCCTCGGGCTCACCATGTACGGCCAGATGACCGCCGGATCGTGGATCTACATCGGCACCCAGGGCATCCTCCAGGGCACCTACGAGACGTTCGCCGCCGTCGCCGCGAAGAAGTTCGGCGGCACGCTGGCCGGGACGATCACGCTGACCGCCGGACTCGGCGGCATGGGCGGCGCCCAGCCGCTCGCCGTCACCATGAACGACGGCGTCGCGATCTGTATCGACGTGGACCCGCGCGCCATCGAGCGCCGCATCGAGCACCGCTTCCTGGACGTGCGGGCCGACAGCCTGGAGCACGCGCTCCAGCTCGCGGTCGAGGCGCGGGACGCCCGCAAGCCGCTCTCCATCGGCCTGCTCGGCAACGCCGCGGAGCTGCTGCCCCGGATGCTCGCGGAGGGCGCCCCGGTCGACATCGTCACCGACCAGACCAGCGCGCACGACCCCCTCGCCTACCTGCCGGTCGGGGTCGACTTCGACGACATGGCCGACTACGCCACCGAGAAGCCCGCCGACTTCACCCTGCGCGCCCGTGAGTCGATGGCGAAGCACGTCGAGGCGATGGTCGGCTTCATGGACGCGGGCGCGGAGGTCTTCGACTACGGCAACTCGATCCGCGGCGAGGCCCGGCTCGCGGGCTACGGGCGGGCCTTCGACTTCCCCGGCTTCGTGCCCGCGTACATCCGGCCGCTCTTCTGCGAGGGCAAGGGCCCGTTCCGCTGGGCGGCGCTGTCCGGCGAGGCGTCCGACATCCGCAAGACCGACAAGGCGCTGCTCGAACTCTTCCCGGAGAACGAGTCGCTGCACCGCTGGATCAAGATGGCCGGCGAGCGCGTCCAGTTCCAGGGGCTGCCCGCCCGGATCTGCTGGCTCGGCTACGGCGAGCGGGACCGGGCCGGCGAGCGGTTCAACGACATGGTGGCGAGCGGTGAGCTGGCCGCGCCGCTGGCCATCGGGCGCGACCACCTGGACTGCGGCTCCGTGGCCTCCCCGTACCGGGAGACCGAGGCCATGCTCGACGGCTCCGACGCGATCGCGGACTGGCCGCTGCTGAACGCGATGGTGAACGTGGCGTCGGGGGCCTCCTGGGTCTCCATCCACCACGGCGGCGGCGTCGGCATGGGCCGCTCCATCCACGCGGGCCAGGTGACGGTGGCCGACGGCACGAAGCTGGCCGGCGAGAAGATCCGGCGGGTGCTGACGAACGACCCGGGCATGGGCGTCATCCGGCACGTGGACGCGGGCTACGACATCGCGGAGTCGGTCGCCTCCGACAAGGACGTACGGGTGCCGATGCGGGAGGGCGAGGCGTGACGGCCACGGGCGGACCGGGGCCCACCCTGTCCTTCCAGGACATGTGGCGGGAGCTCGCTCCCATCGGACGGCACCCGGACAGCGGCGGCTACCGCCGCTACGCCTGGACCGCCGCCGACACCGACTGCCGTACGTGGTTCCGGGCGCAGGCCGAGGCGCGCGGGCTGGCCCTGGAGACCGACCGCAACGGCAACCAGTGGGCCTGGCTCGGCGACCCGCTGGCCCAGGACGCCGTCGTCACCGGCTCGCACCTCGACTCGGTGCCGGACGGCGGCGCCTTCGACGGGCCGCTCGGCGTCGTCTCCTCCTTCGCCGCGCTCGACGAACTCCGCCGCAGGGGAGTGGAGTTCACCCGACCGCTGGCCATCACCAACTTCGGTGACGAGGAGGGCGCCCGGTTCGGCCTGGCCTGCGTCGGCTCCCGGCTCGCCGCCGGACAGCTGACCGTCGAGGCCGCGCACCGGCTGCGGGACGGTGACGGTGTCACGCTCCCGCAGGCGATGGAGGCGGCCGGGTACGACCCCGACGCCATCGGCCCGGACCCCGAACGGCTCGCCCGTATCGGCGCGTTCGTCGAGCTGCACGTCGAGCAGGGCCGCGCCCTCGATCTCAGTGGCGACCCCGTCGGCATCGCCTCCGCGATCTGGCCGCACGGCCGCTGGCGGTTCGACTTCCGGGGCGAGGCCAACCACGCGGGCACCACCCGCCTCGCCGACCGGCGCGACCCGATGCTCACGTACGCCGAGACGGTGCTGGCCGCCCGCCGGGAGGCGGAGCTGGCCGGCGCCCTCGCCACCTTCGGCAAGATCGCCGTCGAGCCGAACGGCGTCAACGCGATCCCCTCGCTCGTGCGCGGCTGGCTCGACTCCCGGGCCGCCGACCAGGACACCCTGGACACCGTCGTCACCGGGATCGAGCGGGCCGCCCGGGAACACGCCGAACGGGCCGGAATCGATCTCGACGTCGTACGGGAGTCCTTCACGCCCGTCGTGGAGTTCCAGCACGCCCTGCGCGACGAGCTGGGCACGATCCTGAAGGGCGCCGCCCGGGGCAACGGCCGCGCCGTCCCCGTGCTCGGCACGGGAGCGGGACACGATGCGGGTATTTTGTCCGCTTCGGCCCCTACCGCCATGCTGTTCGTCCGGAACCCCACCGGGATCTCGCACTCGCCGGCCGAGCATGCCGCCGAGGACGACTGCGTGGCCGGGGTGATCGCACTCGCCGATGTACTGGAAGGTCTCGCGTGCCGCTGAAAACGGAGCCCCCGACAGAGTCCACGACGGAACCGGCCACGGAGCTGACGGGCAAGCCCGTCACCGCGACGTACTGGCTCTCGCACGCCTGGCTCGGCACCCATGTCGAGCCGGGCGTCGTCCTGGAGGTGTCCGACGGGCTGATCGCCGGGGTGCGGACCGGCGTCGACTCCCCGCCGCCCGGCGCCACCGTGCTGCGCGGGCTCACCCTGCCCGGCCTCGCCAATACCCACTCGCACGCCTTCCACCGCGCCCTGCGCTCCACCGTCCAGGTCGGCTCCGGCACCTTCTGGACCTGGCGCGAGACCATGTACCAGGTCGCGGCCCGGCTCACCCCCGACACGTACTACGAACTGGCCCGTGCGGTGTACGCCGAAATGGCCCTGGCCGGCATCACCGCGGTCGGTGAGTTCCACTATCTGCACCACGCGCCCGGCGGCACCCCGTACAGCGACCCGAACGCGATGGGCGCCGCCCTGATCGAGGCCGCGCGCGAGGCGGGCATCCGGATCACCCTGCTGGACACCGCCTACCTCGCCGCGGGGTTCGGCCGCCGCCCCTCCCAGTACCTGAAGCCCGACCACCACCAGCTGCGCTTCTCCGACACCACCGCCGACGCCTGGGCCGAGCGCGCCTCCCTCCTCAAGGGCGACGAACACGCCCTGATCGGTGCGGCCGTCCACTCCGTGCGCGCCGTGCCCGCAGAGCAGCTCGACACCGTCGCGGCCTGGGCGCGGGAGAGGCGGGCGCCGCTCCATGTCCACCTCTCCGAACAGACCGCGGAGAACGACGCCTGCCTCGCAGCCCACGGCCGCACCCCCACCCGGCTCCTCGCCGACCACGGGGTGCTCGGCCCGCGCACCACCGGGGTGCACAACACCCACCTCACGGCCGAGGACATCGCGCTGATCGGCTCCACGGCCACCGGCACCTGCATGTGCCCGACCACCGAGCGCGATCTCGCCGACGGCATCGGCCCCGCCGTCGCCCTCCAGCGCGCCGGCTCCCCGCTCTCGCTGGGCAGCGACAGCCACGCCGTGATCGACCTCTTCGAGGAGGCGCGCGCGATGGAGCTCAACGAGCGCCTGCGCACCAGGACCCGCGGCCACTGGACCGCGGCGGCCCTGCTGCGGGCCGCCTCCGCCGACGGCCACGCCGCACTCGGCCGGCCCGAGGCGGGCATCCTCGAACCGGGCGCGCCCGCCGACCTGGCGACGGTCGCCCTGGACTCCGTCAGAACAGCCGGGCCGGTGCCGCGACTTGCTGCGGAGACAGCCGTATTCGCCGCCTCCGCGGCCGATGTGCGCCATACCGTGGTCGCCGGACGGCACATCGTGCGCGACGGACAGCACGCACTGGTCCCCGACGTCCCGGCGGCACTCGCCAAGGCCATCGCCGCCCTGCACCACTGACCGGCGCGGCCCCGAACCCTCCGCCGCCCCGACGCAAGGAGAGCAGTCCCCCGATGACGACGACCGCCATCACCCACATCTCCGCACTGGTCACCAACGACCCCTCCCTCGGTGACGGTTCCCCCCTCGGACTGATCCAGGACGCGGCCGTCGTCATCGAGGGCGACCACGTCGTCTGGACCGGTGAATCCAGCAAAGCACCCGCCACTGACAACGCCGTCGACGCGGCGGGCCGGGCCGTGATCCCCGGCTTCGTCGACTCCCACTCGCACCTGCTCTTCGCGGGCGACCGCACCCAGGAGTTCAACGCCCGGATGTCGGGGCGGGCCTACAGCGCGGGCGGCATCCGCACCACCGTCGCCGCCACCCGCGCCGCCACCGACGACGAGCTCGAAGCCAACGTCGCCCGCTACCTCGCCGAGGCGCTGCGCCAGGGCACCACGACCTTCGAGACCAAGTCCGGCTACGGCCTCACCGTCGAGGACGAGGCCCGCGCGCTACGCATCGCCGCCCGCCACACCGAAGAGGTCACCTTCCTGGGCGCCCACATCGTCTCCCCGGACTACGCGGACGACCCGGCCGGGTACGTCGACCTGGTCACCGGTCCGATGCTCGACGCCTGCGCCCCGTACGCCCGTTGGATCGACGTCTTCTGCGAACGCGGCGCCTTCGACGGCGACCAGGCCCGTGCCGTCCTCACGGCGGGCCGCGCCAAGGGCCTGCACCCCCGCGTCCACGCCAACCAGCTCGGCCACGGCCCCGGCGTCCAGCTCGCCGTCGAACTCGACGCGGCCTCCGCCGACCACTGCACCCACCTCACCGACGCCGACATCGACGCCCTGGCCCAGTCCGCCACCGTCGCCACGCTGCTCCCGGGCGCCGAGTTCTCCACCCGCGCCGCCTGGCCGGACGCCCGCCGCATCCTGGACGCGGGCGCCACCGTCGCGCTCTCCACGGACTGCAACCCGGGCTCCTCGTTCACCTCGTCCATGCCGTTCTGCGTCGCACTCGCCGTGCGCGACATGGGCATGACCCCCGACGAGGCGCTCTGGTCCGCCACCGCGGGCGGCGCCGCGGCCCTGCGGCGCACCGACATCGGGCGCCTCGCCCCCGGCGCCCGTGCCGACCTGGTGGTCCTGGACGCACCCAGCCACGTCCACCTCGCCTACCGGCCCGGCGTACCGCTGGTGCACGAGGTCTGGCGGCGCGGCGAGCGCACCGGCATGGCCGGCTGATACGGGCTCGGCAACGCGGAAGGGCCTGCCCCTCGGCGGGGCAGGCCCTTTGTCCGGCAGTCCTCGCGGGCGCGCCGCGAGGTGCCCGCTCACTCGTCCAGCGTCAGGCCCTTGCGGAGCTTGACCAGGGTGCGCGAGAGCAGCCGGGAGACGTGCATCTGCGAGATGCCGAGCTCCTCGCCGATCTCCGACTGCGTCATGTTGGCGACGAACCGGAGCGAGAGGATCATCCGGTCGCGGCCGGGCAGCGAGGCGATCAGCGGCTTCAGGGACTCGACGTACTCGATGCCCTCGAGCCCGTGGTCCTCGTAGCCGATCCGGTCGGCCAGCGCGCCGTCGTTCTCGTCCTCCTCGGGCTTGGCGTCCAGCGAACTCGCGGTGTACGCGTTGCTCGCGGCCATGCCCTCGACGACTTCTTCGTTGCTGATGCCCAGGCGGTCGGCGAGCTCGCCCACGGTGGGCGCGCGGTCCAGCTGCTGGGCGAGCTCGTCGCCCGCCTTGGCCAGGTCGAGCCGCAGCTCCTGCAGGCGGCGCGGCACGCGCACGGACCAGCTGGTGTCGCGGAAGAAGCGCTTGATCTCACCGACGATGGTCGGCATCGCGAAGGTCGGGAACTCGACGCCCCGGCTGAGCTCGAAGCGGTCGATCGCCTTGATCAGGCCGATGGTGCCGACCTGGATGATGTCCTCCATCGGTTCGCTGCGGGAGCGGAACCGGGAGGAGGCGAACTTGACCAGGGCCATGTTCAGCTCGACGAGCGTGTTGCGCACGTACGAGTACTCGTGGGTGCCCTCTTCGAGGGATTCGAGCCGGGCGAAGAGCGTCTTGGAGAGCGCCCTGGCGTCCAGCGGTCCCATCTCGGAGGCGGGCGGGATCTCGGGAAGGTCCACGAGTGCGCCGGTGGTGCTGTCGGTATCGCCGTGATCACTGCTGGTGGTGCTTGAGCGCGTGCCGTCCAGGACGGCCGCGGCAGGGGAGTCTGATTCGGTCAGTCCCTGAGGACATGCTGACGTCGCGTTGTGGGTACGCGGTTCGTCGAGCCGGGGTGACATGGTCTCCTCCATCGTTCTCGGCATATGGCTGCCGATGCCTATACGTGTTCCTGCGGTGAAGCGGCGCCTCCAAAGCCGGCCATGTTTTGGGTGTCCCCCTACCCTTACCCGGTCCGTATGGCTGGTTACAAGCTCCAATTACCGCTATATGTCCGGTTTGTTGAGGTCTTCGGCTACCGCGTGGCGCACAGAACGCGTACTCTTTCAAGAACGTCAGCGACAGCTGCAACGCATCTGCACGCATAGCTGTGCGGACAGTGACGATCGGCGAAGAGGAACGGGCATGGACCGCGGGACGGTCGGCAGCGCGAACCGGGGTCGGCTTCAGGTCGAGGCCCGCACCGTGGGCCGCAGTGAGGTTGTGACGCCGGTGGGTGAGCTGGATCACCACACGGCGGACCTGCTGCGCGGCCCCTTGGAGAGCGCGGTCGAGCAAGGGCGTGCGCGCCTGGTGGTGGACTGCTCGCGACTCGATTTCTGTGATTCCACCGGGCTGAACGTGCTGCTCGGTGCCCGCCTCAAGGCGGAGGCGGCCGGGGGAGGGGTCCATTTGGCCGGAATGCTGCCGGTGGTGGCGCGGGTGTTCGAGATCACCGGGGCCGAAGCGGTTTTCACCGTTCACGGCTCCCTCGAAGAGGCCCTGGAAGACTGATCGTGGCGCGTTCTGCCACCCCGTACGTCTCGTGTGTTGCTCGTGTCACGCGATCTGCGTAGCCGAAGTGGGTGTTGTCACGATTCCGCCGGGCAGGAGACACCCCGGTGAGCCCTCGCGGCGAACCGCACGCTCCGTATCCGCCCGATGCCCGTACCGGCGTCCCTGTCCGTAATGCGTATGTGTATCTGTATCTGTTCAATGGCGACATGGTGAATCGGTGAGGTGAAGCGCTGATGAGCACCACCCGGCAGCATCCGCCGGGCGACCTCGGCCGCGAGCCGGAGGGCGCGGGCGTGGGTGCACATGCCGACGCGGGCCCCGGCGCGGACGCGGGCCCCGGCGCTTCCTCCGACGGCCCGGCGGGTCCGGGCGAGCGGCAGTGGCGCACGCTGTCCTTGCGGCAGGTGAGCGGCATCGTGCCGACGGCGCGTGATTTCGCCCGTACGGCGCTCCAGGAATGGGGCTGGCTGCCCGCCTCGACCGCCGACCGCCGGGCAGCCGCAGAGGACGTCCTGCTGGTC
This sequence comes from Streptomyces sp. NBC_00341, assembly GCF_041435055.1. Classification (NCBI taxonomy): domain Bacteria; kingdom Bacillati; phylum Actinomycetota; class Actinomycetes; order Kitasatosporales; family Streptomycetaceae; genus Streptomyces; species Streptomyces sp. NBC_00341. Next base: position 3,383,778 of record NZ_CP108002.1, on the reverse strand, counting down.
GTCTCCGAGCTGGTCACCAACGCGTGCCTGCACGCGGAGGGCCCCGACGAGCTGCGTATCGGGCGCACGTCGAAGGCGCTGCGGGTCGAGGTCGTCGACGGTGGCGCGGGACAGCCCGCGCCGCGTACCCCGCACCGGGCCGGCCGGCCCGGCGGACACGGCATGTTCATCGTGCAGCGGCTCTGCCTGGACTGGGGAGTCGTACGGGTGCCGGGCGAACCCGGCAAGACCGTCTGGGCGGAGCTGGCCGCCCCCGTATAGCCCGGGGTCTCTCCCCGCCCGCCCCCGGGGCCGTACCCCTCGGGCCCCACGCACCTCGAAGAGCGCGCCGGATCGGCGCGCTCTTTGTCTTCCCTCCACAAGGCCCCGGGCGTACCTTGAGCGCCAAATCTGATGTGTCGTCAGCTATTTGGGCCGCACGGAAGCGGCGCACGGCGACTCCCGGCATGAGGGGAATTCGAGGTGTCGTACCAGAAGCGAACAGCTCTCGCGCTGGCGTCCGGGCTGGCGGGGGCGGTGGTGCTGATGGTCGCGCCCGCCGCCCACGCGACGGTCGTCGACGTCAACTACAAGTGCAAGACCCCGATCGGGGACAAGGCCGCCGTGTCGCCCATCGACATCAAGAGCGTCAAGAGCGGCGGCGGCTACAAGCTCACGATGTCCTTCCAGAAGGGCGTCTCCTCCAGCCCGGTCGAACTGGGCAAGGGCGCGATGAACCCCAGCGCGGTGATCAAGGTGGGCGGCGCGGACCCGGGTCAGGTCCAGGTGGCCGGAGCCGCCAACTCCGCCGCGATCCCCGCCAACAGCCCGATCAAGATCAGTGATCTGTCGGGGACGTACACCCCGAAGAAGAGCGGCAAGGTCGACTTCACCGCCGGAGTGCTCACCATCAAGGCACTCGGTACGACGACGACCTGCACCCCGTCCAACAACCCGGGCCCCTCGCTCTCCCTCGACGTCACGGCCGCGGGCGGAAGCGCGAGCGGCGGCGGAAGCACGAGCGGCGGTGGTCAGAGCACGCCGGACGGCGGGTCCTCGCTGCCCAAGACCGGCCCGCTCGACTCGGCGGTCGCACTCGGCACGCTCGGCGGGACGGTGCTGCTGTCCGGCGCGGCCGGGGTGCTGTGGCTCACCCGGCGGGGGCAGCGGGCCACGGGCTGACTCCCCGCGAACCGCAGCGCAGCCGCCGTCACGCACCAGGGAGCCGCCCATGCCGCCGTTGACCGGTCACCTCACCCGCTTCGCCCTTGCCGTACCGCTGCTCGCCGCCCTGTGGTGGGCCGCCGCCATGACCGCGGCGGCCGGTGCCACCGAGCACCCGGCCGCCCCGGCGTGGACGGCGCAGCCCGCGGCGAACGGTGCGGGCCGGGACGGCGGCAGACCGTACTTCTACCTGGAGGGCCTGCCCGGCAGCGTCCTCCAGGACCGGCTCTCGGTCACCAACCCGGGCCCGGACCCGCTGACCGTACGGCTGCGCGGCGCCGACGCGTACAACACCGCGAAGGGCGGCTTCGCGGTACGCGGCGCGCACGGCTCCACCGGTACCGGGGCCTGGCTGCGGACGGCCACGGACAAGGTGACCGTGCCCGCCCGTACCCGCGCGGAGGTGCCCGTGTCCGTCACGGTGCCCAACGACGCGCTGCCCGGTGACCACCCGGGCGCGATCGTCGCGGAGAGCGGCGGCCGTTCCGTAGGCGTCCGGATCCAGCTGCGGGTCGGCGGGCCGACGCTGGCCGCGCTCACGGTCGAGGACGTCGAGGTGGCCGGGGGCACCATCCACTACACGCTGGTCAACCGGGGCAACGCGGTCCTCGCACCCCGGCTCGCCGTCAGCGCCGACGGGGTGTTCGGCACGCTGCTGCGCCGCGACGCCCGCACGCTGCCCGTCGAGCTGCTGCCCGGACAGCGGGTCCGGCTCACCGAACCGTGGCGGGACACCCCCGCCCTCGACTCCGCCACCGTCCGGCTGCGCGTGAGTGCCGCGGGCGGCGCGCACAGCGAGGCGACTGCCTCCGCGCTCTTCGTCCCGTGGCTGCCGCTCACCGGGGGCGCGCTGCTGCTCCTGGCCGGGGCCGCCGCGGGCACCTACGCCCACCGGAGGCGGCGAGCGGCACGGCGCGACGGGCACGGCTCCACCGGTACCGGGGTCGCCCCGTCCCCGGACCTGCAACAGCACTCCGACGAGAGGCACTTGGTGAAGGCGGGAGCGGAATCGTGACGGGACGGACCGGACCGGCGGCACTCCGGAGCGACGGCCGCGGGCGGACGGCGCTCCTCTCGAAACACGTCCTAGCCGCCCTGCTGACCGCGATACTGCCCGCCCTGCTGCTGACCGCGACCGGCGCGCACGCCACCGGCCGCAGCGCGGCGGACCCGAAACCGGCGGTCACGCTCTCCGGGAAGCAGGCGGGCAAGGGCGGCGAGATCACCGTCAAGGGCACCGGCTGGCGGCCGGACACCCTGCTGATGATGCTGGTCTGCGGGCGGTCCAGCCCGGACCGGGGGGTGATCGGCGGCACCAACTCCTGCGCCAACGCGGACGGCAGGGCCGTCACCACCGACTCCAAGGGCGCGTTCAGCAAGAAGCTGCCGGTCGCGGAGCCGCCCGTACCGTGCCCCTGCGTGGTGCACGTCGCGACGGTCACCGGGGACCAGTCCGTGGCCGACGCCGCGTTCGTCGTCGCCGGACATCCCGTCGCCGCACTGCCCAAGGAGGACGGTGATGGGAAGCTCGCCGTCCTCGCCACCACCCGGCTGGAGGGCGACAGCGGGATTCTCACCTGGTTCGGCGCCCCGCCGTCCCGCCGGCTCGTCCTCACCGTGGGCAATCTGGGCTCCGCCCCGGTCAAGGACCCGGTCTTCCAGGTCGGCACCGCCCACGGCGTCTACGCCCCGCAGTGGGAGGAGCGGCAGTGGCGCGGCACCGTCGAGCCCGGCCGCAAGGCGCGGATCGAACTGCCCGTCGAGCTGACGGCGGGTGCCCACGGCGACTACCAGGTCTCGCTGAAGTACGGCACCAAGGTGCTGGCCGAACAGCCGTGGGGGGTCGGCCGCCCGTGGGGCGTGACGCTCTTCTGGATCCTGCTCTGCCTCGTCGTGCCCGCCGCCGTGTTCCGTATCGGCATGGCGGTCGTCGACAAGGTGCGGCCGCGCTCCGCGCACGCGGCGGCCCGGCCGCGCCGGCGCCCCGACCGGTTCGCCGACGTGACGGCCCGGCTGCCGAAGCTGCGGCGGACACCCGCGCCGTCCGAGGGCCCCGCGCCCGCGGCGGGCACGGGCAGCACCACCACGGCCGCGCTGCCGTGGTTCACCCCTGATTCCGCACCGTCAGAGCACAGACCGACGACGAAGGGACATTCGTGAGTACGCAACGCAGGACGGTCGCGGCGGGAGTCGCGATGATGATCGGCGGGGCGGGCATGCTGCTGGCCGCGAGCCCTGCCCAGGCCGCCGACATCTCGTACAAGACGGAGTGCATACCCCCGGCCATCTCCGGACTGCCGCCCGTGGAGGGCACCACCCAGGTGCAGCTGACCGCACCCGCCCAGGCGAAGGTCGGGGACACCGTCGAGGTGGTGTGGAAGACGGTCGCGGCCGCCTCCAAGAACCCCGATGTCCTGGACCTGAGCAAGGACACGGTCCAGCCGACCGGCACCATCAAGCTGGGCGGCGCCGCCACCGGTGACCTGAAGATGGAGGGACCCCGGCAGAACCCGCCGATCCCCAAGAACTCCGCGATGCTCCTCTCGGACATGAAGGGATCGCTGAAGCTGGAGAAGGCCGGTGACCTGACGCTGACGCCGGACGCGTACAACATCAACGTCTCCAAGCCGATCTCCACGGACACCAAGTGCACCCCGAAGGAGACGGTGAAGCCGGGCGCGACGATCAAGGTCACGGACGGCGGCGGAACCACGGCCGGCGGCACGACCGACGGTGGTACGGACGCGGGCGGTACGACCGACGGAGGCACCGACGCAGGCGGTACGACCGACGGCGGTACGGACGCGGGCGGCACCGACACCGGAGGCACTGCCACCGGGGGTGACACCGGAGGTACGGACGCCGGGGGCGCCACCGCGGGTTCGGGCGGCACCGGCGGTGCCACCGACTTCCCGGGCAAGGAGGTCGCCGTCAACTTCGCCTGCAAGTCGCCCGGACCCGCCTCCATCGAGTCCAAGGTGACGGTCAACGCCAAGAAGAACGGCGGCAGCTACGGGCTCACGGTCAAGACGGCCAAGGGCGTGATGGACAGCCCGGCCGACCTGCCCGCGGGTGCGCTCAAGCCGTCCATGCAGATCGTCATCGGCGGCGCCGACAAGGGCTCCGTCGCCGTCACCGGGCCGGGGAACCCCGATCCGCTGAAGACGGGCAAGCCGGTCGACCTGCCCGACATGACCGGCACGTACAAGCCGGGTGCCTCCGGCAAGTCCACCCTCACTCCGGGCACCCTGACGATCGACGTCACGCTCGGCGGTTCGAAGATCAACATCCCGTGCACGGTGAAGGGTGCCGTCAAGGCGTCGCTCGAACTCGACACCACCGCCCAGCAGGGCGGCGCGTCCGGCGGCGGCGACACCTCGGGCTCCGGCGGAGCGGCGGCCGCGGCGGGCGGCGGTACGGCCTCCGGCGGCGGACTCGCGGCCACCGGTGCCGAGGACAACGGCGCCCTGCGCGCACTCGGCCTGGTCGCCGGTACGGCGATCCTGCTGGGCGGCGCGGTGTTCACGTTCACCCCGTGGCGCAGGCTGCGTTCCGGCCGCTGAGCCGAGGAGCGTACGCGTACGGCAGGGGCCGCCGCACCGATTTCCCGGTGCGGCGGCCCCTGTCCGGTGCGTGCGGCGCGATCAGCTCTCGTCGCTCATGTGCTGGGTGACCTTCCTGCGGTACATCCAGATGCCGACACCGGCGATGACGGCGAGGACCGCCTCGACCGCGACGGCGCCCGAGGTGTTCAGATCGACCCCGAGCTGCGGGGACGTCAGGAGACCGGTCACCGAGTCGCCCGCGGTGACCGCGAGGAACCAGACGCCCATCATCTGGGAGCTGTACTTCGCCGGGGCCATCTTCGTGGTGACCGACAGGCCGACCGGGGAGAGGCAGAGCTCCGCGACGGTCTGGATGAAGTAGATCGCCACCAGCCACATCGGGCTGACCCGGCCGCCGTTGGCGGCGGTGTCGATCAGCGGGATCAGGAAGACGACGAAGGACACCCCGATCAGCACGAGGCTGGAGGCGAACTTGACGGCGGTGCTGGGCTCCTTGCCGCGCTTGTTCAGCCACAGCCAGCCCGAGGCCATCACGGGGGCCGCCGCCATGACGAAGATCGGGTTCAGCGACTGGTACCAGGACGTGGGGAAGTCGAAGCCGAGGAGGCTGTTCGTCGTCGAGTTCTCACCGAAGATCGACAGGGTCGAGCCGTTCTGGTCGTAGATCATCCAGAAGACGGCGGCGACCACGAAGAACCAGATGTAGCCCGACAGCTTGGACTGCTCGGTCTTCGTCAGTTCCTTGTCGCGCTTCATGCGGACCAGGACGGCGACCGGGATGACCAGACCGGCGATGGTGATCGGCAGCACCGCCCAGTCGACGAAGTTGCCGGTGGCGGCGAGCAGGCCGTAGAAGACGACCGCGACGATCAGCCAGATCAGGCCCTTGCGCAGGGCCGAGCGCTTCTCCTCCTCCGTCGCCGGGGTGGCGACGACATCGCTCTGCGGGCTCAGGTGGCGGCTGCCGAGCATGAACTGGGCGAGGCCCAGCGCCATACCGACCGCGGCGAGCGCGAAGCCGAAGTGCCAGTTGACGTTCTCGCCGACGGTGCCGATGGTCAGCGGGGCGAGGAAGGCGCCGACGTTGATGCCGACGTAGAAGAGCGTGAAGCCACCGTCGCGCCGAGGATCCTTCGGGCCCTTGTAGAGGTGGCCGACCATCGTGGAGATGTTCGCCTTCAGCAGGCCGGAACCGAGCGCCACGAGGGCGAGGCCCGCGAAGAACGTCGCCGAGTTGGGCACGGCGAGCGTGATGTGGCCGAGGATGACGACACCGCCACCGATGGCGACCGTCTTGCGCGGCCCCCAGAAGCGGTCGGCGAGCCAGCCGCCCGGCATGGTGAGCAGGTAGACCATCGCCATGTAGGCGGAGTAGATCGTCGTCGCTGTGGCGGCGTTCATGTGCAGGCCGCCGGGCGCGATCAGGTACAGCGGGAGCAGTGCCTTCATCCCGTAGAAGCTGTAACGCTCCCACATCTCGGTCATGAAGAGCGTGGCCAGGCCGCGGGGGTGGCCGAAGAAGGTCTTCTCTGTGCCAGGCGGGCTGGCAGGGTCCTTCGTCAGGCTGGACGCCATGGTCGATCCTTGCTTGCTCGGGACGCGGCGCCTCGTGAAGCGGTACGCGCCCGGTGGGGGGAGGCCGGCACCGACGCGGGTACGCCCACCGCGTCGGGATCCACGCCCGGTGCCTTCATTGGCGTTCCGGGCCCGGCCCGCAGGTCATTCACTGGGTCGTTCACTGGGGACTTCGACTTCCGGGCCGGCGGGTACCGACCCCGCACACAAAAGAGACCCTGGGCGCTAATAGCTGCCCAAAGGTCTTTGAGTAGTGCAACAGGCGTTGAGACACCATACGACACGACAGAAGTGGATATGAAAGGACTTGAGACATGGATCACAGGTAGGAGTGCAACCACACTCCCACATTCGAAGGTCTGGACCTGAACGGGACGCAGACCCGAAGGGCTTTTGGATCACCGCACTCCTTGTCCGCTGCGCGGACTACCATCACCCCATGACCCGTGTACTGCTCGCCGAGGACGACGCATCCATCTCGGAGCCATTGGCCCGCGCCCTGCGTCGGGAGGGTTACGAGGTCGAGGTCCGCGAAGACGGTCCGACCGCTCTCGACGCCGGCCTCCAGGGCGGCATCGACCTGGTCGTACTCGACCTGGGGCTGCCCGGGATGGACGGCCTCGAAGTCGCCCGCAGGCTCCGCGCCGAGGGCCACACCGTGCCGGTGCTGGTGCTGACCGCCCGCGCCGACGAGGTCGACACGGTCGTCGGCCTCGACGCCGGCGCCGACGACTACGTCACCAAGCCCTTCCGGCTGGCCGAACTCCTGGCCCGGGTCCGGGCGCTGCTGCGCCGCGGGGCCACCGAGCCCGCCCCGCAGCCCGCCACCCACGGCGTCAGGATCGACGTCGAGTCGCACAGGGCCTGGATGGGCGAGGAGGAACTCCAGCTCACCGCCAAGGAATTCGACCTGCTGCGGGTCCTGGTGCGCGACGCGGGCCGGGTCGTCACCCGCGACCAGCTGATGCGCGAGGTCTGGGACACCACCTGGTGGTCGTCCACCAAGACCCTCGACATGCACATCTCCTGGCTCCGCAAGAAGCTCGGGGACGACGCGGCCAATCCGCGCTACATCGCCACCGTCCGGGGCGTCGGCTTCCGCTTCGAGAAGAGCTGACGTACAGAAACAGTCATGCGCCGAAGACTGATCAACTCCACCCTCGCCGTGGTGCTCGTGGTGATCGCCGTCTTCGGCGTCTCCCTCGTCATCGTCGAGGCCCGCACCATCAGCAGTAGCGCCCAGGAGAGCGTCGACTCGGAGGCGCTGCGCGTGATCAGCGTCATCGAGAGCCGGCTCCTGGGCTCCGAGCGGATCAACCCCGGAGTGCTGGCCGAACAGGTCGACGACAAGCGCTACGCCCTGGTGAAGATGGTCGGCCGCGAACCGATCGAGGTCGGGGAGCGCCCCAGCGGCAGTGTGATCAGCGCCACCGAGGTGGGGGAGCACGGCGAGCGGGTCACCATCGAGGAGTCCCGCTCCGCAGTCACCCGCGAGGTCGGCCGCACCCTGATGATCATCGGTGCGGTGGCGCTGCTGGCCATCGTCTCCGCCGTCCTGCTCGCGGTGCGCCAGGCCAACAAGCTGACCTCGCCGCTCACCGACCTGGCCGAGACCGCGGAGCGCCTCGGCTCGGGTGACCCGCGCCCGCGCCACAAGCGGTACGGGGTGCCGGAGCTGGACCGGGTCGCCGATGTGCTCGACTCCTCCGCCGAACGGATCGCCCGGATGCTGACGGCGGAGCGCCGGCTCGCCGCCGACGCCTCCCACCAGCTCCGTACGCCGCTGACCGCGCTCTCCATGCGGATCGAGGAGATCTCGGTCACCGACGACCCGGATACGGTCAAGGAGGAGGCGAACATCGCCCTCACCCAGGTCGAGCGCCTCACCGACGTGGTCCAGCGGCTGCTGACCAACGCCCGCGACCCGCGGACCGGCTCGGCCGTCGTCTTCGACCTCGACGAGGTGGTCAAGCAGCAGATCGAGGAGTGGCGCCCGGCCTACCGGGGCGAGGGCCGCGCCATCGTCCGCTCGGGCAAGCAGGGACTGCGGGCCGTCGGCACCCCGGGCGCGGTGGCGCAGGTGCTGGCCGCGCTGATCGAGAACTCCCTGATGCACGGTGGCGGCACGGTCGCCCTGCGGACCCGGGTCACCGGCAACCAGGCGGTCATCGAGGTGACGGACGAGGGCGCCGGAGTCCCCGCGGACCTGGGCGCGCGGATCTTCGAGCGGACCATCAGCGGCCGCAACTCCACGGGGATCGGCCTCGCGGTCGCCCGGGACCTGGCGGAGGCGGACGGCGGCCGCCTCGAACTGCTCCAGCAGCAGCCCCCGGTCTTCGCCCTGTTCCTCAGCCGGGTGGCCCTGAACAGAAAAGAACCGGAACGCCCGGTGAGGTGACCGGACAGGCCGAGCTCGGTCAACCGGGTACGGCCCATCAAGCCGCGTGCGGCCGTATCAAGCCCGTCCGGCGATTGAGGGCAAAGCGCCCCCCGGACGCACCCGGGGCTACCGCTGAGCCGTATCCGCCTCGACCCGCACCGCGGGCGGGGACGCGGGCGCGGGCACCGGTACCGGCACGGAGACCGCAGGCGGCACAGGCGCCTCCGCCTCGCTCAGCACGCCCTCTTTGTCAGGCAGCGCCTTGAACACCCAGCTCCGGTACGACCAGAAGCGGAACAGCGTCGCGACACCGATCCCGACGATCTTGAAGACATTGCTCTGGACCGGGCTGTTCCAGCCCAACCCGTACGTCGCCGCGTACAGGATCCCGTTCTCGATGACCGCCCCCACCGCGCTGAACAGCAGGAACAGCGTGAGTTCCCGCGTCCGCCCGCTCTTGTCGCGGTCCCGGTACGTCCAGTACCGGAACCCGACGTAGTTGCAGAGGATGGCGACGAACGTGGCCAGCAGGCCCGCCCGGACCGTCGGGATGTCCGTGTAGCGCCACAGCAGGTTGGATACCGCGATATTGACGACCAGACCGACCGCGCCGACCACGCCGAACTTGGCGATCTCCCGGGCCAGCACATCCAGCCGGGCCCGCAGTGCGCCCCGTTCACTCATGGTGATTGCTCAGCCCGTCTGTCGGTTCGTCTTCAGGTTCCGTCAACCCGGCCATGCTAACCAGCCCGCCCGTCGGCCGCCCATGAGTACGGGTACGGGTGTGGCGGGCCGGACACCTCGGGCCGTCGTCGGGAGCCCCCGAGGCGTGCGGATACCCTGGAGGAGTGACGTTCCCGGTAGTCGGCATGGTCGGTGGCGGTCAGCTCGCCCGTATGACCCACGAGGCGGGCATCCCCCTCGGCATCAAGTTCAAGCTCCTCAGCGACACCGCTCAGGACTCGGCGGCCCAGGTCGTGAGCGAAGTCGTCGTGGGCGACTATCGCGACCTGGACACGCTGCGTGCCTTCGCGCGCGGCTGTGACGTGATCACCTTCGATCACGAGCACGTGCCGACCGAGCACCTGCGGGCCCTGGAGGCGGACGGCATCCCCGTGCGCCCCGGCCCCGCCGCGCTGGTGCACGCCCAGGACAAGGGGGTGATGCGCGCCAAGCTCACCGAGATCGGCGCGCCCTGCCCCCGCCACCGCATCGTGAAGGACCCGGCCGACGCCGCGGCCTTCGCGCACGAAATCAGCGGGGGCGGCGCGCAGCGCCTCGGTGAGGGGCGGTGGCCGGGCGACGGGTCGGGAGGCTTCCCCGTCATCCTCAAGACCGTGCGCGGCGGCTACGACGGCAAGGGCGTCTGGGTGGTCCGCTCGGAGGCGGAGGCGGCCGACCCCTTCCGGGCCGGTGTCCCGGTCCTCGCGGAGGAGAAGGTCGACTTCGTACGGGAGCTGGCGGCCAACATCGTCCGCTCGCCGCACGGCCAGGCGGTCGCCTACCCGGTCGTCGAGTCCATCCAGGTGGACGGCGTCTGCGACACGGTCATCGCCCCGGCCCCCGAGCTGGACGAGCGGCTCGCCGGCGAGGCCCAGCAGCTCGCGCTGCGGATCGCGGCCGAGCTGGGCGTGGTCGGACACCTCGCCGTCGAACTCTTCGAGACCCGCGACGGTCACATCCTCGTCAACGAGCTGGCGATGCGCCCGCACAACTCCGGGCACTGGACGCAGGACGGCGCGATCACCTCGCAGTTCGCCAACCACGTCCGGGCCGTCCTGGACCTCCCGCTCGGCGACCCGCGCCCGCGCGCCACCTGGACGGTCATGAGCAACGTCCTGGGCGGCGACTTCCCGGACATGTACCAGGCGTACCTGCACTGCATGGCCCGCGACCCGCAGCTCAAGATCCACATGTACGGAAAGGACGTGAAGCCCGGCCGCAAGGTCGGCCACGTCAACACCTACGGCGACGATCTGGCGGACGTGCGGGAGCGCGCCCGGCACGCGGCCGACTACCTGCGAGGAACGATCACCGAATGACTTCCCCCGCCTCCGCCGCACCGGTCGTCGGCATCGTCATGGGCTCGGACTCCGACTGGCCCGTCATGGAAGCGGCGGCCAAGGCCCTCGACGAGTTCGAGATCCCCTACGAGGTCGACGTCGTCTCCGCCCACCGCATGCCGCGCGAGATGATCGCGTACGGCGAGAACGCCGCGGGCCGCGGCCTGAAGGCCGTCATCGCCGGAGCGGGCGGCGCCGCCCACCTGCCCGGCATGCTCGCCTCCGTCACCCCGCTGCCGGTCATCGGCGTACCGGTGCCGCTGAAGTACCTGGACGGCATGGACAGCCTGCTCTCCATCGTGCAGATGCCCGCGGGGGTGCCCGTCGCCACCGTCTCGGTCGCCGGCGCGCGCAACGCGGGCCTGCTGGCGGCCCGCATCCTCGCCGCCCACGACAGCGAGCTCCAGGCCCGCATGGTCGAATTCCAGAAGGAGCTCAACGACCAGGCCACCGAGAAGGGCAAGCGGCTGCGCACCAAGGTGCGGGGCGCGGACTCCTTCGGCTTCGGAAAGTAGGCAGCGATGGACCAGCTGGAGAAGGCCGGGGAACTCCTCGCGGAGCACCCCGTGGTCGACGGCCACAACGACCTGCCGTGGGCGCTGCGCGAACAGGTCGGCTACGACCTGGACGCCCGCGACATCGCCACCGACCAGTCGGCCCATCTGCACACCGACATCCCCCGGCTGCGCGCGGGCGGCGTCGGGGCCCAGTTCTGGTCCGTCTACGTACGGTCCGACATGGCGGGCGAGGACGCCGTCAGCGCCACCCTGGAGCAGATCGACGCGGTCGCCGAGCTGCTGGCCCGGTACCCCGCCGACCTGCGCCGCGCGCTGACCGCCGACGACATGGAGACGGCCCGCGCCGAGGGCCGCATCGCCTCCCTGATGGGCGCCGAGGGCGGCCACTCCATCAACAACTCGCTGGGCACCCTGCGCGCCCTGCACACGCTCGGCGTCCGCTACATGACGCTGACCCACAACGACAACATCGCCTGGGCGGACTCCGCGACCGACGAGCCGGGCGTCGGCGGGCTCTCCCCGTTCGGCCACGAGGTCGTACGGGAGATGAACCGCACCGGGATGCTGGTCGACCTCTCGCACGTGGCGGCCACGACGATGCGCGACGCGCTCGCCACGTCCACCGCGCCGGTGATGTTCTCGCACTCCTCCGCGCGGGCGATCTGCGACCACCCGCGCAACATCCCCGACGACGTCCTGGCGCAGCTCCCGGCCAACGGCGGCATCGCCATGGCGACCTTCGTACCGAAGTTCGTCCTGCCGGCGGCCGTCGCCTGGACGCAGGCCGCCGACGAGAACATGCGCGCCCAGGGCCTGCACCACCTGGACACCACCGAGCGGGGCATGAAGGTCCACGCCGCGTTCGAGGCGGCGAACCCCCGCCCGATGGCGACCGTGGCGACGATCGCGGACCACCTCGACCACATGCGCGAGGTCGCCGGGATCGACCACATCGGCATCGGCGGCGACTACGACGGCACCGCGTTCCTCCCGCAGGGCCTGGAGGACGTCGCGGGGTACCCGAACCTGATCGCGGAGCTGCTCGGCCGGGGCTGGTCCGCCGCCGACCTGGCCAGGCTCACCTGGCAGAACGCGGTACGGGTGCTGCGCGCCGCCGAGGACGTGTCGCGCGAGCTGTCCGCCCGCCGGGGCCCGTCGCACGCCACGATCGAACAGCTGGACGCGCCGACGGTCTGAAGCCCGGCGGTCAGCAGGCGCAGAGACAGAACGGGTGCCCCGCCGGATCGGCGTACACCCGGAAGGTCCGCTCCCGGTCGTCCGCTTCGAGCACCGTCGCCCCCAGAGCCAGCACCTCCCGCTCCGCCGCGTCCAGATCCTGCACGGTCAGGTCCAGATGGAACTGCTGAGAACCGTCCGGATTCGGCCACCGCGGCGGTACGAAGTCGGGCGCGGCCTGGAAGGCGAGCGGGGTGCCGGTGATCCCCGTGAGATCCACCCAGTCCTCCTGCTGCTCGACCTTCCCGCCGAGCAGCGCGGCGTAGAAATGGGCCAGGGCGGTGGGATCCGGGCAGTCCAGGACGACGGCACCGAGTGCGGCTACGGCCATGACGCTTCCTCCTTGGGCAGATGCGGGCATGTGGTTACCGACAATGCGCCTCAACCAGTAACCGTTACTGCATGCTCCCTCAATGGAGGTAACGTCGCAACCATGAATGAGAGGGACTCCGCGCCCGGCGGACTCGCGCTGATCGAAGCCCTGGTCAACACCCTGGACGTGGAGACCGGCGCGGACACCCTCGACACGGCGGAGGGGCGCGCCGAACTCGCCCTGGCAGGGCCGGACGTCCCGGCGGCCCGCGCGCTCCGCGAGGCCCTGCGCGCCGTCTGCCTGGCCCACGCGGGCCACCGCCCGCCCGAGGGCGGCCCGGTGTCCCTGCTGGACCGGCTGCTGGCCCGGGCGCCCCTGCGCGTCCGCGTGGACGAGGCGGGTGCGGCGGTGCTGTGCGCGGTGGAGGAGCCGCCCGGACTGACCGCCCGGGTCGCGACGGCCATCGCCGCCGCCTCTGCGGACGGGACCTGGGACCGGCTCAAGGTGTGCGAGGCGGCGGACTGCCGCTGGGCCTATTACGACCGCAGCCCGGCGGGACGCCGCCGCTGGTGCTCGATGTCGGTGTGCGGCGCCCGCGCGAAGATGCGCGCGTACCGCGCGAGGCAGGGCTGAGAGGGCTCAGGTGCTCAGGCCTTCGGCCGTCCCATCGCCCGGAACGTCCACCCGGCCTCGCGCCACACCGCGGGGTCCAGCGCGTTGCGCCCGTCCAGGATGAGCTTGCGGCCCGCGGCCTCGCCCAGCGCCACCGGGTCCAGCTCGCGGAACTCGCTCCACTCCGTCAGGTGCAGCACCACATCGGCGCCGCGCACCGCGTCCAGGGCGGTGTCCGCGTAGCCGAGCGTGGGGAAGAGGCGGCGGGCGTTGTCCATGCCCTTCGGGTCGAAGACGGTGACCTGGCCGCCCTGGAGGTGGATCTGCCCGGCGACGTTCAGGGCGGGCGAATCGCGTACGTCGTCCGAGTCCGGCTTGAAGGTGGCGCCCAGGACGCCCACCCGCTTGCCGAGGAACGAGTCGCCGCCGACGGCCTCCCTGGCCAGCTCCACCATGTGGCCGCGGCGCCGCATGTTGATGGAGTCGACCTCGCGGAGGAAGGTCAGCGCCTGGTCGGCGCCCAGCTCACCGGCGCGGGCCATGAAGGCCCGGATGTCCTTGGGCAGGCAGCCGCCGCCGAACCCGATCCCGGCCCGCAGGAACTTCTTCCCGATCCGGTCGTCGTGGCCGATGGCCTCCGCCAGCTTCACGACGTCGCCGTCGGCGGCCTCGCAGACCTCGGCCATGGCGTTGATGAAGGAGATCTTGGTGGCGAGGAAGGAGTTGGCCGAGGTCTTCACCAGTTCGGCGGTCGGGAAGTCCGTCACCACGAACGGCGACCCCTCCGCGACCGGTGTGGCGTACACCTCGCGGAGCAGTTTCTCGGCCCGCTCGCTCTCCACGCCGACGACGATCCGGTCCGGGTGCAGCGTGTCGTTGACAGCGAAGCCCTCGCGGAGGAACTCCGGGTTCCACGCCAGCTCGGCGGCGTCGCCCGCGGGTGCCAGCTCGGTGAGCCGGGCGGCGAGCCGGGCCGCGGAGCCGACCGGCACGGTGGACTTGCCGACGACCAGGGCGGGCCTGGTCAGAAGCGGTGCGAGGGATTCGAAGGCGCTGTCCACGTAGCTCATGTCGCAGGCGTACTCGCCGTGCTTCTGCGGGGTGTTCACGCAGACGAAGTGGACGTCGCCGAATTCCGCCACCTCTTCCCACGAGGTGGTGAAGCGCAGCCGGCCGCTGGCGCCCTCGATGCCCGCGACGTGCTTCTTCAGGATCTCTTCCAGCCCCGGCTCGTACATCGGGACCCGGCCGGCCGAGAGCAGCTCGACCTTCTCGGGCACGACATCGAGCCCCAGCACTTCGAAGCCCAGCTCCGCCATGGCCGCGGCGTGGGTGGCGCCGAGGTAGCCGGTGCCGATCACAGTGATCCTGAGGGCCATGTAGTGCTCCTGGGAGATGCGGACAGACGTGCGGTGAACGAGCATAGTCGTGCCCCTGAAACGCTCCATTCCGGCTGTCGCGAAGCTCACGGCCCCAGCTCGTATGCCATTGCGGGGGCGGGCACCTAAAATTAGGTTACTTAACGGTAGTTAGCTGCATCCTGGGGAGTGAGAGTCTTGGCGGGTTCGACCGATTTCGACCTGTACCGTCCGGCCGAGGAGCACGAGATGCTCCGTGAGACGGTGCGTGCGCTCGCCGAGGCGAAGATCGCCCCGCACGCGGCCGCGGTCGACGAGGAGGCCCGCTTCCCGCAGGAGGCGCTGGACGCCCTCACCGCCGCCGACCTGCACGCCGTCCACGTCCCCGAGGAGTACGGCGGCGCCGGCGCCGACGCGCTCGCCACGGTCATCGTGATCGAGGAGGTGGCCCGCGCCTGCGTCTCCTCCTCCCTCATCCCGGCCGTGAACAAGCTCGGCTCGCTCCCGGTGATCCTGTCCGGCTCCGAGGACCTGAAGAAGAAGTACCTGGGCCCGCTCGCCAAGGGCGACGCGATGTTCTCGTACGCCCTCTCCGAGCCGGACGCGGGCTCCGACGCCGCCGGGATGAAGACCAAGGCCGTCCGCGACGGCGACTTCTGGGTCCTCAACGGCGTGAAGCGCTGGATCACCAACGCGGGCGTCTCCGAGTACTACACGGTCATGGCGGTCACCGACCCGACCAAGCGCTCCAAGGGCATCTCGGCGTTCGTCGTCGAGAAGTCGGACGAGGGCGTCTCCTTCGGCGCCCCTGAGAAGAAGCTCGGCATCAAGGGCTCCCCGACCCGCGAGGTCTACTTCGACAACGTCCGCATCCCCGCCGACCGCATGATCGGCGAGGAGGGCACCGGCTTCGCCACCGCGATGAAGACCCTCGACCACACCCGCATCACGATCGCCGCCCAGGCCCTCGGCGTCGCCCAGGGCGCGCTGGACTACGCCAAGGGCTACGTCCAGGAGCGCAAGCAGTTCGGCAAGCCGATCGGCGACTTCCAGGGCATCCAGTTCATGCTCGCCGACATGGCCATGAAGCTGGAGGCGGCCCGCCAGCTCACCTACTCGGCCGCCGCCAAGTCCGAGCGCCTCGACTCCGACCTCACCTTCTTCGGCGCCGCGGCCAAGTGCTTCGCCTCCGACGTCGCGATGGAGGTCACCACGGACGCGGTCCAGCTCCTGGGCGGCTACGGCTACACGCGGGACTACCCGGTGGAGCGGATGATGCGCGACGCCAAGATCACCCAGATCTACGAGGGCACGAACCAGGTCCAGCGGATCGTGATGGCGCGGA
Organism: Streptomyces sp. NBC_00341; assembly: GCF_041435055.1. Lineage (NCBI taxonomy): Bacteria > Bacillati > Actinomycetota > Actinomycetes > Kitasatosporales > Streptomycetaceae > Streptomyces > Streptomyces sp. NBC_00341. The sequence goes on along the minus strand of NZ_CP108002.1, from coordinate 3,367,609 downwards.
ACCTGCCGTAGCCGACGCGCGACCGGCAGCAGACGCAGAGCACGGCGCCCCGCAACCCGATCGTCCCGGGTGCGGGGCGCTTCGCGGTTCCGCAGGTCCGCCCCGGCCCCCGCATCGCGTACGTCCCGGTCGAGAGCGCCTGCTGTCAGACTGACCGGATGCAGGACAACAACCATTTCTCGCTGACCAGAGTGCGGCTCCGGCATTACCGCAGCATCGCGGAGGCCGATGTCGATCTGGGGCAGCTGCTGCTGCTCGTGGGGCCCAACGGTTCGGGCAAGAGCAACTTCCTGGACGCGCTGCGTCTGCTCTCCGAGGCGCTGCAGACCTCGCTCGACCAGGCGCTGCGAAGCCGTGGAGGGGTGGCGGAGGTCCGGAGACGATCCACCGGGCATCCGACGCACTTCTCCATCGATCTGGAATTCCGGGGACCGGGATACACAGGGGGGTACGGGTTCGAAGTCGCCGCGGTCAAGGGCGGCGGATTCCGGGTCAGCCGTGAGGACTGCCGAGTGTGGCTCGACGCAAGGGATCAGGAGGGAAACCGACACGCGGACGCCAGGTTCCGCATCGAGAAGGGCGTACTGAAGGATTCGTCGGAGCCGGTGATGCCGCCGGTGAGCGAGCAGCGCCTGTACCTCGTGTCCGCAGCCGGGCTGGAGGCCTTCCGGCCTGTCTTCGACGGTCTTGCGGGAATCAGTGTGTTCAGCCTGAACCCCGACATCATGCGTCAGCCGCAGACGCCGGACACAGGCGAGTTCCTGCACCGCGACGGTGCCAATATCGCGAGTGTCCTCCATCGGCTGGAGGCGGCCGACAAGGCCAGGATCGAGGCGTACCTCCAGCAGATCGTGCCCGGCATGCACGAGGTGTCCCGCTCCGACCTGGGCAACTGGGAAACGCTGGAGTTCGCCCAGGACGTTCCCGGAGCGAAGAATCCCTGGCGATTCCAGGCCCAGTCGGTTTCCGACGGCACACTGCGCGCACTCGGGGTGCTGGTGGCGTTGTTCGCGGGGACGGGCTCCACGCTCAGCACAGTCGGGATCGAGGAGCCCGAGAGTGCCCTGCACCCGGCAGCGGCCGGTGTTCTGCTGGACGCTCTGCGCGACGCGAGCGAGCGGCGTCAGGTGATCGTGACGAGTCACAGTCCCGATCTGCTGGACCGCCATGATTTCGAACTCTCCCAGCTGCGCGCGGTCCGTTCGATCGGCGGCGAGACAAGGATCGGACCGCTTGATGCAGCCGGGGCGCTGGCCATGCGGGAACAGCTGTACACGCCAGGGGAGTTGCTGCGTACGGACCAGTTGCTGCCGGAGGCTGTCCAGTGACCGTGCCTGTGGTGGCCCCGATCGTGGAGGGCCACGGAGAAGTGACAGCGGTACGCGAACTCATCACGCGGATCGCCGCAGAGTTCAACGGCGCCTATGCGGAGGTCGCACAGCCGTTCCGCCTCGACTCAGGGAAGATGCGCAAGCCCGACGAACTGGGCAAGGCGATCCGCTTCCGGGCGACCCCGAGGCAAAGCGGGGAGCCAAGAGTCAGTTGGAGGGTCTGATGCAGGAGTCGTACAAGGAGACCCTGCATCAGGCGAAGTTCTCCGGCGTGATGGATCTGCGAGTGGCGGCGGCGCGGAGCAGGTCGTTCCGTCGGATGGTCCATGCCGTTGAACTTCTGGTCCGTTAGCTCCGGACGACACCACCGGCCCGGCTTCTGGACCCGCGCACTGGCTGGCCACCAAAGGAGCCACGAAGGTGGACGAAGCGCTTGGTGCCACGCCTTCCGCACCCTGCAGCGGCTGAGCCGATCCCCAGTAGGGGCGTTGGGATGGGTCGCCGTCCGTCACGACGCTTCTGAGGACGGGGTCCGCCGCTACGTCATGTGGCGTCATGGGGCTGGAGCCCGGACCCCTGAGGTGATCCCGGCGTGGCTGTCCTGCGCCCGCCACGCCGACCCCTGACCAGCGGCTTCAGGACGAAACGACCCCAGTGAGGGGATCCGCCGGATGGCGGCGGCGAACCAGGGCTGAGATGCCGGGCGTTCCGGTTCCCGGCAAAGAACCCGGAACCACATCTATTGCTGCGTCCAGGTGCTAGCTTTCAGCTTCCACAGACCGTATGAAGTACTGAACTCCAGGCAAAACAAGCATCGTTTACGGCCTTGGCTGCGCATTTCATGCTCCTCCTCCGATGACTCAGATATGGGGATCTCACATGCCCAGAACTTGGCTGGCTGCCGGAGCTCTGTTCACCTGCCTGTTACCCGTCGCGGCCTGCGGCTCGACGCAGGAGCCGGCCGACAGCGCAAACAGCACGCCGGAGTCGTCGTCCACCGCGGCCGGGTCCACGCCCGCCGCTCCACCGGTGTCACCTTCGCCCTCGACGTCGTCCGAGTCACCGGTCCCGGCCGCCGGGCGGAAGCTGGTCCTGAACATCACGAACCACGACGGCTACCAGGCGACGCTCAAGGTGACCATCGCGCCGCACGTCATCTACGAGGCCGGTGTCACTCCGCCGGGCATGGAGGAGCAGTGCGCCGCCTACATACCGGGTGACAGTGTGCAACGTGCCCTGGTGGCGATCACCACTGAGCTGACCCCCAGAACGGTCAAGGGCTTCACCTGGCCGGAGGCCTCCCAACAGACCGTTTCCGTCGACGCGGACGACATGAGCCTTTGCGACGGAAACCAGGAGTCCGTTACCACGTACGTGCACAGCGACGCGAAGGGACCGATCACCGCGCAGGGCCTGTTCGAAACAGAGATCACTCCGAACAGCCCCGACGGATTCGGCGACTCCGGGCCGTGGAAGTCCATCAGCGTGACGGTGGACAACGTCGGGTGCGATGTCGTCAGCAAGGACTCCGCCTTCGTGCCGGCCTCGACCCTGTACGACGAGGACTGCGCCTACACCGTCGAAGCGAAGTAGCAGCCCAGGGCTTCAACGTGCCACCGGCGTCATCTTGATCACTGGCAGAAGGACAACACATGGGCATGGAAGTCGTGGTCGGAATGCTGATCGCGTGGGCAGCGGGAAAGGCGCGAAGAGCGGGGAGGGAGCTCAACGGGGTCACGGACCGCGCGCTGGAGCTGACCACGCAGCGGCTGTGGGATGTCGTGGAAGCCAAGTTGGGCACGGACCCGGCAATCCAGCGGCTGGTGTCCGAGTCGCAGCAGAACGGTGACCCCACCCCTTCGGCGCGTACGCGTGCCGAGACCGCTCTCCAGGACGCGGCAGACCATGACCCCCGGTTCGCGGCGGCCCTGGAGGCCATTGTCTCGTCGCAGGCGGGCGGCGACGGCACCACCGCGGCAACCAATGGACCGTCAAGTAGCGTTCAGGCTGGTGGAGCCGCCATTACGGGCCCCACCTTTGGCAACATCAAAGCCAATACCAAGATCATCAACAAGGTCGTGCAGAACCCGCTGATCTCAGTCATCACGATCGTCGTGGTGCTCGGCGCAGCCTTTTTCGGCATCCGGGCGCTCACCGCTTCGTCCGGCGGCGAAGAAAAGTCCGGCTCGGCGGCCATGGTCGGCAACTGGAAGACCTCCGGCTCCTCCAGCCCCAAGGTCTTCGGCGAGGACGGTAGATGTTCGGGCTTCTACTACGACAACGGTGCCCCGCTGGACATCGGCGGCCCGATGACCTGCACCATGTCCAGTACCCCGGACGCCGATGACCGCTACACACTCGTAGTGACCCAGAGTCCGAACGAAGCCACGTACAAGGTCGCTTTCGACACCGCCGACCATGCACAGGTCTACTCGTCCACGGGCCAGAAGATCTACGAGATCGACCGCTTCTGACGGTACGGAAGTGCCTCCTCGCAGGCCCACCAGGACGGCAGCGAGATGCCGGCCGCGATAACCGGCATGCGCTCCTCGTCTGTGCCCGGAGGCAAGGGGCGTCCCGTTCCTGCTAGGCGGCCTCCGGGAGATCGGTCCGGCAGTCGCGGCAGTGCCCCGGTTCCGTGGCCCGGAAGGCGCGCTCGCAGGTCTCGCAGTTCTGGAGCGGGATGACGACGACCTTGCGGCGGGGCGCGGTGAGGTCCGCGGTGCCGGGGAGCGGTGCCGGGAGGCGGGTGGTGATCCGGTGCCGGAGCAGCTTCGCCGGGTGTTTCAGGGGGACGGGGAGGTCGGCGGTGAGGGCGTGCCGGATGGTGTCGGGGTGGGCGTCGCGTTCGAGCCAGGTGGCGACCCCCGGGGTGAGTGCGCGGATGTCACCCTCGGAGAGCGTGAGCTCGGGTGCGCGGCGGCGCAGGTCGGCCAGCAGGGTGGCAGCCGTCCGGTGCAGACCCTCGGTGGGCGCGTGGGGATGGGGGAGGGGCGAGGACGGCGCTGCGGTGGGAGCGGGTGCGGGTGCGGGTGCGGGGGCGGGAGCGGGAGCGGGCGGCTGTACGGGGTTCGGGGGTGCCGCTTGCGGTGGGGCAGCGGGTCGGGGCCGTGGTGCGGGGGTTTTCGAGACGTCGGTGCTGCCCGGCTGGTTGTACGAGACCGTCCGGGTCACCACTCGGCCCTCGGGAAGGCGTACGCGGCTGCGGTGCAGGTAGCCCTTCGCCTCCAACTCCCGTAAGGCGGCGGCGATACGGGCCTCGCTCTCCGGGAAGCGGTCGGTGAGCACCTTGATGCCGACCTTCGCCCCGGCGGGCAGCGACTGGATGTGCGCGGCCAGCCCGATCGCGACGAGGGAGAGCTCGTGGTGCTGGGCGAGGTGGTTGCCGATGACCGTGAAGCCGGAGACGTGGCGGGTGTTGACGTGAATGACACCGGATGTCGGTGTGACGCCGCGCGGCCCGTCGTTGGGGCCGGGGGGACCGCCGGGCTGGGCGTACGAGGGCGCGGTAATCTGCGGGGTATCCATCGGGAAGGTTGCTTCTTCCTCGTTGGTCAGGCCCTCGGTCGAGATTGTCGTCTCGCCGGGGGCCGTCTCATGTCTGTGGTTGTCGCGGCGAGCATATGCCAGCCAACCCGTCCCAAATCCAGCTAGGTTGCCATTTGTCACCCGCGCGAGTGACGGGACTTCGGGCGGGGGTGGGGTTGGGTTTGGTGGGTTTATTTCCCTTGGTTCTTTAAAAGCCTTTAGACGTCGTGGGTCGCCGCGTCGCGGCTCACCGGGTCGTGGCCGCGTAGGTCGTGGGCGGCCACGACCCGGTGGAATCGGGCACGGTACGAGGCCGGGTTCCGCCCGGACCGTTCTGCTCGGGACCGGCGTGTGAGCCGTCAATTCCTTTTTTTGTAACGAAGTTGACGCGCACTCACATGGGCCGAAGCTGATTGAGGGGATGAAGCTGGGGTAGGTGCGGCAGCTGAGCCGTTGAAGAACAAGTAGGAACAGGACCTTGTCTGTGTCAGATCCCATACCGGCGTTACCCGGCCACGACGTCCTTGACGCATACGTCGACAGGTACGGTCCCCGCCTTCTGCTGTGGGTCTGGGACAGGGCGGAGGGTGCGCTGCACCGGCACGTCTCCTGTGCGGGGTTCGGCGCTCTCCAGAGCATCCCCATGAGCGCGGTGAGGCTTCTCGTCGACCACCTGTGTGCCGAGGAGCTGATCGAGACGGTCGGCGGGCCGGGGGCGGTGACCGGGGCTCCCGTGGTCACTCTGCGGGCCGCCGGGGCGGAGCGAGCCCGTTGGCTCCAGGCCCTGCGGGCGAACGCCGCCGAGCGGACCCGCCACGCGGCGCGGGCCGTACTGCACTGGATCCACGCCAACACGCACCGGCAGCCGTTGCGGATCAGCGGCTTCCTCGATTCGCCGGACGTCTTCTTCCTCGGCGACGCCCTCTCCCGGAGCGAGGTCGCCCGAGCCCTCACCTACCTGGCCGACGAAGAGCTGATCACCTGCGAGGGGCCGCCGTTCCACCACGATGTCGGCTCACACGTGGCGCTCACCTCGCAGGGCGTCGCGGTCGTGCTCGCCGGCGTCACGGACATCGGGGCGTACGTGGCACAGCAGCGTGAGTACCGTCGGCCCGCCCAGCACACCCACATAGAGGCCGGGACGATCGAGAACCTCACCCAGGGCGACTCCGACCACAGCGTGCACACCTCCATCGAGATGCACACCGCGCTCCAGCCCGCCGGTCTGGCCAGCCTCATCACGGAGCTGGCGCCGGCACTCGATCTCGATCCGGAGGCACTCGCGGACCTGCTGAGGAGCGCGAACGCGCTGGCGGGCGGCGGTGTCCCCGACGACGAGCCGCCCCCGGACCGGCAGCGCGGCCTGATGGAACGGATTCGGGGCTGCCTGACTTCCGCTCCCGACACGGTCGGCCGGCAGCTCCTCATGGACGCGGTCGGCCAGGCACTGGGCAGGATGCTCGGCGGCTGACACGGGCGGGGGCAGCGGACACGCGGGCGGGGTCCGCACCGGACGGAGCAGGACGGAGCAGGACGGCGGAACGGGGGGATGGGCGATGCGGACGCCTTTGTACGCACGGGATCCGATCGTGCGGGGGCTGGTTCCCCGCCTGGTCGGCATGGCGCCGGACCGGCGGGAACTGGTGCCCCAGGAGCACCGGGGCGACCTTCCCCTGACGCTGCTCTCCGGCAGCCACGGAATGGGCAGGACCGCGGTCCTCGACGCCCTGGACGCGTCCTACCGAGGGCGGATTCCGCTCGGAAGGGTGGATGCCGCGCAGGTCGAACAGGCCCACCGGCCCGGCCCGGCGACGGCCAACACCTCCGCGGTGGTCGAGATCCTGGAGCAACTGGCCTGCGGACTCGCGCCGCCGGTACCGGGAGCCGTGCGGCTCCGCTTCTCGCGGCTGCTGCCGGGGCTGTTCGCCGTATCCAGCTGGCACCGGGGCGACGAGGAGCAGCAGGCGCTGGCCCGTGACCGGATCGCGCGGCTGCTCGTCGCCTGCGGCCTGGCGAAGGGGGCGGAGGGAGCCGAGGGGGACGGTACGGACTGGACGTACGACGTCAGTGAGCGCCTCGCGGACCCGGACCGGCGCCAGCACGATCTGGCGCCCGTCACCGAGGCGGTCGTCCAGCAGTACTTCGGGCGGCACGCGCGGGCCCGCGCCGGAAAGTCGGTGCAACAGTGGTACCGGAGCCGGTCCAACGGCTCGGAGGACGGGGAGGCCGCCCTGATCCGGCTGAGCCTGCGCTTCCACCAGGGCGGCGACTTCCAGGACGCCGTCGAGCGCACGCTGATCGCGGCCTTCCTCGAAGACCTCGCCGACGCCTACGGGCGGTGGCAGCGGGTCAACCGGGCGCCCCGGCCGCTGGTCCTGTTGGACAACGCGCACACCGAGGCCGGGCGGCGCTTCCTCGGTCTGGTGCTCGACCACCGGGCCGCGCCCGGATCCGAGGTCCCGGACCCCCTGGTCGTGGTGGCGACCCGGCTGGGCGACGACGCGGCCCGCTACCCGGACGCGACGGCCCGGGTACTGCCCGAGCTCACCCACGAGTCCGGCTGGGAGCGCGCCGTGGCCTCTTCGCCCTCGGCCGGACTGCTCACGGTCGCGCTGTCCCCGCTGGGCCGCGCGGACCTGCTGCTGATGCTCGACGCGGCCCAGGTGCCGCTGCCCCGCCATCTGCCGTCCGCCCTGTACTCCCTCACCCGTGGGCACCCCCAGGGCAGCCGGGTGCTGTGCGAGGCGGTCGTCCGCGCCGGGCAGGCCGTCGACCCCGAGACCCTGCTCGACCTGCCCGTCGGGGAGGGCAGGCCCGCGGGTGAGGTGCTCCTGGAGCGGCTCGTCCCCCAGCCCCAGCTGCGCGCCCATCTGGCGCCGCTCGCCCTGGCGCGTGACCGGGCCGCCGCACAGGTCCTGAGCACGGCGGCGGTGCTCGCCGACGGCGGACTCCCCGGCGCGGGGCTCCCCACCGCGGCCCGGTACCTGGAGGAGGAGCACTGGACCGACGGTCCGCGGGACGGGGAGGAGGCAGCGGGCGGGGACGGGCCCGGTGCGCAGGCGGGATTCGTGGCCGACCCCTTCCTGCGGGCCCTCCTGGTCCACGAGGCCCGCCGGGCGTGCGCGGAGGCCGGGCCGGGACGGCGCTGGGCGGACCTGCACGGCCTGTTGCGGCAGCACCACGAGGAGCGCGGAGCCGGCCACGAGGAGGACGTCCTGCGGCACGTGCTCGCCGTCGGGGACGCGGAACCGGTGGTGAGCAGGCTGACGGAGTACTTCGGGAGCTGGCCGGCCGGCCGCTGGCTCGACGCCCTGCCCCGTATCGCCTCGGCCCCGCACCCGCCCCGGGCCCTGTGGACCGACCACCGTGCCGAGATCGCCCGGGGCGCCCACGACCACCTGTACGCGGAGGCCGACGACATCCACCGGTCCGTCAACCGGCTGCTGCACGCCCTCTGGTACCTGTCCGAGACGTACGCGGAACCGATGGACGACCTGTGCCAGGACATCGGCTCCGAGCTGGCTTTCCTGTCGATGCGTCATCCGTCGGGCCGGGCGCTGCTCAACGAGGCGGCCCGCTCCTGGCCGGCCGCCGTACGCGAGCGGCGGCCCTGCCCGACGCACGGACCCGACTACGGACGCGGCCCTCTCCGCGGCGAGGAGTGAGAACGGTGCTGGAGCGTTTCAGAATCCGGGCCATGGGCCCGGGAGACAGGGCCATCGCCCTGGTCGTGGTCGTCGTGCTGCTTGCGGCAGCCGCCTTCGTGGTCGTACGGGCGCTGCCGGAGAAATGCGGTGACGGCTTCGAGGAAGCGGCGAAGGAATGTGTCGGCGTCACCGCGGGGGCCTTGGACGGCGACCCCGAACTGGACGGCCTGATACGCGATGTGGCGGACGAGAACGCCCGCGTCGAGAAGGGCTGGAAGGACCCGGAGAACGGCGAGGCGCACATCCCCTACGTGCGCGTCGCCCTGATGATGCCGTTCACCACGGACGCCACCAGCTCCATGAGTGCGGCGCAGATCGCCCGTGCGCTGGCCGGTGCCCATGTGGCACAGCTCCGGGCCAACGCGCAGGCCGGGCCCCGGTACCAGCTGCTGCTGGCCAACGACGGGAAGGACCTCGACCACTGGGGGCCCGTCGTCGAGCGGCTCGCGCCGATGGCCGCCGACAAGGAGTCACCGCTGGTCGGCGTCTTCGGTATGCCCAACAGCACCCCGGACACCCTCGCGGCGGCCAAGGCCCTTTCCGCGCACCGGATTCCGACGATCGGCCCGATACTCACGTCGACCACGATGCAGGCCGGGTACTTCTTCAAGACCTCACCCTCCAACGACCTCCTGGTGCGGGCGCTGGGGTCGTACCTGGAGAAGAACCCGGGGGGCGCCACCGGCTTCCTGGTCTCCGACCGGCGGGAGCAGGACAGCTACTCCACCGACCTGCGGGACGTCTTCCTCAAGCACTTCGGCAAGAAGTACGGGCTGAAGCAGCGCCAGGCGTCCTACCTGGGGCTCATCGGTGACGACAAGGGCGTCCCCCAGCGCTTCGCCGACGTGGCCCGGAGCATCTGCCTGACCAAGGCGGACACGGTCTTCTTCGCGGGCCGCGATCACGACCTGCCGCATCTGGTGAACCAGCTGGCGAGCGAGCCCTCCTGCAGCCACACCATGCCCACCCGCATCCTCAAGGTGGGGATCGGCATGGACCCCGAGTCGACCGGGACGGAGATCACCGCGCACCTGCGTGCCGCCCGGATCACCCTCGTCGGCGCGGCCTCGGTCGACACCCTGTCCTGGAAGGACCCCGCGCAGCTCCCGGCCGGGCCCCAGGGCTTCCTGGAGCAGTTCGAGAAGCTCCGCAAGACCATGCCGACTTCGCACCCGGCATGGGGTGCGAAGCCCCTGGACGACGGCTATGCGGTGATGTACCACGACGCCTTCACCGTGCTCGCCCAGGCCACCGACCGGGCGTACGACGACATCAACGGCAAAGAGGGAGAGGGGAAGGGCGGAGACCGCAAGAAGAAGCCGGGGGCCGTCGAGCTGCCCAGCCACGACGACGTGTACAACACCGTCGTCAACATGAACATCCTGGGGACCGACAAGGGCGCGAGCTGCGTGAACTGTATGCGCGGAGCCAGCGGCACCTTCGGTTTCGACGATTCCCCCGACACCCGGAAGTGGGCCGTCTGCAAGCCCGTGCCCGTCATCGAGTACCCCCCGGCCGCAGCCCCCGCCGGCAAGGACGGCAAGGACAAGAAGCCCGACCGGGTCTACCGCACCTACGAGGACAACTTCGACGGCTCCTGCCCCTGAGGCGCCGCGGGGCGCGGGCGGACCTCGCGTCGTACGTTCCCGCTGAGGCATGATCGACGGCATGGGACACCCACACCTGCCGACCACAGAGGCCGCCGTCGCCGCCGTCCGCGAGGTCGCGCGCGCGTACGAGCTGGAGATGACGGTCACCGACGACATCGGTGCGGACCAGACCTCCCGGCGTGCCTCCGCGGGCGCCTTCGCCGTGCTCGACGCGGGCGGGGCGCTGCCGCACGAGGCGTTCGTCGAACTGGGCGGTACGCCCGTGGTCACCGTTCAGGTGTTTCCCGAGGACGACGCGAAGATCACCGTCGAGGGGGTGGAGTTCAACGACATCCCCCGCGACTCCGTACCCGCGTTCCTGCGCTCCGTGTACGGCGGGACGGCCCACGTGAAGGCCAAGCGCTTCCCGGCCGGCCGCTGGCTCGTCGTGGCGCTGCCCGGGGACGAGACGTACAAGGAGCTCATCGCCCGCACCATGCTCAGCCCCTGGCTCGTCCGCAGCACGCGCGGCTGAGGCGGGGCCTCCCGGCGGTCTCCTAGACTCGGCCGGATGACCCCCGACACGGCCTCAGAACGCCCCGTACTCGCCCCCGCCGACCCTGCCTGGGAGCACCGGGGCCGCGCCCTGTCCGACGAACTGCGCTCCGTCATGGGCCCGTTGGCCCTGCGTATCGAGCACATCGGCTCCACCGCCATCCCCGGCATGGCCGCCAAACCCGTCTTCGACCTCCAGGCGAGCGTCGAGGATCTCGCGGCGGCGGCCCTCGCCTTCGAGCGGCCGCTGACCGGGCTCGGTTTCGGGCGTTCGCCGTACGAGCGCGACCACGTGCCCGCCGGTTCCTTCGACGACCCGGCGCGCTGGGGCAAGCGGCTGTGGGTACGCCGGGGCGGCTCGGGCGCTGGGGGCGAGGACGTCAACCTCCATGTGAGGGTGGCCGGTTCGCCCAACGAGCGGCTGGCGCTGCTCTTCCGCGACTGGTTCCGGGCCCACCCGGAGGCGGTGCCCGCCTACGCGGCCTTCAAGCGGACCCTGGCCGGTGCGGTCGCGGACACGGGGACGTACGCGGACGTCAAGGACCCGGTGGTGGACCTGGTGGTCACCGTGGCGGAGCCCTGGGCGGCGGCGACCGGCTGGCGGCCGTAGGGCCTGTCAGCCGCGCGTCGCCCCTGCCCCGGGGCGCGACTTCCCGGCAGCGCCCCTGGGCAGCAGCCGTTCGCCCAGCAGGACCGCGCAGGACGCGACCGTCAGCAGGCCGCCCATGAGGAAGGTGCCCCGTACGTCGGCGTGCGTCAGGACCAGTCCGCCGAGCGCGGCGCCCGACGCGATACCGGCGTTGTAGCCACCGGAGTTGGCCGCCAGAGCCATGTCCGTACGGCCGGGGGCGCAGTGCAGCATCTCGTTCTGGGTGGCCATGAACACCGGCCCGAGCGCGGCGCCCGTCAGGGCCAGGAACACCACCGCCGCCACCGGGCTGCCGCCGGTCGCGTACAGGCCGAGCATGCCCACCGCCTGCGTGGCGACGGCACCGGCCAGCACGGACTGCGGGAAGCGGTCCAGCAGCACTCCGGTGACGCTCACCCCGGCCAGGCACGCGACGCCGAACGCCACGAGCAGGACGTTGACCGCGCTCCCGGAGAACCCGCCCACGTCGCCCAGGAACTTCACGACGTACGTGTACCCCGCGAACGCCCCGGTGGCGGAGAGGACCCCGGCCGCCAGCACCGTGCCGAACCGGCGCGCGTCGGGCGCGCTCCCGTACGCCGCGTGCCCCTCCTCCGGGCGGGAGGTCGGCAGCAGCACGGCGATCGTCACCAGGGAGACGGACCCCAGGGCCGCCGGCACCGCGACCGGCACCTGCCAGCCGCTCTGCCGGCCCAGCCACGTACCGGCGGGCACCCCGAGCACCAGGGCGAGCGAACCGGCCACGGACAGTGCCCCGACCACCCGCCCCCGGACCCCGGGCCGGAACAGGCCCACCGCGACCGGCCCCATCACCGCCCAGAACAGCGCCTGGGCGAGTGCCGTGAACAGCCGGGCCGCGAGCAGAGTCCCGTACGAACCGGCCATGGCCGCTACCAGGCTGGACGCCACGAGCGCGGCCAGCAGCCCCGTGAGCACATGGCGCCTGGGCAGCGTCCGGGTGAAGTGGGCCAGCGGCAAGGACGCGACGGCGACCGTCACGCCGTAACCGGTGACCAGGTAGCCGACCGACGGCAGGGACACGTGCAGGCCCTCGGCGATGAGCTCCAGGAGGCCGACCGGCAGGTTCTCCGCCGTGTTGAACGTGAACGCGGCCAGCATCAGTGCGGCGAGCACCGCCGGCCCTCGCTGCCTTCCGGCGAGCTCGACGATCACTCGAACAGTGTGCCAGACAAGGCGAACGCCGCCCGGTCCGAACGTAAGACCCGGGGCGGGTGCGGTTCCGCCGCCCCGGGGCCGGTGGCGTACCTTCCCTACCCATGACGGACATCGACGAGCTGCCCGAGCTGCCGGAGCTGATCGGCCTGTTCGAGGCGCTGGGTGCCGACGACGCGGCGGGCTGGGCGGAGTCGGAGGCCGAGGAGAACCTTCCTCAGCTGGCCCGGTTCCGGTTCCTGCGCATGGTCTGGCAGGACATCGACGCCTGGAGTGCGGCGGCGCCCGGCTGGGTCGGGGCCTACCGGGAGGACGGGCCCGCGGCCGCGGCCGTCGGCCGGGCCCTGCGGCTCGGGCTGACCCAGGACGAACTGGGCGAGATAGCCCGGGAGATCGCGAAGGACACCGCGTTCGGTCTGCTCCAGGGACTGGCCGGACCGGCGGACGGCGATCTGCCGCCCGGGACAGAGGCCCGGCTGCCCGGCTGGTGCCTGGCCGAACTGTCGCCGGAGGGGCGGCGCACGGGGCGGGTTCTGGACGCGCTCCACGAGGATCTGGACGAAGTGGAGCCGCAAGGCCCGACCGGAGGTATCGCATGACCGCGTTCGACGTGAGTGAGCGCCGGATCTGGGACGGGCGGGCCGAGAGCTACGCCCGGACCTTCGCCCGGCTCTGCGCCCGTACGGTGCCCGCCCTGCTGGACGCCGCCGCCGTGGGATCCGGGACCCGGCTGCTCGATGTGGGGTGCGGCAGCGGCACCGTGACGGTCGCCGCCGTCGGCCGGGGCGCGGTCGTACGGGCCGTGGACGCCGAACCCGGCATGGTCGCGATCACCCGGAAGGCGGCGCCCGGGGTGGAGGTGCGCAACGGGTCGCTGCCCCAGCTCCCTTACCCCGACGGCGAGTTCGACGCGGTCGTGGCGAACTTCGTGCTCAACCACGTGGGCCGGCCGCTGGACGCGCTCGTCGAGCTCCGCCGGATCACCCGCTCCGGGGGCAGGGTCGCCGCCACCATCTGGCAGGTGCCGGGGGGCTCCGGCCAGCGGCTGGTCGGACGGGCCGCGGAGGCGGCCGGACTGGTGCGGCCCGACTGGCTGGCCACGGTCGACGAGGAGCACAACTTCCCGCGCACCGCCCCGGGCCTCGCGGCCCTGCTCACGGCGGCCGGGCTCGGGGACGTACGGAGCGAGCCGCTGTCCTGGGACCACCGCACGGACGCGGAGGACTGGTGGGCCGGCCCCGCCGCCGGAGTCGCCGCGGTCGGGCAGCTGGTCAACAGCCGGGGCCCGGAGGGGGCGGCGGCTGCGAAGCGCGAGTACGACGTGCTGTGCAAGGAATTCGCCTCGGAGGACGGCGAGTTGGCCCTGCCGCATATCGCCCTGCTGGCCCAGGGGAAGGTGTAGCGCCGAGCCGCGTCAGCCCGTCCGGCGTTTGAGGACGGAACCGGTGGCGTGGTGGCCGGTGCGGAAGGGGGCGGGTTGCGCCCGGTGGCCGCTTGTCCTCGATCGCCGGACGGGCTGAGTACGGCCGGTTCAGTCGAGGCAGAACTCGTTGCCCTCGACGTCCTGCATCGGCTGGCACGACTCGTTCTCGCCGTCGGCCCGCAGGAGTTGCCCGCGGACCGCGCCGAGCGCGACCAGGCGTACGCACTCGGACTCAAGTGCGGCGAGGCGCTCTTCCCCCACCAGCCCGGTGCCGACCCGTACATCGAGATGCACCCGGTTCTTGACGGCCTTGCCCTCGGGGACGCGCTGGAAGAAGAGTCGCGGGCCCACCCCAGAGGGGTCGGAACACGCGAACCACGCGCCCCTGCTCTCGGCCGGCTGCGTGCTGTTGAACTCGTCCCACGTGGCGAACCCCTCCGGCGGCGAAGGGGCGACGTACCCCAGCACCTCGCACCAGAAACGGGCGACGCGCTCGGGGTCCGCGCAGTCGAAGGTGACCTGGAACTGCTTTATCGCTGGCATCGGTTCACCCTAGAGGCTGTCCGGCGGAACGCCGAACGGTCCCGCCGGGCAGGGCGGGACCGTCGGGTGTGGCCGTCGGGGTGTGACCGTCTCAGTTGTCCGAGACCGTGACCTTCTCGTCGTTGTTGAGCTGCTCGACCAGCTGCTTGACCTTGGCCTTGTCCCAGACCAGGTTGCCGCCCGTGGAGCCGGAGATCGGCATGTTCATCGACTTGCCGTCGCCGCCCGTGACGCCCTTCATGGCGAAGAACATCTGGCCCAGGTCCCAGAGGGACATGTCCTTGTCGACGACCAGGGTGTCCAGGCCGGCGCCCATCGTCGGGTACAGCTTGAACGGGTTGAGGATCGTGGACGGCGTCGCCGTCTGGTTCGCCAGCGCCGCGAGGAACTTCTGCTGGTTCTTCGTACGGTCCAGGTCGCTGGCCGCGAAGGCGTACCGGGTGCGGACGAAGGCGAGGGACTGCTCGCCGTTCAGCGTCTGCTTGCCCGCCTTGAAGTCGGCGCCGGAGTTCTTGTCCTTGAAGGCCTTGGGGATGTCGAGCTCGACCCCGCCGATCGCGTCCACGATCTGGGCGAAGCCGCCGAAGCCGATCTCGACGTAGTGGTCGATGTGCAGACCGGTGTTGAACTCGACGGTACGGACGAGCAGTTCGGGCCCGTCCTCGGCGTACGCGGCGTTCAGCTTGGTCGTGCGGCCCTTGCCCTCGTACTTCTTGCCGGACTCGGAACCGACGAACGACGGGATCTCGACGTTCGAGTCACGCGGCAGCGAGACCAGCGTCGGGCCGTCGCCGCCGTCGTGCAGGATCATCATCGAGTCGGTCCGCTTGCCCTCGGCGGAGCCGGTGTGGAGCTTCTTCTTGTCCTCGGCCGTCATGCCCTCGCGGCTGTCGGAGCCGACGATCAGGTAGTTCGTGCCGTCGCCCGCCTTCGGCCGCTCGATGACCTTGGAGAGGTCGACGTCGCGCTTCAGCTTGGAGTCGGCCCAGAAGTACGTGCCGATGGACACACCGAGCACCACGACCACCAGGACCAGCGCGCCGATCTTGATCCGGCGCCGCCAGTCCGGCGCGGCCGCCGGCCGGCCCTGGACGTATCCGCCGTCGCCCGGTCCGCCGCCCTGGCCGCCGTGCCCGCCGCCCTGGCCGCCACCGCCGTAGACCTGGCCCGTGTTGTAGCCGCTGTCGTACTGCGGCCCTTCGTCGTAGCCGCCGGGCTGCTGCGGTACCTGCCGCTGTCTCGGCGGCGCGGGGCGCCGCTGCGAGGGAGCGGGCTGCTGGGGCGGGACGGGGCGCTGGACGTGCGGCATCGCGCGGGCGCTCTCGGGCCGGTCGCTCGCGCTTCCCTGCCCGTAGCGGTTGCCGCCGCGGTTGTCGTCGTTCCAGCCCTCGGGCCAATCGTTCATGCCGTCCAGTGTGCAGGCCGGGCCCACTGCTATTACAGGGTGTAAGGGAAATCGGACCAGGGCTGTTGCGAAGCTGATGCATTGCGACGGGCCCGAAGCCCCCGCATAAGGTGGAGGGCATGACAGATCAGGCCCCGCGCCCGGAGGGCGACATTCCGGGCAAGCCGACCGCGGCCTCCCGGACCACCCTCAGCCACATCATGACCGGCAGCGACACGAACCTGCTGGGGACGGTGCACGGCGGCGTGATCATGAAGCTGGTCGACGACGCGGCGGGCGCCGTGGCGGGCCGGCACTCCGGCGGCCCCGCCGTGACGGCCTCGATGGACGAGATGGTCTTCCTGGAGCCGGTCCGCGTGGGTGACCTTGTTCACGTCCGCGCCCAGGTGAACTGGACCGGCCGCTCCTCGATGGAGGTCGGCGTCCGCGTCATGGCCGAGCGGTGGAACGAGTCGACCCCGGCGCAGCAGGTCGGCAGCGCCTACCTGGTGTTCGCGGCGGTCGACGCGGACGGCCGCCCCCGCGCCGTACCGCAGGTCATCCCGGAGACCGAGCGCGACAACCGGCGCTACCAGGAGGCGCAGATCCGCCGTACGCACCGGCTGGCCCGGCGCCGCGCGATCAGGGAACTGCGCGAGAAGCGCGCCGCCGACGGCATCGAGGACTGAGGACCGGGGCTCGCAAGCTTGTTACGTACGGGCCCTCACGGGCACGTCACCTCGTCGCCCGTGACGGCCCCGAACCTGCTCGGATCGGGCTCCTCGGCCCGGACCCGCTCCACCTTGGCGTAGTCCGTGCCCGCGGTCACCTTCATCGTGGGGCCCTGGCCCGTCACCGGCTTCAGCTCCGCCCCCGGCAGCGCCGCCGCCAGGGACTTCGCGGACCGGTCCCAGCGCGGGTCGTAGGTGACCAGGGTGTGCTTGAGATCGCGCTGCTCCCCGTTGAGCGGGGCCCGGGTGGTGTCGAAGCCGGTGCCGTGCAGCGCGGCGTCGACCGTGGAGCCGAGGCCGTCCTTCGGGGTCCCGTTGTAGACCTGCACCCGGATCTGCTGCGGCGGCACGTCCACCTTCTTCGCCGGTGCCTGCTCGGGCCGCTTCACGGTGAGCGGCTTGTCCTCGCGCAGTGCCTGGAAGAGCTGCTTCGACTTCTTCGGGTCCCATTTCACCGTCGAGCCGATGCCCTTGACCGGGAAGGCGACATTGCTCATCGGCACCGAGGTGAACTCCGACGAGGCGGCGGAGAAGCCCCGCATCGCCTGGCCGAGGTCCAGCATCTGCTGCGTACCGAATCCCCTGTCGGCCCGTACCGACTTCAGCATCGTCGAGGCGACCTCGCGGAACTTCACCGGGTTCAGCAGTACCCCGCTGCTGGTCGCCTGCTTGATCAGCGAGGCCATGAACTTCTGCTGGCGCTGCATCCGGCCCAGGTCGGCGGCGCCGTCGATGTGCCGGGAGCGTACGTACTGGAGCGCCTGGCCACCGTCCAGCTCATGGGTGCCCGCCGCGAGATCGAGACCCGTGTAGGAGTCCTTCATCGGCCGGGTGGTGCAGATCCGCACCCCGCCCAGGGTGTCGACCGTCGTCATGAAGCTGGTGAAGTCGACCTCCAGATAGTGGTCGACCTTGACGCCCGTCATGTGCTCGACGGTCCGCACGGTCAGACTGGGCCCGCCCTCTGCGTAGGCGGCGTTCAGTTTCACCGGATGGGCCGCGTGCTCCTCGCCGGTGGTCTGGTCCCGGTGCTCGGGGATCTCGGCGTAGCTGTCGCGCGGCAGGCTGACGATGCTGGCCCGCTTCTTGTCCGCCGACAGATGCACCAGCATGATCGTGTCGGTGCAGTGGCAGGGCGCACCGCCCAGCCGGTACTTCGCCTTCTCCTCCTTGGTGATCTTGTCGCGTCCGTCGGTGCCGACCAGCAGCAGGTTCATGCCGTGACCGCCCGAGGGCCGGTTCTTCATGTCCTTGAACGGGTCGATCCGGTCGATCCCGTTCTCCAGGTTGGTCACGACGGCATGGCCGATGCCGCCGGCCCCGAGGACCAGCACGGAGAGACCGGTCGCCATCCGCATGCCCCAGCGTGGTCTCTCGTCCTGCTTTCTGGGCCGTCGGCGCTGCGGGGGAGCGGCGCGGGGCCGGGGCGGACGGGGGGAGCGGTGCGGCGTGGGCACGGGGGGACACCTCCGCGGTGCAAGGGGGACCTGTCGCACGGTAGGCCCATACGATCTGCATCCCGGCCCGCAACCCGGCGGCGCGCTCCGGGTTCCCCCATTCGCGGTAACGAGACGGCCGAATACTGCCGAAGCTTCCGGCCATCCGGTCGTGGTGGGGGGGCGCCCGGTACTCCGGGCGCCCCCCCATTCGTGTCCCGCGCGTCCGTCACATCTGGCGGTACGGCCAGTACACGTCCATGCACTCGTTCGACTTGGCGCCGTTGACCGACTCGGTGTCCGCCAGCGGATCGCTGTCGTCCGCCGCGGCCTTCGGGAACGTGGAACCCGTCCGCCAGTCCGAGCCGACCGTGAGCGTCAGGCCGGCCCCGTCCGGGGTCTCCTTCACGGCGCTCGTCGGCATCGACAGCGCCTTGGCGACCGACAGCGCGTCCGACCTGCCCTGGGCACCGGAGCTCTTCGGGTAGGTCACCTCGGTCGTCCGCGCGGAGCCGGGATCGGTCGAGGTGTCCGCCTCGGTGAAGCCCTTGGCCTTCAGCAGTTCCTGGACTTGCCCGGCACGGCCCTGGGTGGGAGCCTGGCCGTCGCCTGAGGTGCCGTTGACGACCGTCACCCCGAGGGAGGCGGGAGCGCCGGCCTTCGGTCCGGCCGGCGTCTTCTTCTTCGCCTTGGCGCGGTCCTTGGGGTCGAGCGACTCGTCGTCCCGGATCAGCGCCCAGAGCTTGTCCGCGGAACCCGGCTTCGGCAGCACGTGGGCGTCGGGGTCCTCTGGGTCCTGGATCCGCGGCATCGTCAGCATGTTCATCTTGTCCAGCGGCACGTTCTTCAGCTGCATGCCGAGGTCGAACAGCTTCTTCACCGTGCCGATCTCGTCGGAGACCTGGAGCGAGTCGACGGCGGTCTCCGCGAGGTTCAACAGCTTGCCGGAGTCCGTGAACGCGTTCTGGCTCTTCAGCTCACGCAGGACCGAGTTCAGGTACATGTGCTGCGCCTGGGACCGGCCGATGTCGCTCGCGAAGGCGTGCCGGGTGCGCAGCCACTTCAGCGCGTCCTCGCCCTTGATCTTGTGCTTGCCCGCCGTCAGCCGCAGATGGGAGCCACCGGGCACACCGGGCTTGGGCACGTCGTTGACGTTCTGCTTGACGCACACCCAGGCGCCGCCCACGGCGTCCGCCATGTCCACCACACCCGCGAAGTCGACCATCATCCAGTGGTCGATGTAGACCCCGGTGAGCTTCTCCCAGGTGTCCAGGGTGCAGCCGGCGCCGCCGCGCAGCGTCTCGTTGATGATGCCGTTGGTGGCGGCGAACTTCTCGCCGGTGTCGGGGTTCTTGCACGCCGGGATGTCGACGCGGGTGTCGCGGGGGATGCTGACGACCGAGGCGTTCTTCCGGTCGGCCGAGACGTGGAGCAGCATCTGCACGTCGGCCAGCGGCGTCCCGCCCACGCTCTCCTTCGAGCCGCCGAGCTTGAGGTTCTCCTTGCTGTTGCGGCTGTCGGAGCCGATCATCAGGATGTTCAGCGGGGTCTGGCCCGCGGCGTTCGGCGCGGTCTTCTCCGCCGCGCTGTTGCCCGCGCTGCGCGCACTTTTGCGGATCTTGCCGTTGAGGTGCTCGTACCAGAGGTAACCGGCCGCGCCGGTGCCGAGTATGACGAAGGCGAGGGAGAACGCGATCCAGCGGAGTATGCGCCGCTTCTTCGTCCTGCCGGCGCGGTGGGGCCGGCCCCGGCTCCCGCCCCGGCCCGCGGCGCGGCGGCCGCCGCCCCCGCCCCCCTCGGAGCGACCGCTGCCTGCATCGTCCCCGCTGTCGTCGGAGGTCGGGGCGTCGCCCTTTCCGTCCTCGTAGAGACCGTCGTCCCAGCCGAGTTGACCGGCATGCCGGACCCGTGGTCGCGTTCCCTCCCCTGGCGTACTGCTCCGTCCCACCGGGACCCCCCTGCTGCTCAGTCTCGCGATATCGCGCAGTGACCCGGTGTCACTTGGCGCACTCTGCCTTGTCGGCACTGGCCTTCGGAATGTCGATCTTGGCCGGCCCGGTGATCGGGGTGCCCGCGCCCTTGAAGTCCCTGCCCAGCGTCAGGACCATCGCCTGGAGCCCTTCGGCATCGGTGGTGCCCTTCTTGAGCGCCGATGCGGGGAGCCCCATCATCGCGGCGAGCGCCCTTGCCTGGTCCGCCTGGTTCGGGGCGTACTCAAGCGTCGTCTTGGCTGCCTTCGCCGGGGCGTTGGCCTTGTTGGTGGACTTGAGGACGCCCTTCTCGTTCTGCAGCCAGGTCACGGTCTGCTGAGCGGCTCCGGCGATCTCGCCGCCGTTGTAGACGTCGACGCGCACGTCGCCCGCCGCCGCCTTGGTGCCCTTGAGGAGGGCGTCCTGCTTGCCCTTGGCCGCCTTCTTCTGCGCGGCCACCTCGGTCAGCGAGGTGTCCGCCTGCATCATCGAGAACAGCTGGGGCGCCTTCACGGGGTCCACGACGACCGTGATCGGCTTCGGCTCCGCCGGGTTGTCGATCACCGGAAGCGTCACGAACGAGATGTTCTTCGTGTCGATCTTGGTGAGTTCCTTGGCGAGCGTGGTCAGCTTCGGCACAGAGCCGATGGCCTTGTCGACGGTCAGCGCCTTCGTCGCCGAGTCCGCCAGCTTGAAGAGCTTCGTCGGACTGGTCAGGGTGTCGTCCGACTTCATCTGCCGGATCATCGAGCCGATGAACTGCTGCTGGACCTTGATCCGGTCCAGGTCGCTCCCGTTGGCGAAGGCGTGCCGGGTCCGTACGAACGCCAGCGCGTCCTCGCCCTGGATTTTGTGCGGGCCCGCCGACAGGTCGAGATGGGAGTCCGCGTCCTTGATCGGCCTCGCGAGGCAGACGTTGACGCCGCCGACCGCCGTGGACAGCTCCTTGACCGCGTTGAAGTCGACCATCATGAAGTGGTCGACCTTGAGGCCGGTGAGCTCCTTGACCGTCTCCATCGTGCAGCCCGGGTCGCGGCCGGACTGGCCGAGGCTGACGTTGAACCGGATGTTCTCCGTGCCCGGGATGACCTTGTCGGAGCCGTCCGGCTGCCTCGACTTGCACTCCGGGATGTTGGTGATGAGGTCGCGCGGGATGCTCAGTGCGGTGGCGTTGGTGCGGTCCTCGGAGACGTGGAACAGGATGTTGGTGTCGGCATGGCCGGTACTGCCCTTGTCGCCGTAGCCCTCGTTGCCCTTGCCGGTCCGCTTGTCCGTGCCGATGACCAATATGTTGAGGGGCGCGTCGGCGGTGACGACGTCCTTGTTGCCGGCGTCGCCGATGTCCACGGAGTTCAGGTTGCCGTTGAAGTGCTGGTACAGCGCGTAACCGCCGACCGAGACCCCGACGAGCAGGAAGGCCACCACGCCGCCCGTCCAGATCAGTGCCTTCTTGCGGCGGGCCTTGGGGGCCTTGCGCTTGCGGCGGCCGGCGCCGTTCTCGTTCGAGGACGAACCCGGACCCTCCTTGGCGCGGGCCTCCTGGCCGCGGGCAGAGCGGCGACCGCCCTGCCTGGGCACCTCGCGGCCGGGTCCTGCGCCACGTCCCCCGGCGTCGCGCGGGGACTCCCGTCGCCGGCCGGTGTTCTCACGGCCGGCGTCCGGGCGCCGGGCGCCGCGAGGCGCCGAAGGGGCCTGGCCGCCGCCCGAATCCCCTCCGGATTGGTTCAGTCGCAGTTCGTAATCGCCGGTGTCCGGGTTGAGGACCCATTGGTCTGCGGGATCGATGTCTTCCGCCCGCCCACGGCCTTGTGCATCCACGGTTGCTTGAGTCCTCCGTCGGTGCCACGCGAGGCGCCTCCCCCGAAAGGCGCTCAATCTTTCGCTCCGGAAGTGCTCGGCCCGAGGGCCCGGAGCGACCGGATCGCGTCACACTATCCGTCCGGTTCGGCGCCGAGCGATGGGCGTGACATATTCCACGGCCCTTACAACCGGGCATTCTTCCCATTGCACGCCGAACGTTGATGGCTGCTTGGCAATTGCTTTACTGCTTGCACAGGTCGGTCGCGGCGTTGTTACCCGAATAGGTGGGCGTGGGGCTGGGTCCCGGGGCGCCTGTCGCGCCCGATTCCCCGTCCGTGGGCTCGCCGGACCGGCCGTTGCTGTCTTCATCCTGTGAATGTTCCGAACTCTCCCCGTGATCGGTGTTCTTGCCGTCGTCACCGTTGAGCTGATCTGCGGGAACCACCGTGAGCGGCTTGTCGTCGCGCAGTTGTTTGAAGAGCCTGTCCGCATCGGGTTGTACCAGTTCGTCCCGATTTCGGTTGGCGGAGTACGGCTGCCGGGGAACGGTCAGGAACTGAACCTTGTCGGTCGGTACGTTGCGCATGCCGCGTACCAGGTCGTACAGGTCCTTCAGGGTGTCGAGGCCCGGGTCCGTGGTCAGCGCCTTCGTCGCCGCGTCCAGGACCGGATAGAGCCTGGTCGGGTTGAGGAGTACGCCGTTGCTCTGCACCTTGTTGACGAGCGCGCCCAGGAACTGCTGCTGGCGGTCCATCCGTTCGGTGTCGCTGCCGTTGCCGATCGACTTGCGGACCCGTACGTACCCGAGCGCCTGCTCGCCGTTGAGCTTCTGGCGGCCCGCCTTGAGCTTGAGGTGGGCGGCGCTGTCGTCGATCGGTTCCTTGAGGCAGATCTCCACGCCGTCCACCGCGTCGACCATGTCCTTGAAGCCGTTGAAGTCGACGACCATGTAGTGGTCGATGCGGACACCCGTCATCTTTTCGACGGTACGGATGGTGCAGGCGGTTCCACCGAACTCGAAAGCCCCGTTGAACTGGGCGAATTGCGGTCTGCTGGCAGTTTTGTCCGCCTTGTGGCAGGCCGGGATGTTCGCCATCAGGTCGCGCGGGATGGACATCGCGGTGGCGCTTTTCCGGTTCGCGGCCAGGTGCAGCAGGATCGTGGTGTCCGAGCGCTGGCTGCCGCCGTCGTCGCGGCCGTACTTGCGGTTGTCCCCGGCCCGACTGTCGGAGCCGATGAGCAGGATGTTCTCCGCGTTGTGGACGACGGAGGGCGGGCGCTCCTTCTCGTACGCCTTGAGCTCGGCGGCCGCGGAGGTGTCCGTCTTGATGTTGCCGTCGAGTTTCTTGTACAGCCACCAGCCGGCGCCCGCCGCGACGAGGACGACGAACGAGGCCCCGAGTGCGGTCCAGCGCAGCCAGTGCCGCTTGCGCTTGACGGTGATGTCGAGGGTCGGACCGGATCGAGGGCCCTCGGGCGACGGTCCGTCCGAGGGCCCGCTGTCCGATCCGCCGCCGGACCCGCTGTCCGATCCGCCGCCCGGCCCGTTGCCCGATCCGCTGCGGGTCTCGCCGCCCGGGGTGCTCGCGGGGATGTCCTCAGAGGCGTTCTCCGGCGCGGGCTTCTCGCCGGGCGCCGCGCCGGGCGACCCGTCCGGCGTCTGGTCCTCGCCCGCGGCCGAGTCGTCGGGGTCGGCCGGAGTGCCGGCACTTTCGGTCACGTCTGCGTCCATCCTTCACGTTCGGCGGCGCGATGGGCCGCCGGTTGCAGAAGTAGACGGCTGAACCTCACGCTTGGTTGTGCCTTGAGTGGTCTGTACCGCAGATCATGTACCGGAGTTGACGAATCGCCCGGAGGGCTCGGCCCACTATGGGCCGGACGGGTGGTTCTCGGGCCGCTTGTCGTACCGCGGCGCTCCGCCCTCGCCCGGAGCGCCGCCGCGTCGCCCGCTGTCACACGGTCAGGGTGACCCGCTCGCTCTCGACGCGCTGCGCCAGCCCGTCCTCGCCCAGCTCCCCGAGGTGCCGGCACAGCACCACGGAACCCCCGGTCGCCAGCGGCGCGAACAGCCCGGCGCTGAGGCCGTCCCAGGTGTCGTACGAACGCCCCGAGAGCAGCCGCGATCCGGTGTCCAGGTCCAGCGCCGCACCGTCCGCGCGGGCCCGCGCGACCAGCTCCGCCGAGCTGAGCGCGACATCGCCCACGGTCAGCGCCGGCGCGTCCGGGTCCACCGGCGCGAACGGGGCGAACCGGTCGCCCTGGCCCGGCACCTCGACCGCGTAGTCCGCGAAGCCCTCCGGCGGCTGCGGGAACCGGCCGCCCATCGGACGCAGCGCCAGCGCGATCCGCTCACCGCGGCAGGCCCGCGCGGCCTCCAGCGTGTCCGGTCCGGTGACGACCAGATCGGCGGCGGCCGGGTCGCCCCCCACCTCCGCGACGACGCCGACCGAGGAGCAGGCGAGCAGCCAGACCGCGGACTGCCAGTGCGCGGGGAGCAGCAGGGCGAGCCGGTCACCGGGCTCCGCGGCGAGGTCGCCCTGGAGCAGGTTGGCGGTCTTGGCCACCCAATTGGCGAAGGTGGCCACCGACAGTTCGACGCGTTCTCCGGTGGCGTCGTCGTAGAAAGTGACCATGGGTCGGGCCGGGTCCGCGGCGAGCGCGGAACGCAGCAGGTCGGCAGGGGTGCGGTCGCTGGCATTCATCCGCGCAAGGGTACGTGGCGGTGGCGGGCCGGGCCGGGTGCCCCGGGTGGCCCGTACACCGGTTCGGCAGACGGGCCGTCAAGTGCCGGGAGAATCACCGGTCGCCGGAGTTGTTCGCTTATGCCCAGGATGATCTGTATGCGTGCCTTCATTGCATCCTCCATCGGTGTCACCTGCGCGGCAGCCCTCGCGCTGCCGCTTGCCGCGCCCGCGGGCGCCGCTTCCGACACCCCCGCCCACCCGGCCACCGCGGGCTCCCTGCCCGCCGAGGCGTCCGAACCCGCCGCGCTGCCCGGTTCGACGCAGTCGCTGGCCCTGTCCCCCCTGTCCACCGCCTCCGCGCGGGCCCCCGGTGAACTCTCCTCGGCAGCCGCCGGACAAGGGCTGACCGAGCGCGACGTCCACCCGTTCTCCATGGTCGGCGTCGTCTGGGACGACGTGAACACCGAACTCCACGGCACCGCCCAGGTCCGTACCCGCTCCACCTCCACCGGCCGCTGGTCCGGCTGGCAGGACCTGGAGACGCACAACGCAGAGCACTCCGCCGACCCCGGCACCGCCGAACGCGAGTCGAGCGCCGTCCGGGGCTCCACCGCCCCGCTCTGGGTCGGCGCCTCCGACGGCGTCGAGGTCCGGGTGGACCCCGAGGCCCCGGACACCTCCGGCACCCGTGACGCGTCCGCCACCCCCGTACCGCTGCCGGGCGGGCTGCACCTCGAACTCGTCGACCCCGGCAAGGACCCGCAGGAGCCGCCCGCCACCGGCGCGGCCGGCGCCGACCGCGCCGCGGCCCGGGGCGCCACCGCACTCCCCGCCCTGAGCAGGTCCGCGACCGACGCGGCCGCCGGTTACGCGCCGGGCGCCAAGCCGTACATCGGACCCCGCCCGCGCATCATCACCCGCAAGGGCTGGGGCGCCGACGAGAAGATCCGCGAGAAGGCCTTCGCGTACACCAGCACCGTCAAGGCGGCCTTCGTCCACCACAGCGCCACCGGCAACAACTACACCTGCTCCCAGGCGCCCTCGGTGCTGCGCGGCATCTACCGCTACCACGTCAAGAGCAACGGCTGGCGCGACATCGGCTACAACTTCGCCGTCGACAAGTGCGGAAACATCTACGAGGGCCGGGCCGGCGGCGTGACGAAGGCCGTCATGGGCGCGCACACCCTGGGCTTCAACACCAACACCATGGGCGTCGTGGTGCTCGGGACCTTCAGTGGCACCAACCCGCCCGCCGCCTCCGTCAACGCCGTTGCCAAGCTCACCGCCTGGAAGCTCGGCCTCTTCAAGGCCAACCCGAAGGGCAAGGTGACCCTGGTGTCGGGCGGAAGCAACAAGTACAAGAAGGGCAAGAAGGTCAAACTGAACGTCATCTCCGGCCACCGGGACGGTTTCGCAACCGAATGCCCCGGAGCGCGTCTCTACAAGAAGCTCGGCACGACCCGGACCAGCTCGGCCAAGCTCCAGGGCCGCTGACCGGAAGGAGCCGAAGGGCGCCGGCCGCCCCGGGTCCTGCTGCGGGCTGCTGACCGAGGACACCCCCTCCGGTCTGCATACACTGGCCAGCCGAAGAAGCGGTTGTCCGTTACCAGGCCCGGCCCCAGCAGGAAGCAGAGACAGTGCTGTGACAGAGGCAAAAGAAGCGATCCTCCTGGTCGGCGGCAAGGGAACCCGACTGCGCCCGCTCACGGTGCACACTCCGAAACCCATGGTTCCGGCGGCGGGCGTCCCCTTCCTCACGCACCAGCTGGCGCGTGCCCGTGCCGCCGGAGTCGAGCACATCGTCCTCGCGACGTCCTACCTGGCCGAGGTCTTCGAGCCGTACTTCGGCGACGGCTCGGAGCTCGGCCTGCACATCGAGTACGTCACCGAACGCGAACCGCTCGGCACCGGCGGCGCCATCCGCAACGTCGCCGCACGGCTCACCTCCGGCCCGGACGAACCGGTCCTCATCTTCAACGGCGACATCCTCACCGGCCTCGACATCCGGGCGCTCGTCACCTCGCACGACGACTCCGGGGCGGACGTCTCGCTCCACCTCACCCGGGTCGAGGACCCGCGCGCCTTCGGTCTCGTACCGACGGACGACACCGGCCGGGTCACCGCGTTCCTGGAGAAGCCGCAGACCCCGGAGGAGATCGTCACCGACCAGGTGAACGCCGGCGCGTACATCTTCCGCCGCTCCGTCATCGACACCATCCCGACCGGCCGCCCGGTCTCCGTGGAGCGCGAGACCTTCCCCGGACTCCTCGCCTCCGGCGCCCATCTCCAGGGCATGGTCGACTCCACGTACTGGCTGGATCTCGGCACTCCGCAGGCCTTCATACGCGGCTCCGCCGACCTGGTGCTGGGCCGCGCGCCGTCCCCGGCCGTCCCCGGCCGCTGCGGCGACCGGCTCGTGCTGCCGACCGCCTCGGTCGCCCCCGACGCCAAACTCGGCGGCGGTACGGTCATCGGCGCCGACGCCGTCATCGGCGCGGGCGCCAGGATCGAGGGCTCCACCGTGCTGGCGGGCGCGGTCGTCGAACCGGGCGCGGTGATCACGGACTCCCTGGTCGGCGCGGGCGCCAGGATCGGCAGCCGTACGGTGCTGGCCGGCGCGGTCGTCGGGGACGGGGCCAAGGTCGGCGCCGACAACGAACTGCTCGACGGCGTCCGGATCTGGTGCGGGGCACATCTGCCCGCCGCATCGGTGCGCTTCTCCTCGGACGAATGACCGGGCGAGCCGCTCCTCGCAGCACACCCCGAATGGCCGGAATCAGCCGTACCCTCGACAGGCACCCCCGACTACCGAGGACCTCACCCGTGGCAGGACGATTCGCACCCCGCAGCGGCCCGCACGCGGCCGTCCCGCGCCAGGTGACGACGCCCGAACCGGCGGCGCTGACCCGCGAGTGGACCCCGCCGGGCCCGTTCGACCTGCGGCTCGTCCTCGGCCCGCTGCGCCGGGGCCCCGCCGACCCCACCTTCCGGATGTCCGCCGACGGCTCCGTCCGCCGCGCCAGCCGCACCCCCGCGGGCCCCGGCACTCTGCATGTCGTCGCCCGCGAAGGGCGGATCGAGGCAGCCGCCTGGGGGCCCGGCGCGGACTGGCTGCTGGACCAGCTGCCCAGGCTGCTGGGCGCCTCCGACGAACCGGAGGCCTTCGCCCCGCGCCACCGGCTGCTCGCCGTGACCCATCACCGGAGACCGGGACTGCGGCTCCTGCGCACCGGCCTGGTGATGGAGTCCCTGATCCCGTCGGTGCTGGAGCAGAAGGTCACCACGGACGAGGCCTACCGCGCCTGGCGCCTCCTGGTCCGCAAGTACGGGGAGCCGGCGCCGGGCCCGCAGGAGTACGGCCTGTACGTCATGCCGGACGCCCGCACCTGGTCGCTGATCCCGTCCTGGGAGTGGCACCGCGCGGGCGTCGACAGCAAGCGCTCCGCGACGATCCTGCGCGCGGTCCGGGTGGCCCGCCGTATGGAGGAGGCCGCCACCATGGAGCTGACCGAGGCGATGGCCCGCCTCCAGGTGATCCCGGGCATCGGCCCCTGGACGGCCGCCGAGACCCTGCAGCGCTCCAACGGCGACCCGGACGCGGTGACGGTCGGGGACCTCCACCTGCCCGGCATCGTCGGCCACGCGCTGGCCGGCAACCGGAACGCCGACGACGAGGAGATGCTGACCCTGCTGTCCCCGTACGAGGGCCAGCGCCACCGGGCCACCCGCCTGATCATGCTCTCGGGCAACACCCCGCCCCGCCACGCGCCCCGGATGACCCGGGGCGACATCGCCAGGCTGTAGCCGGGGTCTTCGTCCGAGCCCGCCGGCCCGCTTCCGGCCCCTACGGCCCGATCAAGCCCGGCCGGCCAAATCAATCCCGTCCGGCAAAATCAAGCCCGTCCGGCGATTGAGGACCGGGGCCCGGGGCGGAGCCCCGAAACCACCCACCGGCCCGCCGCCTCTCACCGCACCGCGACAAACGCCTCCGCATCGCGCCCCACCCGCGGCGCCGCCGCCTCCACCGGCCGTCCCACGGCCACCGCCCCCATCGGATCCCACGACGACGGCAACGCCAGCACCTCCCGCACGACCTCGCGGCAGAACATCGTCGAGGACACCCACGCGGATCCCAGCCGCTCGCCCGCCAGCGCCACCAGGAAGTTCTGGATCCCGGCCCCGGCGGCGACCACGAACATCTCGCGCTCCGCGGTGTCCCGCCGCTCGTCCCCGTACGTGTGGGAGCCGTCCATCACCATGCACGGGACCACCAGATACGGCGCCCGGCGCAGCACCTCGCCGCGCCGCACCCGCTTGGCGACCGACTCCTCGCTCTTCCCGTCCCGCCGCAGATCCGCGATCCACGCGTCCCGCATCGCGTCCAGCAGCCGGGTCCGCGACTCGGGCGACTCCAGCAGCACGAACCGCCACGGCGTCGTGTGATGCGGCGCGGGCGCCGTCACCGCCGCGGCCACGGCCCGCCGCACCGCGCCCGGGTCCACCGGGTCTTCGGTGAACTCGCGCACCGTGCGCCGCTGGGTCATCGCCTCCCGTACCGCCTCTGACGTGCCCAGCCGGAACATGTCGTCGGCGGCGCCCCGCACCATCGCCCGCGCACCCTCGGCGGACGCCGGGTCCACGACGTGGCCGAGCCCGCGCACCACCGCCACGGGCAGCCCGTTCGCCTTGCCCTTGACCAGGTCGCCGGCAGAGGCCAGCTCGTCGGCGGTGGCGACCACGGTCGCGCTCAGCGGATTGCCGTACGCGTCGGTTCCGCCCCGCAGATCGTCCAGCACCCGCACCCCGGCCGCGCCGATCGCGACATCGGTCAGCCCGCTGCGCCACGGGCGCCCGAAGGTGTCCGTGACGACGACGCCGACCTCGACGCCGAGCGTGTCCCGGAGCCCGTCCCGGATCGCCCGCGCCGACGCG
The DNA here is from genome assembly GCF_041435055.1 of Streptomyces sp. NBC_00341. NCBI lineage: Bacteria > Bacillati > Actinomycetota > Actinomycetes > Kitasatosporales > Streptomycetaceae > Streptomyces > Streptomyces sp. NBC_00341. Next base: position 3,338,174 of record NZ_CP108002.1, on the reverse strand, counting down.
TCGGCGTCCTCGGGCAGCAGCAGGACCGTTCCGGCGGGGGTGTTGGAGGCGTCGACCCCGGCGGCGGCCATGACCAGGCCCTGCCGGTTCTCGACGATCCGCAGGGTGCCGCGCCGCGCCACCACCCGTACCGTCTCGGAGTCGATCGCCGCCTCCCGGTCGGTGGCCTCGACGATCCGGCCCTCCGCCTTGGAGACGATCTTCGAGGTGACGAGCAGGACGTCACCGTCGAGGAGGCCGGGCCCGGTGGCGGCGATCAGCTTCGCGAGATCGTCACCGGCCCGCACCTCGGGCATCCCGGGCAGCGCCCACACCCGGTAGGAGGGTGCGGCGTCCGAAGCCGTGCTCATGCCCGTACCTCTTCCGCCAGGACGAGCGCCTGCCGGGCCATCTCGGCGGTGGCGGCGACATCGGTCATCATCAGCGGGACGGAACGGCAGCGGATGCCCGCGGACTCCACCTCGTCGACCGTGCCCGCGTCCACGGTGTCGACGAGCCAGCCGTCGAGCAGCCCGGAGCCGTAGTGCTGGGCGACCGCCGCGGCCGTCGACTCGACGCCCACCGCGGCGAGCACCTTGTCGGCCATCCCGCGCACCGGTGCGTCACCGACGATGGGGGAGAGGCCGACGACCGGCACTCCGGCCTCGGCGATGGCCTCCCGGATACCGGGCACGGCGAGGATGGTTCCGATGGACACGACGGGGTTCGACGGCGGGAAGAGGATGACGTCGGCCGAGGCGATCGCCTCCAGGACGCCCGGCGCCGGCTTGGACTGCTCGGCACCGACGGGCACGATCGCCCGGGCCGGGACGGAGGCGCGCAGCTTCACCCAGTACTCCTGGAAGTGAATGGCCTTGCTCTCGCCGTCGGCGTCGACCGCCACATGGGTCTCGATCCGGTCGTCGGACATCGGCAGCAGCCGGACGCCCGGTTTCCAGCGCGCACAGAGCGCCTCCGTGACGGCGCTCAGCGGATAGCCCGCGCCGAGCATCTGGGTGCGGACGATGTGGGTCGCGAAGTCGCGGTCGCCGAGGCCGAACCACTCGGGGCCCACGCCGTAGGCCGCGAGTTCCTCCTTGACGTGGAAACTCTCGTCGGTACGGCCCCAGCCCTGGTCCTCGTTGATGCCACCGCCGAGGGTGTACATGACCGTGTCGAGGTCGGGGCAGACCTTGAGCCCGAACAGATGGATGTCGTCACCGGTGTTGCCGATCACCGTGATGTCCGCGTCGGGCGCGGCCTCCTTGAGGCCACGCAGAAAACGAGCACCACCGATACCGCCGGCCAGAACCACAATGCGCATGGAAACAGTCTGTCAGGCGAAGCCTGATCGTTGTCGGGGTGGTGGCGGGCGACGGGCGGGACTGTTCAGACAGTGGCGGTGACCGTCGTCGCGGCGCACTGCGAGGCGTGCATGGGCATGTCGGTCAGGCCCGGGTAGTAGATGTGCAGGCTGACGGCGGGTTCGAGGGAGTCGTTGACCACCTCGTGGGCGTAGCCGGGGGCGAAGACGCGCTGGGCGCCGGAGCCCAGCGTCCGCTTCCCCCGGTCCGTACGCTCCGTCAGCTCGCCGTCCAGCACGGTCAGTACGCCGGAGGACGGGCCGTGGTCGTGCAGCCCGCTGCCCTGGCCCGGAATCCAGCTGAGCAGCCAGACGTCGTACCCGGGGCGGCTGAGCAGCCGGTGGTACCAGCGGGTGGTGGCGTCGTACTGGACGAGCGGGGCCCAGCGGGAGCGGTCATCGGCGATGGAGCGGGCGAGCCCGGCGAACTCCGCCACCGTGGCGGGGTGCTCACGGGCGGGGCGCAGGAGGTGCTGGACCTCAAGGAGGTCGCCGGCGATCTGGAGGTCGCTGTCGCTGTTCATGGGTGCGGTGGTTCCTCGGCAGGAGTGCACGGGAGTGCGGGTCCGGTGGGGGTGCAGGGGTGTCGCGGGGACCGTGGGGACCGGGTGACCACGGGCCGTGAAGGCCGCAGGGAAGGGTCCGGGGGTCCGGGATGAGCTGTGTCGGGCTGGAGCGCGAGGGCTTCAACAGCTGAGACAGCTGGAACAGCAACAGCGAGCCTGGACAGCGCTACGGAACCCACGGGTGTGGGTGACGCGCATCGCTGAGGTCACTGGCATGACATCAAGGAGAGCCGGAGAACCTCCGGGCTGTCAACCCAATGCCCGATTTGAGGCTAATGTTTCACCTCATCCGGTTGCTCCGAGCGGAGAAAGGTTTGTGCAGCGCTCGCGGCGGAGACATGGCGCAGCAGGGGTGGCCGTAAACGTGGTCGCGAGTCCGTGATCCGACTGTGATCTTGATCCCTTCGGTGATCGAATCGCAACGTGCCCGCCCTCCAGGGAGTTCCTCCCTGTGACGGGTGATCGCGCGATGGGTGTGCGAGAGGCCCATGGCATATGTCAGGTTTTTGGCTATTTGAACACTTACCGCATAGGCTTGGTGCCGCAGAGTGAATACCGGGCCCAATAGCAGATCTGCGCTTGACTGGCACGAAGCTACACACTTGTAATTTCACTCGTGTCGTTCGGCCGATTCGATAACGGCCGCATCACGGGGACGCAAGAGACAGACGAGGGGCGCACATGACCGAGCTGTTCCAGCAACTGCTGGTCGAGGACGCGGACGAGGAACTCGGCTGGCAGGAGCGCGCACTGTGCGCCCAGACCGACCCTGAGTCCTTTTTTCCTGAGAAGGGCGGATCCACCCGCGAGGCGAAGAAGGTCTGCCTCGCCTGTGAAGTCCGGTCCGAATGCCTTGAGTACGCGCTCTCCAAGGACGAGCGGTTCGGCATCTGGGGCGGCCTCTCCGAGCGCGAGCGACGACGTCTGAAGAAGGCCGCGATCTAAGGCCGAGATCCGAGGCGCCCGCTCCGAAGACGCTGCCCGAAGCGCGTGGCCCGAAGCGCCTGACCGAAGACCCTGGGCCTGGCCGGAAGACGCCGGACTCCGGGGAGCGGACCGCTCCCGGCCCCGCCACCCGCCCCGGCCCGCCCATGGCCCGCCGCCTGCACCCTGCCCGCAGGCGGCGGGCCATCGCCGTGCCCGGCGCACCGCCCCCGGCCCCGTACCGTCGCTCTCGTTCAACCGCTCCGCGCCACCCCGGTTATCCGTACCGTTAGTGTGGGGCCCCGTCCGAGACGCGCCAACGACCCGACAGGGCGCGCGTGTACACCGATGCAGCCCCCGGGGGGTACATTCCCCCGGACCCGGCCGGAGGGCCCGTACCTCGATGTCCGTGCACAGCCATTCGACGGCGCCGTACGCGGCCGCCGCCGCCCCAGAGTTCCCCCGGCATGTCGTCACCGCCGTGCTCGTCGCCCACGACGGCGCACGCTGGCTGCCCGACGTACTCGCCGGGCTGCTCGGGCAGGAACGCCCCGTACAGAGCGTCGTCGCCGCCGACACCGGCAGCGCCGACGACTCCGCGCGGCTGGTCACAGAGGCGCTCGGCGCCGACCGCGTCCTGCACCTCGCGCGACGTACGAGCTTCGGCACCGCAGTCGACGAGGCGAGCCGCACCGCCGGTGTACTCACCCCGGACGACCTGCCGTACCTGAAGCGCCCCAGCGGCTGGGACCCGGTCACCCGGTCCTGGCGTGACGACAATTACGACCTGCCCGAACTGCCGCACGGCGAACCGGTGCAGTGGCTCTGGCTGCTCCACGACGACTGCGCGCCCGAGCCCGACGCACTCGCCGAGATGCTGCGCGTCGTCGACAACGACCCGCACGCGGCGATCGTCGGCCCCAAGCTCCGCGGCTGGTACGACCGCAGGCAGCTCCTCGAAGTCGGCGTCTCCATCGCCAACAGCGGGCGCCGCTGGACCGGTCTCGACCGGCGCGAGCAGGACCAGGGCCAGCACGACCAGGTCCGTACCGTGCTGTCCGTCTCCAGCGCCGGCATGCTCATCCGCCGTGACGTGTGGGAGGAGCTCGGCGGTTTCGACCGCAGGCTCCCCCTGATGCGCGACGACGTCGACCTGTGCTGGCGCGCCCACATGGCCGGACACCGGGTGCTGGTCGCCCCCGACGCCGTCCTGCGGCACGCCGAGGCGTCCGCCCGTGAACGGCGCCCCATCGACTGCGCCGGGCGGTCCGTCTCCAGCCCGCACCGCGTCGACAAGGCCGGCGCCGTCTACACGATGCTCGTCAACGCCCGCGGCAAGCTGTTGCTCTGGGCGCTGATCCGGCTGGTGCTCGGCACCCTGCTGCGTACGCTCGCCTACCTCGTCGGCAAGGTGCCGGGACAGGCGCTCGACGAGGTCGCCGGACTCCTCGGCACCCTGCTGCGGCCCGGCCGGATCCTCGCGGCCCGCCGCCAACGCGGCAAGGGCGTCATCGACCCGGCGGAGCTGCGCGGGCTCTTCCCCGCACCCGGCGCCACCGTCCGCGCCACCGTGGAACAGGTCGCCGGGAACTTCGGCGGCTCCACGGAGGCCGAGTCCGGCGGCTCGCGGCACGGCGCCGTGGAGTCCGGACCCGGCGGCGACGACGCGGACTTCCTGGAGATCGACCAGTTCGCCAAGTTGAAGCGGGTCGGCCGCAAGCCGGGACCGGTGCTCTTCGCCGTCCTGCTCCTGGTCTCGCTCGTCGCCTGCCGCAGCCTCATCGGCGGCGGCGCACTGGCCGGCGGCACCCTGCTGCCCGCACCCGGCGACGTCTCCGAGCTGTGGGGCCGGTACGCGGACGCCTGGCACACCGTCGGCACCGGCGGCACCCAGACCGCACCGCCCTACCTGGCCATGATCTCCGCGCTGTCCGCGCTGTTCCTCGGCTCCACCGGATTCGCGCTCACCCTGCTGCTGGTCTGCTCGGTCCCGCTCGCCGGACTCACCGCGTACTTCGTCTCCCGCCCGCTGATCCCCTCGCGGCTGCTGCGGGCCTGGGCGAGCGTCGCGTATGCCTTCCTGCCCGCCGCGACCGGAGCCCTGGCGACCGGCAGGCTCGGCACCGCCGTCCTGCTCGTCCTGCTGCCCCTGATCGCCCGCGCGGCCGTATCGGCGCACGGGATGCGCGGCAGCGGTGACAGCCGGGGCAGCTGGCGTGCCACCTGGGCGTACACCCTGCTCCTCACTCTCACGATGGCGTTCACCCCCATCGTGTGGCCGCTCGCCGTGGTTCTCGGCGTCGGTGTCCTCGCGCTGCGCCGCAACGACATCACGGCCTACGGGCTCCGCTTCCTCGCCGCCGTCGGCACCCCGCTGCTCGTCCTGGCGCCCTGGTCGCTCTCGCTGCTGACCAGCCCCTCGTCCTTCCTGAACGAAGCGGGCCTGGAGGCCGGTACGGGATCGGCCTCCGCCCTCGACCTGCTCGGCATCAGCCCCGGCGGGCCCAAGGCGGCGGGCGGCGTCCTGCTGCTCGGCATCGTCCTCGCGGCGCTGGCCGCGCTGCTGCGCGGGGAGCGGCAGTTCGCGGTACGGACCGCCTGGGCCGTGGCCCTGGTCGGCCTGGCCTTCGCCGGGCTCGCCAACGGCTCCGGCTGGGCGGGACCGGCCACCCTCGTCTACGGCGCAGCGCTCATCGCCGCCGCGCTGGTCGGCGCGGACGGTGCGCGCATCCGCGTCGCGGAACTCAGCTTCGGCTGGCGCCAGCCGGTCGCCGTCCTGATCGCGCTCGCCGCGGGCATCGCCCCCGTGCTGGCCGCCGCCGGCTGGATGATCGGCGGCGCCGCGGGCCCGCTGGAGCGGCGCGACCCGGTGCAGGTGCCCGCGTTCGTCGCGGAGGAGAGCGGCACCCGGGACCAGCCGCGCACCCTGGTCCTCGACGGCACATCGCCCTCCTCAGTCGCGTACACCCTGGTCCGCGGCTCCGGCGCCCGACTCGGTGACGCCGAACTCGCGGCGGCGGGCGGTGGCAACAGCCACCTCGACAAGGTCGTCGCCAACCTGGTCGCGGGCTCCGGCGCCGACCAGGGCAGCCAGCTCAGCGGCTTCGCGATCCGGTACGTCCTCGTGCGGGACGGGGCGCCGAAGCAGATGAGCCGGGTGCTCGACGCGACGCCCGGTCTCAGCCGGCTCAGCCAGCTGGACGGCAGCGCGCTCTGGCGCGTCGACCGGCAGGTCGCCCGGATCATGATCGTCCCGTCCGCCGCCGGTGCCGAGCCGCTGCCGGTCGGCTCCAGCCCGGTCGAGGCGCACACCGAGATCCCGGCGGGCGGCGCGGGCCGGGTGCTGCGGATCGCCGATGCCGCGGACCCCGGCTGGCAGGCCACGCTCGACGGCCGGCCGCTGACCCGCAAGACCGTCGACGGCTGGGCCCAGGGCTTCGAGCTCCCCACCGAGGGCGGCTCGCTGAACCTCACGTACGAGGCGTCGATCACGCACTCCGCGTGGATCTGGGCCCAGGCCGCGCTCGGCGTGGTCCTGCTGGTCCTGGCCCTTCCGGGCCGCCGCCGGGAGATCGACGACGACCTGCCGGAGGAGACCGTGCCGGTCCCCGCGGAGCCGGTCGCGGGCGAGGGCCGCCGGGCCCGCAGGCTCCGCGCGGCCGCCCAGGCGGAGGGCGAGGACGGCGACGAGGACGGCGACGCGGGGGAGCGGGCGGAGTACGCCCCGCCCCAGCAACCGGCCGCAGAACCGCAACCGCAACCGCAACCGCAACCGCAGCCGCACTCCGCCGACGGCCAGGACGTCTTCGTGCCGCAGCAGGCGGACGGCGAAACCGGTGAGTACGCGGCCGTGCCGCAGCAGGCGGACGGCGACACGGGCCAGTACCCGGCGGTGCCGCAGCAGCAGTACGGGGAATGGGACGCCCAGCAGTACCAGGGCGCCGACTACCCGCAGTACCAGGAGGGCCAGTACCAAGAGGGCCAGTACCAGGACGGCCAGTACGGAGCCGGGCAGCAGCAGAACGCCCCCGGCGCGTACGACCAGTACGGCTATCCGCAGCAGCAGGGCGACTACACGTCGTACGGCCAGGGGCAGTACACCAACGCCCCGTACGACCCGGCCAACCCGCAGTACGACCCCAACGCCCAGTACGGCACGGGTGAGCAGTACGGCAACGCCCCGTACGACCCCAATACCCCGTACGACCCCAACGCCCAGTACGGCACGGGCCAGTACGGGGACCAGCAGCCGTACGACCCACAGGGCCACGACCAGAACCAGAACCAGAACCGGGATCAGAACCAGAATCCCGACGAGAACCCCGCCCCGGGCCAGAACCCGTGGCCGACCGGTAACGCATCGCGAGGCGAGTCCGAGTGAAGTCCACCAGCCTGTCCCTCATCGCGGGGGCCGTCGCCCTCGCCGCAGTCACCGGATTCACCGCGCTCACCGTGCCCGGGGACGACGGTGCGACGGAGGCCGGGGCGTCCTCCCGGCTGCCCGTGGAGCGGTCCAGCCTGCTCTGCCCGGCGCCCGGCCTCTCGGATCTCGCGGAGACGGCGTACACGTCCTTCACCCCGCCCGCGAACGGCGAAGGCGAAGCCGGTACGGCCGAACTGAAGTCACCCGCGGCCGACACGAAGAAGGACGACAAGGAGAAGGACAAGTCCAAGTCCGATGACAAGTCCAAGTCCAAGTCCGAGGACAAGAGCAAGGACAAGTCCAAGGACAAGGCGGCCGGTTCGGACAAGCCTGTCGTTGCCCTGAAGGAGCCCGGCAAGCCGGTCACCGCCGACGTGTCCGGTTCGGACGCCCCCGCTCTCGTCGGCACCGCCACCGGCCGCCTCGCGCCCGGCTGGAGCGCCCAGCAGACCACCACCGTCGAGGCCGGCGACGGACGGGGCGTGCTCGGGGTCAGCTGCACGGCACCCGACACCGACTTCTGGTTCCCGGCCGCGAGCACCGCGAAGACCCGCGAGGACTACGTCAACCTCACCAACCCGGACGACACCGCCGCGGTGGCCGACATCGAGCTGTACGGACCGGACGGCACGCTCAAGTCCGATGTCGGCGAGGGCATCACGGTCCCCGCCGGATCCGGCGTCCGGGTCCTGATCTCGACGCTGACCAGCAAGGCGGCCGAGGATGTGACCGTCCACGTCACCACCCGCACCGGGCGGGTCGGCGCGGTCGTCAGGACGGCGGACAGCAAGACCGGCAGCGACTGGCTCACCGCCTCCGCCGCCCCGGCCGGCACCCTGGTGCTGCCCGGCATCCCGGCGGACGCGACCTCGGTCCGGCTGGTGGCCTTCGCCCCCGGCGAGGACGACGCGGACCTCACCGTGCGGTTGCTCGGCAAGACCGGGCCGTTCGCCCCGGTGGGCAACGAGGACCTCCACGTCAAGTCGCGGATGACGGCCGGGGTCGACCTGAAGAACCTCACTCGGGGCGAGGCGGGATCCCTGCTGCTGACGCCCACCCAGAAGGACAGGGCCACTCCCGTGGTGGCCGCCCTGCGGGTGGTCCGGGGCAAGGGCGACAAGCAGGAGGTCGGTTACATCCCGGCGACCGGACCGGTGGGCGCGCAGGCGACCGCCGCCGACAACCGGTCGAAGGGCTCGACGCTCTCGCTCACCGCACCGGGCGCCGCCGGCACCGTGAAGGTCACGGCGTCCGCGGGCAGCAAGGCGGGCACCCCGGTCAGCAAGACGTACAAGGTCGCCGCGGGCACGACGCTCGCGGTCACCCCGCCGGTCCCGTCCGGCCTCAAGGGCACGTACGCGCTGACGGTTCAGACGCAGTCGGGCGGCCCGGTCCACGCGGCCCGTACGCTCGCACTCCCGCAGGACGGCATCCCGATGTTCACGGTGCAGACCCTGCCGGACGACGGCGGAACGGTCGAGGTACCGGTGGCCGAACAGGACCTGTCGGTCCTGGACGACTGAACGCGGAGGGCGCCGGGGGAGACGAATCAGTCCCCCGGCCCGCTACTCCTGCCCGTAGCGCGGGTCGACCGACTCCGGGGCGAGTCCGAGCAGCTCCGCGACCTGCTCGACCACGACCTCGTGCACCAGCAGTGAGCGCTCGTCACGGTTCTTGGTACGGATCTCGACGGGGCGCCGGTAGATGACGATCTGCGCCGGCCGCCCCTTCTCGGCGGACAGCGCGTTCCCCAGCGGAACGGTCTCCTCCCCGGTGCTCGGCACGTCGAGGACGACGAAGTCGACCTCGGCCAGCTGCGGCCAGCGCCGTTCCAGCCGTTCCACGGAGTCCTGGACGAGGTCACGGAAGCTGTCCGCCCGGCTGGCCGAGAGCGGCACCTGGGGCGGTGCGACGGGCCCGCGCATGCCTCGGCCGTGTCGGTCTCGGCGTCGCGGTCGCGGCTCGGACGGGTGGGGCGGTACGGGACTGTCCATCACCGACGCAGCGTAACGCTCCGCGCGGCGGGTGGACGGCGGCTGCGCGGGGACGAAACCGGCCTGTCCGCTCTTGAACAATCCGGCCACGGGGGAGCCCGATTCCGGCCCCGCCCGTGACCGTCCTCCTCTTGTCCTATGACCGCTTTCGCGGTGAGCGGCGACCGGAATCGTTGCCGTCACGACCTGTGCCCTTCCGCTGCCGCGCAGGTCAGGAGAGTCGTCCCGGGGGTGGCCGTACCGGGGGTCACAGGGCGACACGGTGGGGTGAGCCGGGGGAGAGTCGTCGCAGCCCGCTCAAGAGTGCGGTAGCGTCCAACATCGTGAGCCCTGTACGTCGCTGTTCGCGCACCGC